>JAERRU010000021.1 GCA_016735295.1 SAR324 cluster bacterium
AAGAACAACGAATAGCCCTTATTAGCGATACTGTTACTAAAGGATTAAATCCTAATGTTGCAATGAAAGACACCAACATCAAGTGGATTGGGGATATTCCTAGGGAGTGGGGGGTTAAGAGACTTAAATACATATCTAAAATCCTATCAAGTAATATAAATAAACATATACTTTCTAATGAGATACAAATTAGACTGTGTAATTACACAGATGTGTATTACAATGAGCATATAGATGGAGATACCAATCTTTCTAAAGGCAGTTGTAATCAGAATGAATATAATAAATTTTGGTTACGAAACGGGGATGTTATCATCACCAAAGACTCCGAGGCTCCTGATGATATTGGCGTATCAACAGAGGTAAAAAAAGATTTGGGAGATGTTGTTTGTGGATATCATTTGACATTGATAAGACCATTTGATGTTGTTGGTGGTTATGTATTTAGATTCATACAATCTAACTCAATAAGAAAATATTTTGAAATAAATGCTAATGGCATAACTAGATTTGGATTGGGGAAACCAACTATCCAAAATATATATTTGCCAATTCCCTCCCTTGGAGAGCAGAAACAAATTGTAGAATATTTGGATAAAGAGACTTTGAAGATTGATGACTTTGTGAAGTATGAAGTTAAGTTAGTAGAATGGTTAAAAGAATATCGGCAAGCATTAATTTCAGATGTGGTTACCGGTAAAGTTGATATAAGAGATGAGGAACTAGCATGAGTGGAATATATACTGAAAAAAAGTTTGAAGAAGATATTGAAAAAGTATTTTTGAAGGGCGGTTATCTAAAAGTTTCTCCCAAAGACTATGATAAAAATTTATGTTTAATCCCTGAGCAGTTAATTGAGTTTATTAAAAAAACTCAACCTAAAGAATACGAAAAATTAACTGTTCAATATGGCGATAATATTAATAATAAACTCCTTACCAGGATATCAGAACAAATTGGCTCCAGAGGAGTTATTGATGTTTTGCATAAAGGCATTGCGGATAGAGGTGCTAATTTTGAATTAGTTTATTTTCAACCCAAATCAGGTTTAAATCCTGAGCATAAAGATTTATATAAAAACAATCACTTTGCAGTGGTTCGCCAACTTGCATATTCAACAAAGAACAATAACACTATTGATATGGGCATCTTTATCAACGGTGTTCCTGTTGCACTTTTAGAATTAAAAAATTCATTGACTGGCCAAACCCACATAGACGGGATAACGCAATGGAAAAATAATCGAGATGTTAAAGAAAAATTGTTTGAATTTAAGCGTAATATAGTTTATTTCGCAGTTGGTAATGAAAAAGTGTATATGGCGACTAGGTTAGATGGTAGTAACACAAAATTTTTACCATTTAATAAAGACATTGATAACCCAATAAATCCAGCCGGAGGGAGCAAGACTCATTATTTGTGGGATGATATTTTGCAAAAGGATTCTTTATTAGATCTGATTGAGAACTTTGTTCATATTAAAGAGAACGTTAAAACGATTGATAAACATACACAACAAAAACCCATTAAAGAGAAATCAGAGACTTTAATATTTCCCAGATTTCATCAATTAAATGTTATTAGAAGGCTGAAACGAGATATTTTAGGTAAAGGTGCGGGAGTTAATTATTTGATTCAGCACTCTACAGGGTCTGGTAAATCATTATCTATTGGCTGGTTATCTCATATGTTATCCTCATTGTTTCAAAATCAAACTGATACTAATCGTATATTTGATTCAATCATTGTGGTTACTGATAGGCGAATATTAGATAAACAAATACAAGATACCATATTGCAACTTGAGAAAACTAAGGGGGTTGTAAATGCGGTTGATAAAACGTCTCAACAGTTAAAAGAATTCTTAGAGTCGGGCAAAACAATTATTATTAGCACAATCCAAAAATTCCCAGTTATATCGAAAACTATAGCTAGCCTGGGCCATAAAAAATTTGGTGTGATTATTGATGAGGCTCACTCATCGCAGGGCGGGGAAAGAAGTAAATCACTTAATGGCTCACTAAGTGATTTAAAGGATCACCAAGAAGGTGATGGCACAGAAGATTTAACTTTAGTGGATAAAAAAGTATCAGATGAAATCGCCCGGCGAGTAAAACAGACACACATTTCACAGTTTGCTTTTTCTGGAACACCTACGAGCAAAACTCTTGAAGTATTTGGCGAACAGATGGAAAAAGGATTTAAAGCGTTTGATATATACTCCATGAAACAAAGTATTGCTGAGGGATTTACTTTAGACGTGTTGCAAAACTACACAACATATAAACGATATTTCAAACTTAACAATAGAGTTAAAGAAGATAAAGAATTACCAGAGAGTAGGGCTAAATTAATGCTGGTTAAATGGGTTGATTTGCACCATGACACTATTACCGAAAAAGTAAGAATTATTTTAGAGCATTTTGTTGAACACACATCAAAAAAGATTGCCGGTAAGGGGCGAGCAATGCTAGTTACAAGATCACGACTTCATTGTGTGAAATATAAATTAGAGTTTGACAGGCAAATGAAAGTCAAGGGCTTGGGCTATAAGGCATTGGTTGGGTTTTCAGGAACGGTAAAGGATAGTGACACCCAGCAAGAATATACAGAACATTCAATGAACGGAATTTCTGAAGCACAAACGGCCACTTCTTTTAAGAAACCTGACTTTAGATTGCTTATCGTTAATAATAAATTTCAAACAGGATTTGATGAGCCAATGCTACACACAATGTATATCGACAAAAGGTTGGGTGGATTGCAATGTGTACAAACTCTATCAAGATTAAACAGAACAATGGCGGGCAAAACTGACGCCTTTGTTCTTGATTTTGTTAATGATCCCCCAGTCATACAAGGAGCGTTTCAATCATTCTATGAGAGCACCATGCTTGAAGAAGAAACTGATCCTAATATGTTGTATAATGTTAAAGCTATTATTGATGGCTATGATTTGTTTGGTGACAGCGAAGTAAAAAGCTATGCAGACATTTTTTATAGTGACGATATACCATCAGAAAAACTACAAGGGGTGTTAGATGCGGTGGTTAAGAAATGGTCAAACCTAGAGCGAGAAGAGCAAAAAAGTTATCGAGGTCATATCTATAAATATATTAAGCTATATGGTTATATTTCTCAAATTATTACATTCAAGGATATTGAATTAGAAAAATTATTCGTTTTTCTGCAAGGATTGAACAAAAAATTACCCAAAATAAGTGGAGATAAAGTAACTGATTTCTTATCAGCAATTAATTTAGATAGTTTGAAAATTGAAAAAAAGCACACTTTTCAACTTAAATTAGAAGATGGTGATAAATTTGTTGATGGAATATCTATTGAAGAAGTAGTTGATGGAGCTGAAGAGCCAAAGGCTTGGCTTTCATATATTATTAATAAGCTTAACGATTCATTTTCTGATGACACTAATGATAGGGATAAAGCCGAAATTGAGGAAATATACAGCAAGTTGAAAGCTGATGGTTCTTTAAAGGATGTTATGAAGGCTAAAAACACTGATGCAGGGAAACGTAGCTCTTTTTATGACAAATACGACAAGGCCATAACATCAATTATTACAGATAACGAAGCTTTATACAACAAAATGATTGACCCTAAAATGAATGCATTCATCAAAGAGAAGATGTATAATCATTATGTTAAATAATTAATATTTAGATAGTCGCTAGAGTCTTTTTAATAATCGATTAATCTATCAACCCATCGCCTTTATTTTTCTGAACAATATCCTCCTCAACCTTTTCCCGTGCTATAATTTGAAGAATAGGTAGGGATGTATTGTGATAATAAAATTTTTAAAAAAGTATATTTTAACAATAAAATATTATCTTGTGATATACTCATCACAGTATGTGGGTTTCTGGTAATAAATCAAGCCAGCCCTTTTTGAAATTTATTTAATATTATATGATTTACTTGCTTTATACAGGAGGAACTTTTGGAATGGATCATCAAGACCCAGCTAATCCAAATTCTCCACTGAGCGCCCAACCATTTAGCCAATTATTGCCTAAAATGCCATTATTTACTTTTGTGCAAACCATTCATAAGCATGATAGGGAGCTAAAAGTTTTTGATTATAAAACACTAAAAATCCACTGTGATAGCCTTACAAAGCCTGTTGATTCTTCTGATGTCACGCCCCATCTTTGGCAAGAAATAGCTAATATAATAGCTAAGGTATATCATGATTATGTTGGTTTTGTGATAATACATGGCACAGACACTATGGCTTATAGTGCTAGTGCACTTAGCTTTATGCTTGATGGATTGGATAAGCCGGTAATTTTTACTGGCTCTAACGTGCCATTATTGGGTGATAAATCAGACGCTTTAGCTAATTTAAAACTAGCTATCACCTCAGCGACTAGCCCTGAATATACTAACAACGTGTGGATAGCCTTTAATAATCAAATAACGTTAGGTAATAGCAGCACTAAACTAGGAAGTGATGCGGGCTTTACTGATTTTAAGAGACCACACCGTTTCACTAAAAAAGTCTTTGTGAACGAAAAATTTAGTGCACTAACAAATATTGAACCTAGTGTTACGCCTATTTTTGTTACTCCTAGTTTGTCTAGCCAAGCTATCCGCGATATTTTAAGGTCAGATAATTGCCATTCTTTTATTTTCATGACTTATGGCTGCGGTAATTATCCTACCAGCGAAGATTACTCAGCCCCTATTAAAGAGGCGTTAGATGCGGGAAAAATAATTGCTAATATAAGCCAAACTTCTACGGGCAAGGCGGTGAAATCTCTTTATCAATCAAGTTTTAGCCGATTGGATGATAGAATTTTAACGCTTCAGCACATGACAATAGAAACAGCGAGTGCTAAATTGATGTGGGCTAAGGCTAACTTGCCAGCAGATGAAATTAAAAATTTTATGGAAGAAGATCAAAAGGGTGAACTGGCTTAATAAATTTCGATTGTTAGTATCATAATCTTAAAATACAAGTAAAAATTTGCTTTAATAAAGAGAGATGTCAATTAACGCACCTAAGGGGAAGGGATGGTTTCCTGGCCATATGGCCAAGGCCAAAAGTGCTTTACCTAGTTGGATAAAAAATTCTAATATGATTATTGAGGTAAGAGATGCTAGAGCTCCCTTAGTTTCAGGGTTGCTTAATTTGGCTCAATATCAAAAAAAATCACTACTAGTCTACAATAAAAGACAGCTGGCTAACCCTATTATCAATCAAAAATGGCAGACTCATTTTGAAAATCAGTTTGTTGATAGTATGTTTTGTAATTTTTTTGTGCCACAAGATATTCAAAAGATATTACGTCATTTAAAAAAGTGTGCTAGCGACCAGCAACTAAAAAAAATTCGCGATGATAAACTTCCATGGAGAGTAATAGTGCTAGGAGCTCCTAATACGGGCAAGTCAACTTTAATTAATCGACTTTTGGCAAGAAAACGCGTGCAAACAGGTAGTTTACCAGGGGTGACTAAGCGTCCAGAATGGGTTAGGATAAACCATAGATTAGAATTATTAGATTCACCAGGGATTGTGTCTTATGACGATACGAGCGAGGAAACAAGGCTTATTCTAAGATTAATTTACGCCTTTAAAGAAGATTTAACGGAGACTAGCGAAAGTGTGGAATTTTTACTGCAAAAGTTAATTGACCAACCCACCAAGGAGTTTTTAAATCGCTATCAACTAACTAATCAGCTGCCTGAAAAACCTGCAGAACTTTTACAAACTATTTTAAAGCAGGTTAATATCCGTGATAAAAATCCTGATAATGCCACCATAAGGGCAACACAAAAAATAGTAGCAGATTTTAGAGCAGCAAAATTAGGCCCAATCAGCTTGGAAAGCCCCCCTGAGCTTATTTAATATTTTTAATTATTCTTTTCTTTTAATTAAGATATAGGAAAGATTGGGAGATCTCCACGACTCCTCACAATTCTTCAATTATATTTAACACTAAAGCCTCGTGCTGTAGATAATCTTTTTTTTATCAAAGCAAAAAAAAATAACAATAAAAACAACCTCTTGGGCGAGTAAAAAAAGATTTCCTATAAAACTCTAAAGAACCAATTGACATGATGATAAGGAATTGTCATTCTCTCTGGCGCATCCACAAAGGGGTGTTGCCAACTAATGATGATGATTTTGGTAGATTTCGAAAAGGGACTAAAAACTGGAAAACTATAATCTGTACGAGCAGGGGCAATAATAACAAACACAAGATAGAATGAAAAAATTAAAGGCTATATTTGAAGGAAAATTAAAAATTGGTGACTTAGAATTAAATGTAGCTGTTTTAGATGATAAAACTAGAATAGTAAAAACAAGTGATGTGTTTAAGGCTTTGGATAGACCGGTAAGAGGAACTACAAGGATAATGGAGATTCCTACTTTTATGGACGCTAAAAATCTTCAACCCTTTATATCTGACGATCTAAGAAATGCTATCAAAAAGGTAAGATATTTAGATAAAAACCAAAAGGAACAGCAAGGGTATAACGCAAAAATTTTATAGTTAGTCTCAGAACTTTATTTAAAGGCAAGAGGGGCTGATGTATTATTAGATTCACAAACAGAGACAGCCCAAAAGGCAGAAATATTAATCAGAGCTGAGGCCACAATGGTGTTATCGCCTTGGTAGATGAGGCTACAGGCTATCAATATGATAGAGATAAAGATGAATTACAGATAACATTAAAAGCCTATATAGATGGGGAGATAGCAAAGTGGCAACTGACTTTTAGCCAAGACTTCTACCGCCAAATATCCAGACTTTGGAGGCAGTCTGACAACGGATCCAGTAATAAGAGGCCTATGTTTTTTGGAAGGTTAACAAATAAATATATCTACCAGCCAATGATGGATGGGATAGTTTTATCTGGGATAAAGAAACTGGCCAAGGAAAACAATAAAAATATAAAATTTCATCAATACCTAACGGAAGATGTTGGAAAACAACACCTAAAAGAACAAATAACAGCTGTATAGGCTTTAATGGCAGCAAGCACGAGTAAAGACCAGTTTGAGAAATTATTTGAGAAATATAAAGAAAATACCCCTAACTCAAAATTTGGAAATATATCAATAATTAATGCTAAGAAGAAGGATAAGGAGTAAAGTTTCCCAGATGATTAGATTAAGTATAAAATAATAATAAAACCTAAATTATAAATTATAACGTACTGCCTCTAAATATAGTTTTTTAAAACAATAGTTTTGATGGCAAGGTGTAGGATATAATTTAGGGGTGACCTATTTATCCTATCCAACATTTCCGCAATCGGAAAAGTGGATTTACAGAAATAGAGCTATTAGTGCTATTAGTGCTATTAGTGTTATGTTTGGAGGGGCGTCGTCAAAGTAAAGCTAGAAATTCATCTAAAATAAAATTAGTATCTGTCGGCCCCGGGGAAGCTTCAGGATGAAATTGTACAGAAAAAAAAGGTTTAGATTTATGCCTCATGCCCTCATTTGAGCCATCATTAGCATTAAAAAACCAAGGTTGCCAATCATCTGTAAAGCTAGATTCATCAACGGCAAAACCATGATTTTGGGAAGTTATAAAAACTCTTTTTGTGCCTACCAGCACGCAGGGTTGATTTTGGGAATGATGACCAAACTTCATCTTATAAGTACTAGCACCACCAGCAATAGCTAACAGCTGATGGCCAAGGCATATCCCCAAAATAGGCTTTTCTTGTGTTAATTGGGTCTGCAAAATAGCGATAGTTTCTTTTATTAATTCAGGATTTCCCGGGCCGTTGCCGAGCAAGATACCATCAAATTTAAGGTGCTTAAAATCATAATTCCAAGGCACTCGCTGCACATTAATTTTTTTTGATAGCACATAACGCAAAATATTACTTTTCATGCCGGTATCAACAATCAACACTGTTTTATCGCCATGGGCATCATAAAATTTAGGAGCTTTGATGCTTACCTCTTTCACCAAATTTTCCTTATTTGGATCAAAAAAGGGATAATTTTCTTCTTCTGATTCAATTTTAGCCAGCCTAGAGCCAGAATTGCTGATATTTAAGGTGATCGCCCTAGTATCTACTCCCGTAATGGCAGGAATCTTTAATTTTTTCAGCCATGAATCAAAACTCATCTTAGCCTGATAATGATAGTAATCTTCACTAAAAGAATTTACCACTACCCCGGCAACATGAATTTTTTCAGATTCAAAATTTATTGGTATATCCCCCTTTTGTTGCTGGTCGGAGAATATTCCATAATTACCAATTAGCGGATAGGTGAAAACCAAAATTTGTCCCTTATAAGAAGGATCGCTCAAGGTTTCTGCGTAGCCCACCATGCCAGTATTAAAAATTAGCTCGCCTGAAGCAGGTTTTTCATAACCAAAAGCCTCTCCTTCAAAAATTAACCCATTTTGTAAAACAAGCCGTGTTTTTTTCACTAATTATTTAATATTAATACTATTCTTGATGCACATAATCCTTAGCAAATAACAGACTAACCGACATACCGCTATGTATATGAGATATGGCCTGAGCAAATAGTGGGGCAATGCTAAGAACTTTTATTTTAGGACTAATATAACCTTGTTTAGGTAAAGGCACAGAATTAGTGATTACTAATTCTTTAAGCGGGCTGGCCTCAATTTTAGCCATCGCCTGGCCGCTTAACACCCCATGGACGATTGCTGCCGACACACTTTTTGCTCCATTTTTCATTAAAAACTTAGTCGCTCCCGTTAAAGTCCCTCCCGAAGAGACTTCATCGTCCACAATCAAGCAATCTTTTTTAACCACGTCTCCAATTAAAGTAGTAGGTATTATGCTATCTGAGTTGCCCTGCCTTCTTTTATCTATGATCGCAATGGGTAAATTTAAAATATTAGCGTAATGACCAATATGTTTAGATTCACCTACATCAGCAGCGACTATCACATAATTACTTAAATCCCTTTGCGAGAAATATTGACAAATTATATTGGTAGCAAATAATTGATCACTAGGAATATCAAAAAAACCTTGAATCTGCGAAGCATGTAAATTCATAGTCAACAAGCGACTAGCCCCCGCCGTTTCAATTAAATGACCCATCAATCGAGCAGCAATAGATATGCGTGGTTGATCCTTTTTATCAGAGCGGACATAGGGAAAATAAGGTAATACCGCCGTAATACGACCAGCAGACGCATATTTAAGTGCATCTAGCATTAAAAGTAATTCAATTATATTATCACTAACTGGCGGCGTTGAGGTTTGGATAACAAATACATCTGTTTCGCGCACATTCTCTTCAATACGCGGCATCATGTTATCATTACTAAATTTGATCGTGCGGCTTTTGCAAAGCTCTAAGCCCATTATTTGACAAACTTCTAAGGCAAATTCATTGTGTGAACTACCTGATAATATCTTGATGGCGCGGCGCATGATATATTTAATTTATATATTGATAGTTAGTAAACATTAATTTACTAAAATTGTGATTAACCCTTTACCCTCTTAAATTCTCGTTTAGTAGAACCAGTATATATTTGGCGTGGGCGATTAATTTTTATGCCCTGAGTTCTCATCTCTCTCCACTGAGCAATCCAACCAGGTAGCCGGCCAATAGAAAATATTACTGTGAACATATTTGTGGGAATGTTCATTGCCTTGTAGATAATTCCACTATAAAAATCAACGTTAGGATAAAGCTTTCTATCAATAAAATAAGAATCATTAAGAGCAATATGCTCAAGCTCTTTGGCGATATCTAGTAGCGGGTCTTTTACTTTTAATTTTAAAAGCAATTTATCACACGCTTTTTTAATAATAGCACAGCGAGGGTCATGATTGCGATAAACTCGGTGGCCAAAGCCCATCAATTTTATTTCTTGACGCTTAACTCGATTAACAAATTCTTTAAGGCTAATCTTTTCCTTCTGAATGCTAGTTAGCATTTCTAATACAGCTTGATTAGCTCCCCCATGTAACGGGCCCCATAAAGCTAAAATACCAGTGGCAATAGAGGCGTATATATTAGCCCCACTGCTGCCCACCATTCTTACTGTTGAAGTGGAGCAGTTTTGCTCATGATCAGCATGCAAGATTAATAGCTTATTTAAGGCCTCTTCTACTTCAGGGATAACCTCATATTCTTCTGCTGGAACAGAGAACATCATATTCAAAAAATTTTGACAGTAATTAAGCTCGTTACGAGGATAAACAAATGGTTGACCAATAGACTTCTTATACGCATAGGCCGCGAGGGTGGGGACTTTTGCCAAACAGCGGATAGTAGATATATCTACGGCATGTTCCTTAAAGTCACTAGCAATGTCATCGTAAAATGATGACATCCCAGCCATGCCTGCCGCCAACAAAGCCATAGGATGTGCTGTGCGAGGCCAAACATCATAATATTTTTTATAATCCTCATTAATCATTGTATGGCGAGTTACCGTGGTAGTGAAGGCTGCCAATTCTTCAGCACTGGGTAATTCTCCGAAAATGAGTAGATATGTAACCTCAATAAAACTGCAATTATTGCTTAAATCAGCTATGTCATAGCCACGGTAGCGTAAAATCCCTTTTTCTCCGTCAATAAAGGTTATATCGCTTTTAGTGGAGCCTGTATTTCCATATCCTGGGTCTAAGGTGATTAGCCCGGTTTTTGATCTTAATTGGGAAATATTAACTGCTGTTTCGCCTTCTGTTCCCTGTTCTACCGGAAGAATTATCTTTTTATCTTGGTAAGTTAGGGTCGCTTCATTTTTCCTAGGCATAAATTTTTTTTACTTTGTTATTAGCTACTTATAGCGTAAAAAGGTTCACATTCCTTAACTTTAATCTTGAGACTTCAACATAGTATCGCTAGAGCCTACCTAAAAAGTAGTATATTTACAAGTTAAAACAGAATTAATTTATCTTTAATCTGATATGATTAGTTGATTTAAAATATAAATTAATGTGTAAATTGTTTCTTGGATAGATTATAAATCAACTAAAAAACATCAAAAAATAGTGGAAGAACTATTACTTAGTTATTATTGGTTGAATAGTATTGGCCAAGAATTTATTTTGTCTAATAATAAAAAAATAATTGTCGGCTTTGCGGGATATCCTTTCTTTGCTCAAAAAACTATCTTTCAACGAGCAGAGCTGATTGTTGATAAAAAGCCAGTGCCAGCTAATGTGCTAATTGCTGCTTTACCGTTAAGCAGTGAAAATATTAGCTTTGCTTCCCAATTTACAAATTTAAAATTATTCTTGCTAGTGGCTAATAACCCAGCCACTACTAATGAAATCATAATTGCTAAAAATATTATTCCCCAAATTAACATAACACCAACAAAAATTACCGAACTTAAATACAAACTACTAGGCAAAGTTAATCATCAAAAAGTTTTAGGTAAATGCGGTATGCTTTTACATCCCTCTCTTAATAAAAGCCCAGTACACAAAAAAAGAAATAACAAAATCGGTAAAATATTGCTTCAATACGCCCATACCAGGCTTAAAGATAAGAGCAAGCAGATGATGCAATCAATTAAAAATAATTCCTCACTTGGTTTTGAACAACTACTTTTTGAGAAAATTTTTGAAAGTTTTGGGTTCATCAAATTTAGCCGCCATCTTAAACAATTAGCGATAGATCTTGATTATGCTGAAATAACTAAAATTTATCAAAATAAACAAAATAAAAAACCTACTGATATTATTTTAGCCTATTGGTTAGGTAAATTAAATCTTTTTGAGAATATACCAGCCTCTCAAAGGCATAATCTTGACCTCATTATGCTGAAAAATATTTGGCGTGGGTTTGAGCAAAAACCATATCAAGATAAATTGAACACACATATGGTTAATCCCAAAGGGCACCCAGTTAGGCGATTAATTAGCATGCTGCAGCTAATTAATAATACACACCAAAGAGGCTTGCTTCGCAGTTGGCTTGATGTGCTAAGAAAAATGCAAACAATCCCTGAATCGAGCTGGCAATCTCCTAAAAAGGTGCAAGCACTGGTGCTACCCATTTTTGAGAAAGGAGGATATCCTAATTATTTAGCACAAAATCTTACTGGAGAAGATCGAATAGCGATAGTAATGGTTAATGTGATATTACCATTTTTTTTGCTTTGGGAAAAAGAATTTAAGGTTACTCCTTTAAGCGATGTGCTATTTAAATTATATCATACGTTTCCTGGTGAAAAAAGTAATAATAATGTAGTTAGATATATGGAGCGCAGATTAAGTATCGATCCTTTTCAGCAATTTATGAAAAAAAGTTTAGCCTATTCACAAGGGCTAATCCAAATGAGAAAAGATTTATGCCTAACCTTTGAAGATGGATGTTCTGAATGCATGCTTTATCGGTGGTTAGAGTGTTAAGAAAAACCAGCTTAATTGGATTATTTTTACTGTTTTACAGCTCTCTATGGGCGGAGCAGATAATATTAGATGATTTAGAGCAACTTAAATTTGCCGATTATCTGCTCGAAATTAAAGACTATGATAGGGCGATTTTAGAATATCAAAGATTAAAATACTTTTTCCCTAAATCTTCCTTAGTTAAAACAGCGATTATTAGAACAGGCTATACCTATTATTTAAAGGGACCTTCTTTAAGTGGTATGAGCTATCTTAAAAGACAAATAGCAACAATTAGCGATGTTGGCCTTATTGCTAATCTTAACTATCAACTAAGTATTTTTGAGTTAGATTATAATGATAACGCTCCCTTTATTTTGCGTGAGGATTATATAAAACAAGGGTTAGCTAGGTTAGAAACTATAAAACGATTAAATGGTAAGGCGACTAATTTTAATGATATTTACCATGAGTGGCAAACTAGAGAAATAACAGGCCAAAAAAGTCCATTTCTAGCGGGCATAATGTCAGCGATAGTTCCTGGTAGTGGCAGTGCCTATAGTGGTTTTTGGCAAGAAGGTTTTTATAGCCTTTTATTAGTGGGTATGTTTTTCAACGCTCACCAAGAGGCGAATACTTCTAATGATAGAGGTTACCGCAACCTTTCTCCCTTACTGGCCTTGTTAACGGTAAGTTTTTATGGGGGCTCGATCTATACGGCGGTTAATTCAGCTTATTTCTTTAATTCAGATTTAGAAGTAAATCACATTATCAAGCTACGAGATAAATATAATCTATGGTTAAATTAAATTAAACTAATAAAATCTGATGTTTATCCTCACCCAAATTATACCAACAGTATTAATAAGACTATCTTAAAGTTGGGGAGGCTCCCATAGTAACTCAATTAATCCGGCTATTCCTGAAATTTTTAGTTTTAAAGAGGCAGGATTATTATTTGCATATTTTAGAGGTCGGCTAAAAGAAATCAAAAATAAATTGGACCAACGATCTATATCATAAAATGATTTTTGCAAGTATTTATACTCAAAACTATCCCCATCAATTTTTTTAATTGATACTAAAGTGGTAGTAGCGTCCCCATCAACTAAAAGTTCAAATTGCCAGTCTCGTTTTAAGATAGTGGATGAACTTAATTCTTTTGCAGGGCTATAAAATGATAATAAAAAATCAAATCCCTCAGCCTGATTAGCTAAATCTTTGTGGTTGATATCTCTTGGTCTAAGATTCGCTTTTGATGAGGCGTCACTTAAGCGAGCAATATATTCTTGGTTTTTTAAAATAGCGTTTACTTCAAGTTCTAGTTTGAAGTTATTATATATATTACCAGATCTTTTTTGCTGAGCAAAAGTTTGATAAGGACTAGCTAAATTTTGCCATATATTAGTTTTCTGGTGGCGAGATTTAGCACTAGAACAACTAATTAACCCAATTGTTAAAGGAATTAACAACAGCATAAGCCCTGTTATATGGCTAAGCTTGATATTCATGACTAGCCACTTAAGATGATTTATTTTTTCGTTTAAGAAATACTTGATAAACATTGCGTAACTCAATTGTTTTTAAAAGCCAACTTACCCCAATATAGATAAAAATTCCAATAAAAATCTGTCCAGCAAGAAGCAAGTTAGGATAGGCAAACTCAAATTTACTTAATAACCAAACACAAATAAACATAATCCCCCCAGCGATTAAATGCTTGATAACAGATTTTCCAATAATCTTTTCCCAAGATAGGTTAAGTGAAGTTTTTTTATATAAAAATATCGCTAATAAAAAGAATTGCCCCATCTGGCTCAAGCTGCTAGCCATAGCTATGCCAGCTACTCCTAAAATACTAGCTAAATAGTAAGCTAAACTTATGTTGCTTAGCATGGTAAAAAAAGCGATCCACATAGTAACTATAAACATTTTCTTTGCTTGATAGCCTACGATTAAAGCTCGATTCCATCCAATAAAAATCATTCCTGGTAAGTGAAACATCAACACCTTAGCCGTGATTTCAATAGCTCTTTGATCAAATTTTCCCCAGCCTAAAAATAGATCAATCACCGATCTGCTAGTAG
This sequence comes from SAR324 cluster bacterium, assembly GCA_016735295.1. GTDB lineage: Bacteria > SAR324 > SAR324 > XYD2-FULL-50-16 > JAERRU01 > JAERRU01. The sequence goes on from JAERRU010000021.1 coordinate 14,421, forward strand.
CCATTAACCCTAAAGTTATCGGAATAATAAAAAAACTTATTAAAGCTAAACTATCTTGGAGCATAGTAGTGGCTTTTTTTATTTCATTTTTAGCAAAAAATTTAATTATACTAGGTAAAAGAACGGTAGTTTGGGATATCACATAAACCCCTAATCCTAATTCTAACAACCGACCACTAACACTGAGTGACACCACAGAGCCAGCAATTAAAGTGGTAGCAATTATTTGACTTATAAAAACATCTATCTGGTATATGCCAGCCCCAATAATGCCCGGCACAGCTATTTTCATCATTTTACTTAAATAGGGATACCAGCTGAATGCCCCCTTAACGAGGGAATATCCATATTTAAGCACAAAAGGGAGTTGTATAAAAACTTGAATAGCTCCCCCAATCAAAACACCCCAAGCCATGCCTAAAGCTATATCTTTACGCCAATAATAAGAAATAAGCCCAGCACTAATAATGCATATGTTTAATAAAATAGGAGTGATTGCCGGTAACCAAAAATTCCTATGGTGATTTAATACCCCTTGAAATAAAGCGGCTAGCGAAATTAAAACCACATAACCAAACATTACTCTAGTTAATAAAATGGCTTGTTTTAAAGTGTCCCCCACAAAGCCAAATAAATTAGCCAGTAAAACATCGGCGTAATAGGTAGATAATAGGGTGATGCTAACCAGAAATATGGTTAAAAACCAAAAAAGACTAAATAAAAATTGATTAGCCCCATCTCTGCCCTTGCTTTGGTGGGCGTCACTGAAAATTGGTAAAAATGTGCTAAGCATTACCCCTTCGGCGGTTAATCTTCTAAATAAATTAGGGATGGTAAAGGCTATTTGAAAAGCGTCTCCAATTCCAGTAGCGCCCAGCAAACTTGTTTTTAATATTTCGCGAGCAAACCCTAGTAATCGGCTAGCTAAATTTAAGCCGGCTACTTTTGCTGATGATTTTATAAGGTTATTTGACATCTTGAATAATAGATTTTATGGACTCACAATTTCTTAGATATATAAATTATGATGATTTATAATTACTATTTTAGCGATAATTATATTTCCTAATATGCATTAATTAGTGAGCAATATTATATAATATCTACCAAGAACCACCATCTTTCGCAAATTAACTAGGTATACGGTGATGATGGAGCCCAGGCAGAGGCTATCAATTAATTATTTTATTTATATCCGGTAATTAACTAAGAAAGTTAGGTGGTTCTGGGGAGAGGGATAGTAATTATTTTTGGGTTTGCATTTTCGTGGTTTTAACCAGATTATCGATCAACATGTGAATAGTCATAGGGCCAACTCCACCTGGTACCTTGCTAATTGCAAACACCAAATCTTTAACTCTATTAAAATCTACATCCCCGCAAGTTTTGTTTTTATCACCAACTCTGATTTTGCTAATACCCACATCAACAACTACTGCCTCAGGTTTGATATAATCTTCATTTAAAAAATTGGCTTTACCCAGAGCAGGAATTAAAACATCCGCCGATAAACAAATTTCTTTTAAATTTTTACTTCTAGAATGGCAAACAGTAACCGTGGCATTATTTTGTTTTCTAAGTAACATTAAAGCTAGTGGCTTGCCCACAATCTTGCTTCTGCCTATAATCACCACTCGCTTACCGGTAAGATCAATTTGGTAATGATGCAACAAAGCAATAATGGCTTTAGGCGTGCAAGGCTCTAATAGAGTTTCTTCATTAAATAATTGACCAATATTAAAGGGATTAAAACAATCCACATCTTTTTTAGGAGCAATGGCAGCAGCCACCATGTCTGCGTTTATATGTTTTGGTAAAGGCAGTTGACATAAAATGCCATGAACATTTTCATCAACATTAAGCAGGCTTATCTTTTGTAAAATATCCTCTTGAGTAATACTTTCAGGATTAAATTTATGCAATTTAGCCCTGATAGACAACTTTTCACAAGTATTGAGCTTATTTCTTACATATATAGCAGAAGCGTCGTCTGCATTGGCTAAGAGAATATGCAAGCTAGGTGTTGTCCCTTTTTTGATGAGGGCGTTGACCTCATCTTCAATCTTACCCTTAAATTTTGCGGCTAGGCTAGTGCCATCTAATATTAACATAAGCCCATATTAAGGGCAGTAAATCGCCTAAGCATTAATCACTAATACAAGAAATTATATTTACTCTGCTTTCTCAGGGTCATCAGTCTTGCTGCTAGCGGACGCCTTTTTATCTTTAGCTTTAGCAGAATCATCAGTTTTGCTACTAGCGGATGCCTTTTCATCTTTAGCTTTAGCAGAATCATCAGTTTTGCTACTAGCGGACGCCTTTTTATCTTTAGCTTTAGCAGAATCATCAGTTTTGCTACTAGCGGACGCCTTTTTATCTTTAGCTTTGTCGGAATCATCAGTCTTGCTACTAGCGGACGCCTTTTTATCTTCAGCTTTAGCAGAATCATCAGTCTTGCTACTAGCAGATGATTTTTCATCTTTAGCTTTGTCAGAATCATCGATTTTACTACTAGCAGACGACTTATCGTTACTATCACCATCCGCCGATTTTTCCTCTAGTCCTGCCCCCTCTAGCTCAGCTCCCTCTACTGAAGATTTTTCTAGCTTATCATCAGTCGATTTTGCGTCTAACGCTACTTGCTTCTCATAGCTCTCATCTTGCTCTAGCTCCACTCCTTCGACTGGGGATAAGGCCAATCTTTTTGCTATTACATCTATATTAATTACTTTAGTAACAATGGCCTTCCCAATCGGGAATTTATCCATTATTTGTTTTTTAGTAATCGACTGATCCATCTCAGAAAGATGAATTAATCCCTCTAAACCCTCTTTTAATTCCACAAAAACACCAAAATCAGTGATATGCACAACTTTTCCTTTTATTTCATCGTCAGGGCGTAACTCCTTATCAATATTTTTCCAAGGATCGTCAGTTAATTGCTTGATGCCCAAAGATAAGCGCCCCTTGCTAACATCTATATTAAGTAATTTAACCTTGATTTCTTGATCCTTTTCATAGGATTCAAAAAGATTATTTTTATTGCGTAAACTCCAAGAAACATCAGAATTATGCACTAGGCCGTCAATGCCTTCTTCTATACCAACAAAAATACCAAAATCAGTGATATTTCTCACAATCCCTTTAATTTCTGTGCCTATCGGGTAACGATCAGCCATATCAGACCAAGGGTTGTGCTGGACGTCTCTGATAGAAAGTGAAATGCGTTTTCTCTCAAAATCTATATCTTTAATCGCAGCTTCCACCGTATCACCCAGCTTTAAAAAACTACTAGGATATTTAATTTTCTTGGTCCAAGACATTTCTGATATATGAATCAATCCTTCAATGCCCGACACAATTTCTACAAACGCCCCATAATTAGTGATGTTTACCACCTTGCCCGTGATTTTATCTTTTAGGTTGTATCTTTTATTTAAATCTACCCACGGATCTTGCTCTTTTTGTTTTAAGCCTAAAGAAACCCTTTGAGTCTCTTTATCAAAACTTAATACAGTAACTTCAATTTCATCACCAAGTTGATAAAGATCTGATGGATGGTTGATGCGCCCCCAAGTCATATCAGTGATATGCAAAAGACCATCAATGCCTCCTAAATCAACGAATAAGCCATAATCAGTTATGTTTTTAACATATCCTTTCATCATAGCCCCAACTTCTAGTTGGCTAATAGTTTCTTTGCGTAATCCTTCGCGGTTAACTTCAAGCACAGCTCGGCGAGATAGCACCACATTGCTTCTTTTTTTGTCGTATTTAAGAACCTTCAGGTCAAAACTAACACCGATAAATTGATCTAAATCTTTGGTGGGTTTAAGATCAACTTGTGAGCCTGGTAAAAATCCTTTAATTCCAATATCAACCGATAAACCTCCTTTTACCTTGGCAACTATTTTTCCAGAGATAGTTTCCCCATTTTCGTAAAGCAGTTTTATATTTTCCCAAATTTTCAGCTGATTAGCCTTATCTTTGCTCAACACAACACGCCCCTCTTGATTTTCTAGATTTTCTAGAAAAACTTCTACCTCATCTTCTAACTTATATTCAAAATCACCCTGAGGAGTTAAAAATTCAGAGTAGGCAACCTGACCTTGAGATTTAAAGCCGATATCAATAAACACAAAATCTTTAGTGATTTTTGTGATCGTGCCCTTAATTAGGCTATCAGGCTCAATATAACAGGCTATCCCATCTAAGAGGGCAGCAAAATTATCATTTTCTGACGCATCAAAATTTATGCTAGGGGAAAAATCTGGGGTTATGGGATTGTTATAATCAGTGATTGTTTGAGACATTTAATATTAATAATAATAATTGTGTTTCTTACAAAAAATTCATTAAAAGTTTTAAATTAAGCTAGAACTGTGTACTATTAGATTGATGCCAATTATTTGTCAAGGTTGAAATGCTTTTAATTTTTTAAAATTTACTTTTCTAACGATGAATATTTTGAATAAAGACCAGATTTTAAAATTAAAAAATATCGGACAAGCAGTTAAGAATAGACGAGAAGAGCTCTCTCATTCCTTAAGCTACGTTGCTGATGTTATCAGAATTCCTATTGCCGATCTTAAGGCTATTGAGATGGGAGACTATCAAACTTTGCCTAAGCTTATTTTCTTAAAAGGATTTATCAGGAGCTATTGTAAATTTTTAGATACAGATAGCCAATGGATGATTGATGATATAAATAAGGCCTTTAATGAAGAATCAGTAGAGACCCTAGAAACGAATAATGATAAGATAGATTCAGAAAAACCCACCAAGAATAAATCTTTACCACAAGTACTTAGCGCAACATTCTTTTTAGCGGTAGTATTAGTGGGAGGGTATTTTATCTTTACAAACTTTGCTGACTCCCCTAGCCAAAATAAAGAGTTGGCGTTGCCTATTTTTGAAAAGAGTGATGAGCCCACAGCCGCACAAAATGATGATGAGCCTATTATTCCACCTAAAAAGAGCTACGCCATGTCTTTTGAGTTAGTAGGTAAAGCTGATGGATGGCTTAGCTTTAAAATAGGAGAAAATTTGCCAAAAGAGTCCCCCATACAACCTGGACAAATAATTAATTGGGTTGCTGATGAGGACGCTGAAATTATATTAAGTCGTGGAGATGTGGCCACGCTAACTATTAATGGAGTAGAAGAGGTGATTTTAGAAAGTGAATACAACAAAATTTATCGCCGAATTTTTAAAAAATAACTAACTTTTGGCTAATTCCGGCTAATTCCGGCTAATTCCGGCTAGTTCTGGTTAATTAGCCTAATTATTTTATAAAAAAGATTATCTTTTTTACAGAGTGCTTAAATTAATTTCTAAAACAGCTAATAAACTCCCCCTCCCTACAAGCTGTTATGGGTGTCAAAATTTAATTATTAATAAATCTGCTTCTTACAGCCTATGCCAAGACTGCTATGACAATCTTCCTCGTTTTAATGATAGCACCTGTAGTTTTTGTTTTCACGAGCACCCTTCTAATCAATGCCTAGAAACTGATGAGTGGCGACTTGATGAATTAAGAAGCATTTTTCATTATCATAAGCCGGTATCTAGGTGGTTATTATCATTTAAATATAACCATAATTTATTGGTGGGGCGTATTTTACAAGATTTATTTTACCGATATTGGCAGCTTAACGCTCATTTATTTGAGGAATATGATTTTATTATTCCTATGCCAAGGCATAAAAAATTTAATTTACGCCCTAAGTTGAATGCTATTTTTTATATAGTAAAAGGAATCAAATTAGCTAAATTGAGAATTGATAAAATAAAACACACAAAATCTTTACCTCGGCAAGCCACCTTGAACAAAGCTCAAAGGGAGAAAAATATGTCTAAACGAGGTATCTTTAAAGTAGATAAAACTCTATCAGGAAAATCTATTTTACTTTTAGATGACGTCTGCACCACTGGAGCGACAATCAGAAATTTGGCTCGCGAGCTACGAATAAACAAAGTTAAAAAAGTAGGTGCGTTAGTTTTTATGAGAGAAGGATGGAACCGTCTACAGCGATAAATTAATTTATGATCATGAAAAATTAATAATCAACAGCACCGAACAGCCAATCAAATAATTAATCATAAATTGACAACCAACATCCAATTAATCGTCCAGCGGTAAATAATCATCAATAGCTAGCTATCTAATAAAAAATGGGTTACTTGCGTCTTTATCAATGATTACCTTAATGGTGTCATCAATTTTCATTTCTAGTCGCTCAGCGGTGATTAGCGTTATTCCCCCTAAACTCACAGTTACTTCTCCTATAGCGACTACTCGATTTTTCGCTAAATCTATTAAAGCCTGATCGGCAAAGACTACCTCATTGCCATGGCTCATTTCAAATCTATCAGAGAGTCTAATCTTAGCCGCTTGACCATCTTTATCTAACACTACATCAATTGAATCGCCTATTAATGATATCTCTAGTGATGAGACCTCAAAAACTGAATGACCCCTCATTTTCATTTCTTCTTTATCAAGGTAGCTATTCCATTCTAATATTTGAGTATTAATTTTATAAAGAGGTATCAATTTAGAAGAATTTTTTATTAATCCTTTATCACAATTAACATTAGAAAGCGTACGTTGCCTATCATCATATACTATAACTTGCACCGATTTATTCAAAGCAGCATTACCAAAAGTATTAAATCCTTGTTTATTAGTGAACACAGATAAATTACTAGCAGTAATTTCTACAAAATTTGTTTGTAAGGTTATATTGCCTGAAAAGCTAACCTTTGCTAGCTTTTGATCGAAGGTGATTAAATCACTTTGCCCTCTAATAAAAGAATTACAAAAATAAGCGGCCATATCAGCTGAGCTTTGAGCGATAAACCTAGAAGTTGGGGTGGGGTTGGACTTATCTTTATCTTGGGATAGAGAAATTTTTGGCAGAATAATTGTCATCAAAAAAATACTTAAAGAGATAGATATAATTTTCACGATAAATATAAACTAAAGTGCTATTGCCGAGAAATAATGGTTTTACCAGTTTTGTTATTATGCACTAATCCTGGACCTGTAAAATAAAAACTATCTTTATGGATACTAAATTTTTTAGGAATAGTGATTATTTGTGAATCCATATCAATAGATATATTTTCTGTTGATACCATCCCTAAGCTTCCTAAATCAGCGTAAGTAACATCAAAAAAATCTGCTATCTCAGTTGAGGTATTTATATCAATTTGCTGAGCTGTCAAGCTTAATCCTAATCCTAACAAAGAGATATCAGCCTTATAAAAGCTAGTAATTTGTGAATTGCTAAAAAAACTAATCTTATCTGCACTAAGTTTAGTTTGTAGTTTATTATTTTCATACATGTAATAGCGACTGCCAGTTAGCGTGGTTGTTTGCCTGGCAGTGCTAGGAGATAAAACAGAGCTTTGATTTTGCCGACTATCAAAAATAAAGGCATTAATTTTTGCCAAGGCCCACATAATAAAAATAATTACCACCGCATAAGCGAAGGTGTTTAGTAAAAACTTACCCGTTACTCTCATTTAAATACTTAACAGACAATATTTTCCATGTTTGGCTAATTTCATCAAACTTAAATAGCCATTTAATGAGTTGATGTTCTTTAGTTGTCAATTCTAAACCTAAAATTAGCACCATCAAACCCTTTTCTGGGTAGAGTTCCTTAAAATAATCTATTTTATAGGGCTGACTAATTAAATCTTTTTTATCATCTTCAGCCAGATTTTGTAAGGCCTGGTGATAAAAAGAGCTCTTAGCGATCATGCTAGGAGTGGTTAAAAGATAAGATCCCCATAAAAAAGAAGCCACCAACAAACCCATTAACAACCGGCTCGTTAAGTCTCTCAGTGCCCAAGGTGTTTTGCTTACTATAGTTAGCGTGCCCATAAAGCGATCGCCTAACCTTCTATGTAGCTTGCCAAATAAAAAAAATGCTACCTCTAACGGAAATAATAATAAAAATAAATTACGCACCCAGCAGGTAAAAAATTTGGCATAAGGCAATCCATCTTTAACGTAGGTTACCCTTATTTTGAACAGCCATTTGCCAAAACTTTGCCCTCGCCAGAAGTCTTTTGCTAAATAAAATATAAAAAATGATGCGTAATAATATATGTTAAAATATACTATATCAGTAAATTCCAGCAAATCCCACTTATCAGGATATAAAAAAGCTAGAAAAGTTACGCGAGATATGAAAATAAATAAAAAAAAGTCTATTAAAAAAGCAACCGTCCTGCGGTGTGATGACGCCACTTTAAATTGAGTATTGATTTCTTCCATAGGATTGAAAAATAATCGCTAAATGCTAAATGCTAAATGCAAACAATAAATTTATTATTTAAATAGGGGTAAGTGCTTATCTCCTGCCGTAACACGCAAAGTTTTATGAGCGATGGGATCAGATATAGTTAATATCCTTAAAGCAATATCACGAAAAAGTGGGGTAACAACAGGAGTATTGGAAGACATAGCTTTTTTAGGGTCATCTAAGAGGGTTAAAATAGTAAATTTAGGATTATCGGCAGGTAAAAACCCTATAAAAGATAGTATATAATCAGTTTTAGAATAGCTATTAAGTTGACGATCAAACTTTCTCGCAGTGCCAGTTTTCCCCGCCACCTTTAATCCCTTTATTTGACCAAGCCTAGCAGTTCCTTGATTAGATACCACTCCTTTCATATAAGATTTCATCAAGCTAGCAGTGTCGCTAGATACAACTCGGCGGGGGGTATTTTTTGGTTTTGGTAGAGGATTATTGTAGCTATCTAATAATTCTTCAATTACATATGGTTTAACAAACACCCCATCATTGGCAATCACATTAATAGCAGTAATCATTTGTAAAGGGGATACGCCAATTCCATGTCCGTAAGATAAGATAGCTTGGTCAATCTTTTTCCATTTATCATAATGTCTAAGTTGACCAGAAACTTCTCCCAGTAAATTAATGCCAGTTTTTCGTAAAAATCCGAATCTAGTAATGCCCTCATAAAACACCTTGCTTGGAATGCTAAGCCCAATTTGAGCAGCACATATGTTTGATGATTTTTTGATTATATCCGCCAAATTAGATATTCCCAAAGGGATAGTATCGTTAATTATTTGACCAAAAAAAGAATGTTGCCCATTATAGCAATTAAAAGTACTTTGCTCGGTGATGTATCTATCATCTAAGGCAATGGCTAAGGTGATTATTTTAAAAGTTGAACCAGGCTCATAAATACCACCGACAAAAGGATTTAACGCCTGACGATTATGGTAAAAGCCAAAAATATTAGGATTAACAACCGGGTGGCTGGCCACAGCAAGTAGAGCGCCAGTTTTAGATTCCATCACAATAACCATCCCGCTTTGGGCCCCACTTTGTTGAACTTTATCTATCAATTCTTGTTTAGCAATGTGTTGATAGCTATCATTAATAGTTAACCTTAAATTGCCACCACTAGTGCCTAACACGCTAGGGCCATAAAGCCTGTCCCAAATATCTGGTTGGGGGATGTTATTAGATAAGTGAGCGTCAAAATTATGTTCCATGCCCTCTAATCCTTGGCTTTGCCTGCCACTAAAGCCTAGCACGCTAGCTAAATAATCTTGGGCAGGATATAATCTTTTAAAATCTCTTACATAGCTTAGTCCTTTGAAGTTTAAATCAGCAATTTTTTGTTTTTGTTTGTCTTGCACAAAGCGTTGAATCCAAACAAATTTACCGGGTGATTTTAATAATTCGGCAATATAGTCTTTTCCGATGGGGATGATTTCATTAATTTTTGCAGCATATAGCTGATAATTACTTATTTCAGAAGGGTCAGCATAGATAGAAAATACCGGCACAGAAACAGCTAAAAAAGAGCCTTCTTTGGTTATAATAGATCCTTTTTGGGTGGGAATTCTTCTTAATTGAGAATTTCTACCCTTAGCCAGCCCTTTTAAATAGTCTGCTTGATATATTTGAAGATATATAGTGCGCAGTATGATCGCTAAAAAACAAAGTACAGTTAGCCAAAAAATAAACCTTAATCTATTTTTTCCTTGTACTTGCTCATTTATATCATTTTGCCAATGCTGCAACTTCATTCTTTTTGGGGTATATCTTTTAGCTAATTCACCTAGGTCATAATCTTCACTACCCTAGCAGAAAATAAAGTAAGTGTTAATGATATATTGTGATTAAAAAGTGCTTTGGTAAATTTTATAATTGACTAGCAGGCAGCCAATTTTTAAAATAATAGCTTAATTTACTATTAGATTAGTGAATCTGGGTATTAAATTAGATTTTTTGATTGTAATGTAGATTTTACACAATAAAAATGGGGCTAAAATTACTATTGATTGTTAATGTTCGGGTATTAAATTAGATTTTTTGGTTGCAATGTAGATTTTACACAATAAAAATGGGACTAAAATTACTATTGATTGTTAATGTTCGGGTACTAAATCAGATTTTTTAATCGTAATGCAACTTTAGATAATAAAAATGAAAAAATTATTTCAAAAATTCGCTAAATCATTACTTTTATTGGTATTTTTATTAAGCACAAATATAGCTAATGGAAAAGAGATAGTAAAGGTAGATGCTAACATAAAAAGCTATCAACCAGTGGTTGGACTTGGCGGCACGATAAATAGCATAGGCTCAGACACTTTAAATAATCTGATGACCTTGTGGGCGGAATCTTTTAGAAAGTATTATCCAAATGTTTTTATTCAAATAGAAGGCAAAGGATCAGCCACTGCTCCGCCGGCTCTAATTGAGGGGGTGGCTCAATTTGGTCCTATGTCGAGGTTTATGAAAAAAGAGGAAATAAACAAATTCAAAAAAAAATATGGATTCGCTCCCCTGCCTGTAGGAGTAGCTCTTGACGCTTTGGCGGTATTTGTTAATAAAGAAAATCCGTTAACGCAAATATCTCTGCCAGAAGTTGACGCAATTTTTTCTTCTACCTACAAAGGAAAAATGGCTAATGTGCAAGATTGGGAGCAGCTTTTACCAGAAAATAAACAATGGCAAAAAAAATTAATTAGGCTTTATGGCCGCAACTCAGCATCGGGAACCTATGGTTTTTTCAAGGGGAAGGCATTGTTTAAAGGAGATTTTAAATCAACGGTAAAAGAAAGACCAGGCTCAGCTGCGGTTGTGCAAAGCGTGACTGAAGATAAATTTGGGATAGGCTATTCAGGTATGGGCTATCTGACTTCTGGCGTTAAAGGAATAAAGCTATCTCTCAAAAAAGGGGATAAGGGATACATAGCCAATTATAGCACGGTGATTAGTGGTAAATATCCATTAGCGAGATTGTTATATATATATGTGGTAAAACCGCCCGATAAAGAGATGGATAAATTAGTAGTAGAATTTTTAAAATTCATCCTATCTAAAGAGGGGCAACAGGTGGTAATAAAAGATGGATATTTACCACTTAATGAGCGAGTTCTAGGCCAACAAAGGGCTCTGATTGATTAATTTATTTAGTAAAAAGGATTAATGGTGAGGGGAGAAAAAGATAATATTTTACATAACTAAAAAGTGTCTAGTGATAACGTACTTGAAGTGAAGGGGTTAACTATATCTTTATTGCTCGGGGGTAGTTACTTTGAGGTGGTAAGAGATGTTAGTTTTTCCATAGCTAAGGGGGAGTCTATCGGAATTCTTGGTGAATCAGGCTGTGGTAAAAGCTTAACGGGGGCTTCTTTGTTGCGGGTTTTACCTCATCCTTTTGCTAAGGTAACTAAGGGGGAAATATTTTTTAAAGGAGAGCCTTTACATCTTATGGGACATAAGGAATTTAACCACAAATTTAGGTGGAGAGAGGCGAGCATGATATTTCAAGAATCTTCAGCAGCGATTAATCCGGTAGTAAAAATAGGCAAGCAATTTGCGGGTGTTTTAAAAAGAGTGCAAGCAGATTTTACAAAAGCAAAATATTTATTAAAAGAGTGCGGGTTGCCAGATGGAGATAGAATATTAAATTCTTATCCGCACGAATTATCAGGCGGGATGAAGCAAAGAGTTATGATCGCTATGTCATTAGCCGGAAATCCTGATTTGTTGGTGGCTGATGAGCCCACTACTGCGACTGACGCTACTGTGCAAACTCAAATTTTGGATCTTTTGTTGGAAATTCAGGCTAAGCGTGGGATGTCGATAATTTTTATATCGCATGATTTTAGGCTAATCAAGAAAATGTGCCGGTATGTGCATGTTATGTATTGCGGTAAGATAGTAGAAACTCAACTAACAGATGAGCTACTAAAGCAGCCACAACATCATTATACTAAAGGACTAATTGATTCAAGGCTAAGTTTAAAAGTAGCTCCTAAAAGCAGGTTAACATCAATTAAAGGGGTGGTGCCGCCAATAGAAAAGTGGCATAAAGGGTGTTCCTTTTTTGAAAGATGTGAATTTAGCTCACCTAAATGCAAACTAGAAGAGCCTCCTTGCGTCACTACCAGCGACAAGGCAAGACTAGCTTGTTGGTTCCCTGTTAAGCGTTGATATAGATATGACCAGTAATGTGCTGTTAGAAGTTAAAGATTTAACTAGGTTTTACAAAACAGCTAGAAAAAGCTTATTTACCCCACCAGATGCGATATATCCGGTAAATAAGATTAATTTTAAATTAACCAAATTACGTAATTTGGGCATAGCGGGTGAATCTGGCTCGGGAAAAACTACTTTAGCTAAGATTATTTCGCAAATAGAAAAACAAGATGAAGGGCAAATCTTTTTTGAAGGGCGTGACATCTCAAAAATGGATAAAAAGGGATGGTGGGATTTTCGAAAAGCAGTTCAATTTATTTTTCAAGATCCATATGAATCAATTAATCCTAAGAAAACAGTTTTTCAAACTTTGGTTGAGCCCCTGAAAATTTATAAAATAGGAGATCACCAAGAACAAAGCCAAAGAGTGGAAAATATGCTTAACGAAGTTGGTTTGCTGCCTGAGGTAATGCAAAAGTTTTCTCATCAACTAAGCGGTGGGCAAAGGCAAAGGGTGGCAATTGCTCGGGCATTGATGCTTGAGCCTAAATTAGTTATTGCTGATGAGCCAGTATCGGCACTTGATGTGTCTGTGCAGGCGCAAATTTTAAATTTATTATTGGAGTTGCAAGTAAAATTAGGAATTACTTACATAGTTATTTCGCATGATTTAGCAGTTTTACGCCATTTCTGTGATGATTTAATTATATATTATGCCGGTAATATAGTAGAAAAAACGAGGGCGAAAGATTTATTTTCCACAAAAAACATCCAGCATCCTTATAGTGCGATGTTATTGCAGGCGGCTTTTTTTGATAGTTTATCAATATCAGAAAATACCCACGTAAAAACTGATGAGGCCGCTAATGAGCCAGCTACCGATGATTTGCTATTACAAAAATTTGCTGGATGCAATTTTTACCACCGTTGCCCGATCAGATCTGATCTTTGTGCTAAATCAAACCCACTTTTAGTAACGACCAATGAAAAATCATCACCATCACCATCACCATCAGCAGTGGCGTGCCATCACCCCCAAAAAGTAACTGAGTTAATCAAGACTAAGCATAGGGCCTAAATCCTTGCCTCCCAAAAGATGCATATGCAAGTGAAAAACTTCTTGCCTAGCGTCTTTATTGCAATTAACAATCAAACGATATCCCGATTCGCTAATACTAAACTGCTTAGCCAGTTTGGCTGCCACGATAAAAAGGGTGCCTAAATTACTGGCCTGTGAAGATTCAACATCATTAGTGGTAGGGATTACTTCATTGGGGATTATTAAAATATGCACAGGTGCTTGCGGATTTATATCATGAAAAGCGGTTACTAGATCATCTTGATATACGATTTTAGCGGGAACTTCACGCCTGATAATCTTGCTAAAAATAGTTTCTTGTGCCATAAATACTCCAGTGGTTAAGTGAAATATGAATAAGTTATACTTTTATATGTAATCTATATTGTAAAAAGTGACAAAATAAAAATTCAATAGAAATCATTGCAGCAAAAATTATAATTATGAAAACAGTATCATGCATTTCTCCCATAGATTCTAAAATCCTAGCAACAAGAGAATTAACCAGTGACGCACAGTTAGATAAAATATTAGCTAGAGCAAAGATTGCTCAAAAAGAATGGGCGGCGACCTCTATTAAAACTAGAGTAGAAGCTATGGAAAAGTTTTTGGTGAATTTGCAAGCAATGGACGATGAAATAGTCCCTGAATTAGCTAAACAAATGGGGCGACCAATTAGATTTGGTGGAGAGGTGCCTCCATTGGTTAAAAGAGTGAAATATTTAAATGAAATGGCTAGCTCAGCCTTGGCTAATTATGTGCCAGAGACAAATGGGGTTGATCAAATAACTCGCTACATAAAAAGAATACCTGTGGGCATAGTGTTTGTGATAGCTCCTTGGAATTATCCTTACGTAACAGCAGTTAATGGAATAGTTCCCTCCCTATTAGCAGGAAATGCGGTTATCTTAAAGCATGCGGTGCAAAGCCTGCTAGTAGGTGAAAGATTTTATAAAGCGTTGCAAAATGTCGGTTTGCCAGCGGGGCTATTCTCTAATATTTTAATTGAAAATGAGCAAGCGGCAACCATATTAAAAGCAGGAAAAGTTAACCACGTAACCTTTACTGGCTCTGTTAGAGGTGGTAGAGAAGTTGAGCAGGCTGCAGCAGGTAGCTTTACTACTATGAATTTAGAATTAGGAGGCAAAGACGCTGCCTATGTATGTAAAGACGCTAATTTAGAATTAACAGTAGCCGACCTTGCCGAAGGGGCGTTTTTCAATGGGGGCCAGTGTTGTTGTGGGATAGAAAGAATTTACGTGGAAGAAGCTATTTTTGATAAATTTGTGGAAGCGTTAGTAGCAGAAGCTAAGAAATTAAAACTTGGGGATCCTTTAGATGTAAACACCACTTTAGGCCCTATGGCTAGTTTAAGATTTGCTGACTCAGTGAGAGGGCATATATCATCTGCACTTAGCCAAGGAGCTAAGGCTTTAATTGATTCTAATTTATTTCCTCAAAGCAAACTAAACACTCCTTATTTAGCTCCGCAGGTTTTGGTTAATGTTGATCATAGCATGGAAATTATGACTGAAGAAACCTTTGGGCCAGTAGTGGGTGTAATGCCAGTGAAAAATGATAAAGAAGCACTTGCTTTAATTAATGATAGTAAATACGGGCTTACCTCATCTATTTGGACTAAAGACCAGGTAAGAGCGGTTGAGCTAGCTGATCAGATAGAAACAGGGATTATATATATGAATCGTTGTGATCATGTTGATCCAAGCTTAGTTTGGGCTGGAGTTAAGCAAACTGGGCGAGGAGCCTCTCTTTCTAAATATGGCTTTGATGCACTAACTAAACCTAAATCTTATCACTTAAGACAAGGGACTAATTTTTGTTAAGCCATTGATGTGGAAATAATATCTAAGCATTATTATCATAAAATACCTAAGTAGAGACGTAAAAATATGGATACCAAATTAAAACAAAGACCCCACAAAAAATTCTAATTTACCAGCCGTTTCTTTGGGCAAAGGATCGATAACATTTCCATATTCTAATCTTATAATACCTGCGGGGGTGATGATTCTAACGCCGCCACCGTAGCTTTTTTTGTAATAATTATGATCTAGCTTAGCTCCTGTAATTTGATAAATATCAGGTTCTGACCAAACATTTCCCATATCAATAAATATAACTCCACGCACATAGGAGCTATCAGCCGAAATAGGAAATAATAACTCAAAATTAGCCAAACTCATTATCATACCATTTTCGTGTAACCTGTAATATCGGTAGAGATCAGGGTCATCTTTTTTCAATGTTAGGGCGTTAAAATCTTCTGCTCGCTCAGCTGGTGATGAAGCCCCGTTAATTGAACCATAGGTAAATCCACGTAAAGTAGTCGGCCCCCCGATAGCATACCTAGCATTAGGGGGAATTATATGATCATTATCAACTTGTATTAATCGATTATAACGATAACGAGCCATAAAAACGATAGTCCCTGCCTGATTTATGCTCTTAAAATACTGCAATTTCACCTTAAATCGGTTATAGCGAGTGCTACCACCAATTAAGGTGCCAATAAAATCATAAGCTATTGATGTGCTAGTTCCACTGCTAGAAAAAACAGGATGATTAACCGTAGAATGCCTTATCTCAAAGCCAAATCCCCTTTCATTAGCTGATGGATAATAATTTATGACATCAAGACCTTCGTCGGTAATATTTCTATATTGATTCCATTTGAAAAAAATATGTGGAAATAATCGCCAATCTTTCCAAATAGATTGACCAAATGATTGACCTAGAATGATACTTTGGGAATCATAATTTTTGACCCCCTCACTATTTTTGCTGGAATATTGAGAAACATTAATTGAAGATGATGAAATTACATCTGTTCCTAAAAAGTAAGGCTCAGTAAAACTACCCTCCAAAGAATAATCGTTGTCTCCCAAATAATTAGCGGTAGCCGATAAGGTTTGACCCTTCCCTAAAAAATTTCTCTTTTGCACTTTAGCGCCAACCCCTAATCCATTTATTTGAGAGTAAGATAAAGAAAAATTTACCGAACCAGTTAAGGCTTCTTTAAGGGTTACATTATAATCAATAGTTTTATCGTAATTTTCTTGTCGCACAAATTGTATCCCAGATTGAGAGTCAAAAAAACCTAATTGAGATAAATTTCTATAACTTGACTGAACTTTAGAGCTACGAAATAGCTGTTGGTCATGAAAAGACATTTCTCGCCTGACCACATAATCTTTTGTGCCATGATTGCCTACAATGTTAACTCTATTTATATAGACCTTTTCTTTGTGCTCTACCTGATAGACTATATCTATCGTTTTAGCTTTATTATTTATGGGAGTATCAATTTTTAATTTATTATATGCGTAGCCTCGATCTTGATAAAAATTATCAATTAATCCTCGATCATTTAAGAATTTTGATTGATCAAAAATATCACCTTCTTTTAGGGCAAATTTATCAATAATCTCCTTTTTATTAACCAATAAAGTCTCACCAAAAACTGTATTAATATCAATTTTATTGACGCGGTATTGATCTCCTTCTTCAAGGTAAATATCCACTACCGCTTTTGATACTCCTCGGTTTTGAAAAATTCTTATTCTCGGCCGGTGAATCTGCAACCTTATATAGCCATCATTTGCATATTGCTGATAAATGGTGCGTAAATCAAAGTTAATGATGTTTTCATCTAACACACCAGTAGACGTCATCCAAGAAAAACAGTCTATCTTTTGACTCATTAATAGTCTTTTTAGTGATAAAGGATGAAAATGCTCGCTACCTCGAATATTAATTTGGGTTAGATATATCTTTGGATTTTCAATAATATTAAATCTAATATCAACGCTAGATTTAGAATGAGGGGTTATCTCATGAAAAACTTTGACTGCATAAAATTTACTACTTTTATATTTACCAATAATCGACTTTACATCTTGGGTAATAACTTCACTTTTTAGTAATGAATATGCCGTGCTTTTCATAACGGCTGCTAAATTACTATCACTGATAGATTTATTGCCGATAAAAGTTATTTTATTTATCCTAGGTTTTTCCTTTATTACAAAATAAAGCCTATATTCATCATTCTTTATCTTTTCTGCTTTTACAATAATATCATCAGCAAAGCCTTCTCGATAAATTTTGCTGATATTGCTAGATATTTTGGAGTTAGTAATTCTATCGCCTTGTGCAATGCTGAGCAAAGAAAGCACATAGTTATCATCAATAATAGTTAAGCCCTCAAAAACTATATCAGCTACTTTTGCATTGCCAGATAGTCCTTCAATTTCCCCCAAAGCTGTTGCGGTAACAAGCCCCACTAAAGTTATGGTTAACCAGCCACGAATAATAATATTTTTCATATAGATTTTTTAAAAATTTTACCATCACTAATCTCTAATGAATATCCCATCAAGCTAGCTAATTCAAGATTGTGTGTGACAAAAATTAAAGTAGATTTAGTGCGATTAACTGCCTTAAGCAAAATATCTAAGACCATTTGACCAGTGGCGTAATCTAAACTGCCAGTGGGCTCATCAGCAAGTATCAAAGCAGGATCGTTAATTAAAGCTCGGGCAATAGCTATTCTTTGTTGTTCTCCCCCGGATAATTTATTTACTTTATAATTAGCTCGATTAGATAATGACATTTGAGATAGTAAATCATTAGCTTTAGCCAAGGCATCTTTTTTGGTTTCTCCCTTAATTAAAGCAGGAATCATCACATTTTCTACTGCACTAAAATCAGCTAATAGTTGATTAAATTGAAAAATAAAACCAATTGATCGGTTGCGTAAAGCCGCTAACTCCTCAGCATTGCGGTTATAAATATCTTTCCCATCAAGCAAGCATTTTCCTGTAGTGGGATAGTCTAATCCACCCAATAAATGCAGTAAAACACTCTTCCCTGCCCCTGAGCGACCAATAATAGATAAAGTTTCTCCTCGTTTAGCACAAAAGCTTATCTCTTTAAGGACAGTTATCTTTTCTCCCTCCCCGCTATCAAATTGACGCTTTAGCTTCTGAACTTCTAAAAAATTATTCATATCGCAAAACACTAACTGGATTAGTGCTAGCAGCTCTACGAGCAGGCACTAAAGTGACTAAAAAGCAAATTAATAAAGATAATCCTAAAATTAACATAACCTGCCCCCACTGAATTTGCATCGGAATGCGGTTATTTACATATACTCCTGCGGGGATATCAATTATTTGAAAATTTTGTAAAGCTAAACATATAACCAAGCCTAAAATAAAACCTATCGCCGTGCCTACTATTCCTATAATAACGCCTTGAAGCATGAATATTTTTAAAATAACTCTGTTGGTGGCGCCAAGAGCTTTTAAAATAGCAATGTCTCTTCTCTTTTCTTGTACTAGCATAATCAAACTGCCGATAATATTAAAAGAAGCAATTAAAATGATTAATGCTAGAATTATAGCCAAGGAATATTTTTCGATGGTAAGCACGCTAAAAATATTGTGGTTATCATCAATCCAAGTCCTGATAAGATAAGGAAAGGGAAATTTTAGGGCTAATTTCTCGCTGGTTTGCTCAACCAAGTAAGGATCATCAACATAAATGGCTAGCCCGCTATATTTAGTGGTTTTTTTAAATAATTTTTGTGCTAACCCCAACCGGATAAAAGACAAGGTTTCATCATATCCGCTAAGGCCACTCTGATAAATTCCTCGCACCCATAATTTTTTGGAGCGGGGCAATGAGCCAAAAGGGGAAACCCTCATTTCAGGTGGAATCAATAACACAGTATCATCAACCCTAACACCTAGTTTGCGAGCTAAGATAGAACCTAGAATTATTGAATCTAGTAGCTGAGGTGATTTATCAAAATTCCGCGAAGTGCCTACGCCTAACTCCTCATGCAAAGCCGGGCCAGATAGTTTTTGTAAAATATCAGCACCCATAGTGGCTGAGGTGGTCTCTGATGAAGAGGCGGAGAAGGCATTTAAAAGATCTTCATTTTTAAGAGCCAATTCAATTGATATTCCTTTAACTAAAGCACCAGCAGATGTTTTTGGACCTACTATCAAGGCTTGATGCAGTAAAAATGGTTCATATCTTTGCACATTCTCAGTAGCAAGTATATCAGCGAGCACCTCTTTGTTAAAGCTTTTTGTTGCTGGTTTGCTGGTGAGATTATTAATAGTGATATGGGCGTTAGCACCAATTAATGCGGTTCTTAAGTCCCTCTCAAAACCATTCATAATTGATAAAGCCACTATCAGAGCTGCCACTCCTAAAGCTACTCCCATAGTAGCAATGACAGTGATAACTGACATGGCTCTTTCCTTTCTCTTATTTTTAAAATAGCGAAGAGCCACAAACTTAGCTAGCAAACTAATAATTGGATTAATGTTAATAATAATATTTTAAAAAACGTATATCTTAACCCTTGTAAGCTATATAAGCTAAAATACCAAGCCTACTTTTATAAGGAAATGATTTTATCGCTACTAAGCGGTGATTAGAAAACATATTTTTAAGTTTAATGTAATAGAGTTATCTGCCGATAAGCTTTTGTAAAAAGGTGATATTTTCATGTTTCAAGTTTTACCAAGCTAATAACACATCAGCAAATAATAAAATGAATTTAAAAAAATATATTTTGTTTAGTATAGCACCTCTCCTATTAAGTTGTGCAGCAAATAAACCAAATCCTAATGCGGGATTTTATAAGCCTGAAAACATTAAAAATGCTAATTATAATAGCAAACAAACAGTTTCTAAGGCCGCGACTAAATCATTAATTAAACCAATTAATCCTAGCAAAAATAAAAATCTAAAAGAAAATGAAAGAAAATATGTGCAAAATAGATTTTTAGTAGCCACCACGAAAGCACAAGAAAAAAGCATAGCCGCCTATCCTCCTATTTTCGGTGAAGCTTCATGGTATGGACCAGGTTTTCATGGTAAAAAAACTGCTAATGGTGAAACCTATAACGAAAATAGTTTAACCGCCGCTCACCGCACATTGCCGCTGGGCTCCACTGTTAAAGTTATTAATCTGGCCAACAATAAATCAGTAGTAGTTAGAATTAATGATCGTGGCCCATTTGTGAATAATAGAGTGTTAGATGGCTCTAAAAGAGTGGCAGAACTATTAGATTATAAACAAAAAGGGGTAGCTAGAGTTAAAATTATAATCCTAAAAAAACCAATTAGAAGGATAGCTACCACCGCTCCAACCACTAATAAAAAAGCTTCCTTAAGGCAAATTGTGACTGCTAAAGCTCCTACAAAAAATGTATCACTTCAAGATGGCTATGTGGTGCAAGTAGGTTCTTTTAGTCACAAAAAGAATGCCAATGATTTAAAAATATCCTTAACCGGTCAATACAAAAACTTAATATTTTCTATAAATCATTCTTACCAAAATTATTTCCAAGTTTTTGCAGGGCCATTTGTTAATAAACGCGAAGCACAAAATATTGCTAACCTATTTAATAAATCTGGGATAGCTAATTTTGTTAAATCATATAACAACATCTAATTATTTTTTAAAATTAGAAAAATTATTATTACCAATAGGTAAGGGCTAGTTAAGTGCGACTACTTTTAGATTACTTTGGCTTAATATCGTAATAGGCCTCAGCTATTTGTAGTGCATTTAACGCTGCCCCTTTTAGTAATTGGTCAGCCACGCACCAAAAGCAAAGTCCATTTTTTTCAGAAATATCTTCTCTAATTCGACCCACAAAAGTATCATATTCACCCACCACCTTAAGCGGGCTGGGATAATTATTAATTCCGTCCATCACCTTGATACCAGGAGCTTTTAACCATAATTTCTTAGCCATGGCTCTATCAATTTTACGCTCAAATTTAACCCATATAGATTCAGAATGAGCCCGCCACACCGGGATTCTCACGCAAGTAGCCGAAATGGCTAATTTAGGATGATGAAGAATTTTTTTGGTCTCAAATACCATCTTCATCTCTTCTTTGGTGTAGCCATTATCCAAAAAAATATCTACGTGGGGTAAAGCATTGCCAAAAATCGGTTCAGGATAAACGCTATGCTTTAAACTACGATTATTTACAAAATCTCTTGCTTGAGTTGATAATTCCTCAATCGCTTTAGCCCCACTGCCAGATACCGCCTGATAGGTAGCAACTTTTAGTTTGGTCAATGTGCCATAATCATGCAAAGGCTTGATGGCGACTAATAGCTGGATAGTAGAACAATTAGGATTGGCGATGATTCCCTTGTGAGAAAATGAATCTTTAGCATTACATTCAGGCACAACTAAAGGCACATCATCATCCATGCGAAAAGCACTAGAATTATCTATTACCAAGGCACCAGCTTTGACCGCACTTGGTGCGAATTCTTTGCTTCTCTCGGCTCCGGCTGAAAAAAAGGCTAAATCTATTCCTTCAAATGAATTGTGAGTAAGCGTTTGTACTGTTAGCTCTTGATTATTAAATATAACCTTTTTTCCCGCTGACGCTGGTGACGCTAATGCCCGCAAACTATTTACCGGAAAATTCCTTTTCGCTAGCAATGTCAAAAACTCACTGCCAACTGCTCCAGTCGCCCCAACTAACGCTATATTTAATTTTTGTTTCATTTCCTAAATATGCCTACCTTAGAGTAGCATTATTTCTTTGATAATTATTATCTTTACTAATAAACGGCCTTTTTTGATGCCTATTAGAATTAAAACTATCTTGTGAAGACTTAATTTCATTCACTAAGTTCTCAATGCTTACCTCATCATCTAAAGAATATCCAGTTAAAGACTGCAATAGCGATAAAGATTTTTTCAAATCACCTAAAAATAAAGAAACTAATCTAATTTTTCTGATTAGGGCTTTATCTTCTGTCACTGATAAATCTAATCCATAATTTTTGATAATCTTATTAGCATCCGTTTCCCCTAATTTTTGGGCGATGTTCTTTGCTTTCTCTTTCCATTCCTTTTCTTTATCTTGCCAATAGGTAATATTAGCCAAGACAGCTTCTGGTTGCAATTTCTCTTTATCTAACCAAATCATTGATATTTTTTTAGCACTACCAAATTTTTTGATTGCTCGGTAAAGCTCAACCATGCAGTAAGGGCTAGTTAAATATTCTGTAGTAATGATACAAACAAAATGCTTATCAGACATTATTCGTCGATCAAATTTTTCTAAAGTATCTTTATATTTACTAGATCTAAGATCAAAAAAACTATCTATTCCCGCTCGTGATAGGCTGCCAACTAGTAAATCTTTATCTTTTGTTTGTGCGTGAGAATATGAAATAAATGCCGACTTGGTTTGCTCCTGAGAAGAATTATTAAAATTCCTATTGAGTCCTCGATTAAATGCAGGCCTGCTCCCTATTCTTTGGTTATCTGCTATCGACGCTAATTTTCGAAAACTTTCAATTTCAGGGGCAATGACCTTTTTTTGCTCGCTAGTGGTAATTCTATCTATCTTATCTAACATATCAAAACTAGGATTAATCCCCCACGCAATCATTTCGTGCAACCACTTTAATCCATTTCTAGAGCGTTGAGTGCGGCCAATAATAGTTCTGAACATGCTATAATTAGGCGTTATTCCTTGGTCTAGCAATTTATTATAATACCAAGTTACGCTATGGGCAGGAAGTTTTTTGAATAAAAAACTATAAGTAATTATATCAGGGATAATATTTTTTGCTAACATCTCCTTGAATAAAGATATTGCTGTACTCGTTGAGCGAGATTTTAATATTAAAAAATTATACACCCCCTTACCAAGTGGAATGCCTTGTTTTGTGAAATCTTCTTTAAGCCTAAAAGCGTCTTCTTCAGAGCGCACTACCTTGAATAGATGCTGCAAACTAGACTTTTTGAGCCCCACACCATTTTTTTCTGCCAATTTTAATACTTCATAAGATTCCTCCCATACAGGCGTATTTTCTATTAATTTGGCAATAACATCTTTATCAAATTTAATGCTATCTATCTTTATGTTAATATCAGGCAAAGCTAAAGCATCTTGAATATCTCGCCAGCGATTAAATTTATTAATGCAGTTCACCAAATCAGCAGTCTTATATTTTTGACCCATCTTGGCTGCGTAATCTAGGATTTCTTTGAAGCTAGCACCATCAGTGATATTACTTAACAATCTATCCCAATCTTTTTCTTGGATAGTTATTTTATAGTCTTCAAATATTTTTAGTAATTCTTTTTGCTCGGACCAATCTTTTAAATTATTAATTAATCTAATGGTTTCTGATAGATCAATTTTTATATCATTTTGCTTAGCAAAAACTATAAACTCTTTTAAATCGGGCAATGTTTTTAATTTCTTTATGATAATCTGGCTAATCACCGCTAAATCTAATTTATGCCCCGCCTTGGTTAACTCGTTTGCCCATTTGATTATTTCTGATGCTAAAAAGAGCTTTTTTATTAAAATGACATAACTATTCAAATCTGGTTTAACTCCAAAAGCATCAGCTTTTGCGATTAGCCCGCTAGCAATAACTGAATTAGAACAGTCTTCTTTTCCTAGTAAACGATTAAAACCAATAACTCCTAGTTCATATCTTTTTTTAGTAAAGTCAGTAAAATCAGCCTTAAAAATCCTTTTTAATTCATCCAATAAAGCCAATCCTTGATAGTTATTACCCCTTTCTATAATATCATGGGTAGTCGCTAGCAAGGTAGAATCAAAAGCAATATTATCATCTTTTATATCTAACAGGGTTAAATCAGGGATAAAATCGCTTAAAAATGCAAATCCTTCCTTAATAGATAACTCTTTTGGGGTGTCATCTGGTTGTTTGCCGAAAAAATCCTGAAAGGGATTATAGCCAACTTCTGGAGCATGATCTTTTACCTGCTCTTGCAAAATATTATCAGCAATCTCTTTTATCAGCGAGATAGGAATTAAATAAGATTCTCTTTGTGCTAAATCGCTAAAGCTGGCTAAATATGCGGCCTTGATTAAGGCTTTGATAGCATCTAGTGAAATATTATTTGTTTCATTAACGGAATTTCTTTTATCAAGAGATTTTTTAAGATGATTAAAGTGTAAGGGAAGTTGCTTAATTTTTAAAAAATACTCTCCAATATTATTACCTAGTTCAGTTTTTTTGATAGTGAGAGATGTTTCTTTTTGCCAAAAGTCTATAAAATTACCCTGTTCAGATGATCTTAAATCTTTTATTATCAAAGGTTTCACCGCTAAATCATTCCACACATCATCAGCAATTTCTGAGCTAAGAGGGTCAAAATTATGCTCAAATCGGCAGCTCATGATAAAACAAAATTTTCGCTTAATCGCCTCTCTTAGTAAATCTGATAATTGAGTTGATTTATTAGCAATTTTAGCATAGTTTACTATGTCATAAATAGAATCTAGCACAATAATGCAATCATCAGCTAATCCCTTAATATCATCTAAACTGGCTTCAGCTAGATTATGATTAGCGATAACAATTGGCCGTGAGCCAGTTGTTTTAAGGACTTCATAAATAATGCGAGTTTTGCCAGCAAGCGCACTGCCCAGAAGCAGGCTATTGGTGCTTTTTTCAATATGCTGGTTTAGCCTTTCAAAGCTATTGCCTAATTTAAAATATGCTAGGTGCGA
Organism: SAR324 cluster bacterium; assembly: GCA_016735295.1. Taxonomy (GTDB): domain Bacteria; phylum SAR324; class SAR324; order XYD2-FULL-50-16; family JAERRU01; genus JAERRU01. The sequence continues at coordinate 39,564 of JAERRU010000021.1, forward strand.
CTTAGTTTTTTCAAAATTTACTTTAAAGGAATGATCAAAATTATTAGGATTTATTTTAGCACCAGTAGTGCATATAAAAAATTTACTCATTTAATCTAAAAAACTTGACTAATTAATTGTTAATATATTTTATATATAAGATAATAGCATCTTTCATAACAACCTCCCAGGCTAGCACAATAAATACAAACTAACTAGCCAATATTAAATAGTCTTTATAAATTATACTTTTATATTATTAAGAAAATGCCCAAGAAAAAAAAATCTTTTGAAGATAAACTTGACCAATTAGAACAAATAGTAGACGAACTTAAGCAAAATGATAATATGCAAAATGCTTTTGCCAAATATAAACAAGGAATTAAATTAGTCAAAGAGTGCCAAACAGAGCTAGATAAATTTGAAAAGAAAATTACCAATCTCGATTAAAAAATGTTTTTCACACAAACCAATCAAATTAAGTAGGCGGTTATGGTAAATTTATTAATAAAAAAAAGTAATCTGTTAGCAAATGTTCGTAATGCTCTAATACTGGTAGCGGTAATATTATCGCTCTCAGGGTGTTATTATTTTGATGCCATCAAAGGACATATCGAAATGACTAACAATAAAGAACCACTCGCTATAGCAGTTAAACAACCAGAATATCAAAAATATGCTGATTTATTGCAAGAGGTAATTTCAATAAAAGAATTTGCCATCCAAGAAGTGCTGTTAAAAGATTCCAAAAGTTATAACAAGTACTATCATACCGAAAAAAAAGGCATAACCCACGTTTTAACCGCTTCTTATCCTACTGAATTTAAAGCTTATGAGTGGCGATATTTTTGGGTGGGTAAACTCCCTTTTCGAGGATTTTTTACTGAGCAGTTATTTGATGAAGAAAAAGATGAATTATTAAAACAAGGTTTAGATGTGTGGGATTTTCATTCTACAGCCTACTCAACATTAGGTTTTTTTGATGACCCGATCACCACCCCAATGCTAAAATCGGGAATTATAGGAGTAAGTGAAGCAGTTATTCATGAAATGGTGCACGAGACCTTTTATGTTAATAATGAAGGTGATTTTAATGAAAATTTAGCCAGCTTTGTCGCACAAAAGGCGACTAATCAGTATATCAAGTTGCATCACCCCAGCCTTTTAGCTCAATTAACCGCTAAACCTGATCCTAGAAGAAAAAAGGTTAATGATCTTTTTGTGAATGTAAAAGATGAACTGCAAGCGATCTATCAATCGCCCATCACTAAAGAGGATAAATTAGCTAAAAAAAGTGAAATTATTGACAAAGCGGCCCAAGAAATAGCTCGTATATACCCTAAAAGTAGCGTCAGATATAGAACTATAAACAATGCTCGCCTTTTACAAATAAGGAGATATGCTAGTGTTAGTGATTATAATTTAACTGATTTATGGAAAAATTCTGATCAGAGCTGGGCCCTATTTTGGGAAAATCTTAACCAAAATAGTGACGCCATAATAGCCCAAGGTAAAAATGCTAATTAGTAGGATTATTTTTATTGAGAGTTAATAATCCATTAAGTTTAGACATAATTACGTGAGGATCGGTGGAATTTATCACTATGGTGGGTAATTTCTCGTTATTAAAATCAGCCACTATATCTAAAATAGCCTGATTTTGGGGAAGATAAGTGATTAACACAGCTAATTTATGTGTAGCCGCTAATTCTTTGATGGTTTCTGGGGTTAGCTTGGTTAAATCTTGCCAAGTAAGATCGCATTTTGCATCTAAATGATAGACTGCTTTTAGCTCATTTATCAAATCTTCAGACATTCCTAACATCAAAACACTTACCGCTAACGCAACTTTAAAAGGAGCGGGTCGTTTATCAAGAATTTCTATATCGCGATCTTCAATATATTCGCTAATTTGCCTTTTGTTCCATCTAGATGTGTGAAACACATTCATCCGCACATGTTCTAAAGTTGTGGTAACATTTTTTGATAAATGGGTAGCGGTTCTTTTAAGGTTGGTTTCATTCATCCTTCTAACTAAAGCAGTGACTAGCTCTTCAAGTCTAGCGTGCTCTTCAAATAATTGATGCTCTGCCCAAATTCGGTTAACATATTCTGCGAGATCGTAAAAAACCTGTACGTTTTTAATGCCATCTAATATTACCATGCTTTCTTTAAGGGCATGTTTTTTATAAAGATGTCTTTCTTCTTCTTTAAAGGCTCGGGGCTCAAAATTTTCTTTAGACCAAGCTTGTTCAGCGAGTAATTTAACATTTTTTATAAGAAAATCAGATTTTTTAAATGCCTGATCTAATTCTTGAGCCATCTCTAAATCCTCATCTTCAGTGGGTAAAGAGATGATTAGATTTTTTATTTCTTCTTTTCTTTTTTCTAATTTTGGGATTATTTCAATTGATAGTAGTTCTAGTTCTTTAATAATTTTTTTTCGTTTAACAGATTCCAGTAAATAGTTTTTAGCGTCAGAAATTACATTATCTAAGGAATCAAAGGGATCTAATTTTTTCATGATAAAATAAAAATAAATATTTATTGAGCAAAACTTACTTATAACTATGCCAATCTTTAATTTGTAAATCGTCAATAGTTTTTTCTAAGGCAGCCTCAACTAAACGTTTGGCTAGTTGTATGTTAGTCACTAAGGGAATACCTCTATCCACGGCTTTTCTTCTGATTAAATAATCATTATCTAGTTCTTGTTTATAGAAATTTTTAGGAATATTAATCACTAAATCAAGTTGATTAGAATATATCAAGTCTAGCACCGTTTTGCTGTTAGTAGAATCGGGCCAATCGATCATTTTTGATTTTAGCTGATGATCTTTCAAAAATTTATATGTACCAGGGGTGCTATATATCTCTATTCCGGCAAGGATCATTTTTTGAACAGAGGAATTGAAGGCGATTTTTTTATCTAGCGGACCGGTTGATAATAAGACTTTTCGTAAGGGAAATTTAAAGCCAACTGAAATTAAAGATTTAAGCAAAGCTTCATTGAAATCATCGCCCAAGCAAGCAACTTCTCCGGTAGAAGACATTTCCACGCCTAAAGTAGGATCAGCCCCATTTAACCTAGTAAAAGAAAATTGGGAAGCCTTTACCCCCACATAATCATAATTAGTAAAGCTACTACTTACTTTTTTGGTGGCCTCCTTGCCCATAATAGCAAGCGTGGCCTCTTTAATGAAATTTAACTTAGCTACTTTAGAGATGAAAGGAAAGCTACGAGAAGCTCGTAAATTACACTCAATAACCTTAATAAAATTACTTTTAGCAACAAATTGAGTGTTAAACGGGCCACTAATAGCAAATTCTTTAGCTATTTTGCGACCTATTTTAATTATTTGACGCATAGTTTCTACATAAGTGCGTTGAGCAGGATAAACTAAAGTAGCGTCACCAGAGTGCACCCCAGCATTTTCTACGTGCTCAGAAATAGCAAAGGCAGTTATTTCTCCATTAAAGGCCACCGCATCTAGCTCAATTTCTTTAGCGTCTTCAATGAATTTAGATATCACCACCGGGTGATCATTAGAAACTAAAGCAACTTTTGAAAAATAGTGAGTCATTTCTCTATCATTGCTCGCCACAATCATAGCAGCGCCACTAAGCACATAAGAAGGCCTAACTAATGTTGGATAACCAACTTGGTGACAAAATTTTATCGCTCCCGCCAAATCAGTTAATTCACACCACTTAGGCTGATCTATCTTTAATTGATCTAACGCCGCAGAAAACTTTTTACGATCTTCAGCTCGATCTATTTGAATAGGGCTTGTTCCTAAAACATTAACCCCCGCTAAGTGTAAAGGCAAAGCTAAATTATTAGCTGCCTGCCCTCCAACTGATACTATCACCCCCATAGCCGATTCTTTACGGAGTATTTCTAAAACAGTTTCTAAAGATATTTCATCAAAATAAAGCCGATCAGAAATGTCATAATCAGTAGAAACAGTCTCAGGATTAAAATTCAACATCAAGGTTTCATAGCCCAGCTCTTTTATTGTGTTAATACTATTAACACAACACCAATCAAATTCTACAGAACTACCAATGCGGTAAGCTCCTGAGCCTAAAATCAAAATTTTATTATTGCCGCTATGAAATGAAAGATCATCTTGGCTAGCATGGTAAGTTAAATATAAATAATTAGTCTGCGGTGGGTACTCGCCAGCTAAGGTGTCTATTTGTTTGACATAGGGGTGTATACCAAAATTTATCCTATTTAACCTGATTTTATTTTCATCAGAGTCTAAAATATGAGCTAGCTGGGCGTCAGCAAAGCCTAATTTTTTAGATAAAAGCAGTAGTTCGCGTGGGCAAGTGCCCCCTTTATATAGATCTAGCCTTTTGGTGGTTGATATTATATTTTGAATCTTGCTCAAATACCAGCGATCTATATGAGTTAATTGGTGAATCTCATCAATAGAAAATCCTTCTACCAAGGCTTTGGCTAGGGCAAAAATTCTTTCATCAGTGGGCTGAGCCAAGGCCTTTTCTAGTTTATTCTTGGTTTCAGTATTATCAGTAAATAATTTTTTATTGCCTACAATACCTAAAGCTCCAATATCTAGCATCCGTAAAGCCTTTTGCAAGGCTTCTTCAAAACAACGACCGATCGCCATGACTTCTCCAACCGATTTCATGCTAGAATTAATCTGTTTAGAAACCATCGGGAATTTCTTTAAATCCCAGCGAGGTATTTTGATAACTATATAATCTAAAGCAGGCTCAAAACAAGCCATAGTAGCCTTAGTTGTGTTGTTAGTAATTTCTCCTAAAGAATATCCCAAGGCTAACTTAACCGAGACATAAGCCAACGGATACCCAGTAGCCTTAGATGCCAATGCAGAGCTACGAGACAGCCTAGCGTTAACTTCAATTACTCGGTAATCTTTGGAATGGGGGTCTAGGGCGTATTGAATGTTGCATTCTCCCACTACTCCCAAATGACGGATAGTTTTGATCGCAATCTCTCTTAAGAAATGATATTCCTCATTACTCAATGTTTGGCTAGGAGCAACTACAATAGACTCTCCAGTATGAATGCCGAGCGGGTCTAAATTTTCCATATTACAAACAGTAATGCAGTTATCGTAAGAATCTCGCACTACTTCATATTCAATTTCTTTCCAGCCCAGCAAATATTCTTCAATCAATACCTGATGAGAATGGCTCAAAGCCAACTTGATTGCGGGAATTAATTCTTTTTCTGATTTAACAACAGTCGAGCCAAGACCCCCTAGAGCGTAAGCTATCCTAATCATAACAGGGTAGCCAACCTCCTTAGCAGCGGATATAGCCTCTTTTAAGCTGGTGATAGAGCGGTTATTGGGGGTGAGCACACCTATTTCATTTAATTTTTCTGCAAATAAAGCTCTATCTTCAGTATTAACAATAGTCTTTATTGGCGTGCCTAAAACCTTAACCCCATATTTATCAAACACCCCATTTTTAGCTAAATCAATGCCACAATTAAGTGCTGTTTGCCCACCACAACTCAATAAAACACCATCTGGCCTTTCTTTCGCGATTATTTTTTCAATAAAAGTGGGAGTTACCGGTAAGAAATATATTTTATCAGCTAACTGCTGGTCAGTTTGCACAGTAGCTATATTAGGATTTACCAACGAGGTCTTAATACCCTCTGATTTTAAAGCCTTAATCGCTTGACTACCTGAGTAATCAAATTCCCCAGCCTCACCAATTTTTAAGGCGGCACTACCAAAAACTAATACTTTTTTTATGGTCATTCAATTATTTATCTTTATCTTTATCCTTACTAAGATAGCTCCTAAGAAAAGAGATACTACTAGTACGAATTTGACAAATTCTTGCCTCAGTTAAATCCAATACTTTTGAGATTTCTTTTAAATTCATTTCCTTTTGATAGGATAATGATAATACTAATTGAGTTCTCTTAGGTAATTTTGCTATGGCGTTCGCTAATTTATTATTAATTTCTTTCTTAACTAAATCTTCATCGGCTAGGGTTTCATCAGGATTTACTATGATGTCTAATATCTCTACGTGATCATTACCAAAGGATTTTCCTAATGAATCTAAAGATAATAAAGGCATACTTATATTGCGAGATAAAAAATGTTCAAATTCATTTATCTCCATCTCCATTTCTTTAGCTAAATCTGCATGATTAGGCCGGTCAATGCCCTTTTTTCTTAAAGATCTATGGGCCTTATCAAGTTTGCTAGCACTAGTTTTTACACTACGAGGGATCCAATCTCTCGCTCTCAATTCATCAAGCATTGCCCCGCGAATTCTGTATTCAGCGTAAGTCTTGAAATTTGCCGCCGCATTAGGATCATAGCGATTAATTGATTCTAAAAGACCTATCATGCCCACCTGTTCTAAATCATCTTTATCTATATAAGGAGGCAATCTTAATGAAAAAAGACCCGCTATTCTTTTTACTAAGGGAGCATACTTCTTTACTAACTCCAGTTTATTTCTTTTAAACTCAGTGTGATAAGGAGTTCGTTTATCAATAACCTTGGCTTTATTGTTCATAAATTAACTTTAGTGAGCAATCGAAAAGTATTATTTTATGTTTATTATAATAGTCGGCAGTATATATCCTATAGCATATATCTCATGGTGGGGCATTATAAGCAATTTACGCCCCAAATTACAAATCACAAATTACAAATTACGCCCCTTTATATATGATACCAACTAAATAAACCTAGTGAATCAATTTAAAAATATTCATATAATCGATTATATCTTTCTTTTAAGGGAAGGAAGACATATTTTTAATACTTCATCAAAATGATCAACAAAGTGAAACTTTATTCCTTTTTTGATGAGTTTGGGGATCTCGTCAAAATCACGTTTATTTTGTTTAGGCATAACAATCTCTTTAATGCCCGAACGCTGAGCGGCCACAACTTTTTCTTTTAATCCACCAATAGGTAGCACCGCACCAGTTAAACTAATTTCACCTGTTAAACCTATTTTAGTGCGTATAGCCTCTTTTTTCATAAGAGAAATCAAAGATAAAGCCATGGCAATACCAGCTGAAGGACCATCTTTAGGAGTAGCCCCTGCCGGGACATGCAAATGCACTAACCTTGATGTGTATTTTTCAACATCCACACTAAATTTCTTTGCATTAGCCATCACATAACTATAGGCTATTTCAGATGATTCCACCATCACCTTACCCAATTGCCCCGTTTGTTTGAATCCTTTTTGGTTGGATGTCATATCAGTGGCTTCAATTGATAAAATCGCTCCCCCATAATTAGTCCAAGCCAATCCATTAACACAACCAGATACATTTTCTCCTATGATATCATCTTTAGTGAAAATAGGTGATTGCAGGTACTGGGGAATCATATGACTAGTTATCATAAGAGGCAGTTTAATCTTTTTTTCTACTATCTTGCGAGCCAGACTACGACATATTTTGGCAATCATTTTTTCTAAATTACGCACTCCGGCTTCTCTGGCGTAATCTTCAATTATTTTCAGTAAAGATTTATCAGAAAAGGATATCTTTTTTAAACGCAATCCATTTTCTATTTTTTGTTTTTTCACCAAATATCGTTTGGCGATCGCCAATTTTTCAGTGGCGATATACCCAGGAAGCCTAATCACATCCATTCGATTTTTTAGTGCTTCTGGGATAGAATCTAACTGATTGGCAGTGCAGATAAAAAACACTTTTGATAAATCAAAAGGCAAATCTAGGTAATGATCTAAAAAACTACTATTTTGCTCTTTATCTAATACCTCCAATAGAGCACTTGATGGGTCGCCAATATAATTTTTACTAACCTTATCTATCTCATCTAGCATTATTACTGGATTTGATTTTTTGGTAGTTTTCAAAGCCTGGATAAATTTACCTGGCATAGCTCCGATATAGGTGCGTCTGTGGCCCTTAATTTCAGCTTCATCCCGCATCCCCCCTAGTGAAAACCTAAAAAATGGCCGCCCAAGTGCTCTAGCGATCGATTTCCCAATGGAGGTTTTGCCTACCCCAGGAGGGCCAACAAGGCATAAAATCCTACCACTAACATTTTTATGCAAGGACATAGCCGCAATCATATCTAAAATAGATTCTTTTACGTCTTCTAAGCCAAAATGATCTTTTTCCAAGATTTTTTTTGCTTTGGCTAAATCCAGATTTTCTTTTTTATAAATACCCCAAGGCAAAGAAGTAATCCAATCAAGGTAATTGCGAGAAACGTTAAATTCAGGTGATTGGGGGTCAAGCAAATTTAATTTATTCAATTCTTCTTTGAACACTTCATCTACATCATTGCCCCATTTAAATTTTTTAGCACGAGATTTAAATTTTTCGATTTCTTGGCTTTTTTCATCTTTGCTTAGACCAAGTTCTTTGCGTATTTCTTTTAATTGTTCTTTTAAGAAGAATTTTCGTTGATTACTACTTATTTTTTCTTCAATTTGTTGAGATATTTTAGCTTGCAGACGGCTTAGGGTTAATTCTTTTTTCACTAAAAGAAGGGTTTTACCGAGTCTTTTTTGACTATTTTCTTCTTCTAATATTTTTTGTACATCAAAGCGGCTAGCAGAAGTTAAGGTAGCGGCAAAATCCGCCAATCTTTGCGGATCTTCAATGTTAACTTGACTTATAAATTGGTTTAATTCTTCCTTTATTAAAGGATTTAATCTGATTAATTCTTTAAGGTTATTTATTATTTCTCTTGAGTAAGCTCTGATGCTATCAGTAAGTTTAATTTTTTCTTCTTCTTCAATGGGGGTAATATCGGCGATTAGGCCTTTTTTTGTTTTAGTAATTTTTTTAATTTGTATGCGAGAAGTAACATCAAGCAAAATTTGAGCACTCTTATCAGTCAAGTTAAAAACTCTCACAATGCGAGCAATTGTTCCTATAGTAAATATATTATTGATAGATATTTTTTTTAAATTAAAATCATCTTTCCCTAAAGTGACCCCTAGGTAAGATGGCTTATTATTAAGAGCAGTTTTAATGGTTTTCACAAATAGCTCACCTTCAATCACTAAAGGCACAATCATATTAGGAAAAAGTGGACGATGGGTAATAACCACTAATCCTGTTCGTTTGGGTAAGGTGTGCTTAGCTTTTACTATAGCGGTTGAAGTAGAAACATCATCTGTTAATTTATCTTTTAAAACTTCTATATCATCAATAGACTCTATATCATCTTCTAAGTTATCTTTATTTTGATCGTTCATTTTTGGTTGGCTAGGATTAATTTTTTATTTTAATTAAGGTCATTTATAATGATTAAAATAACTACTGAACTTAAAAAAGATAAAACACACTTCTCATGTATGGATACTAAGCGATTATGGGCCAGCGGGTCAAGTTGAATTTATGGTGGTATGGCAGACTAGATGCAAACTATTAGTTAGCGATAAATAAAACAATTATATCATCTAAAATAGATAAAAAAAATGTTGCAACAACAATAAATGGCTGGCATAGTTCTTTAATATGATTGATGAATTATGTTTTATTGATGTAACGTAAGCATTAATTTAAATAAACGCTAATTCCCTGATAGCTCAGTTGGTAGAGCAAGCGGCTGTTAACCGCTGGGTCGTAGGTTCGAGTCCTACTCGGGGAGCCAAGCTAAGCGATTGTTTATTTTTATAAAGGCGTTAAATGTTTCCGCCGGCAATTAATTCATATTTTTCTGCTCCTTTTTTCATTTCATCTTCCACAATTTTATTAGCCTGCCCAAGCAAGACCTTGCTTTTTGCACGTAGTCTATAACTTTCCTCTACTTTACTAGCTATGGCCTGCTGAATTGATTTTGGGAATATAGGCATCTTGAAGTTCTCGAAATCTGAAGGCCTTAAATGTGAAATTATTGCGCCACCTGCAGTTTTATCTATCTGATTTTTTATTAGAGTCGAATTAAGTAGCAAACAAAGGCATTCTGATAAAAATTGTGGATTTTTTATTTTTAATCGTAAAAAAGCCCCGCTAATAATACATTTCATATCTTCTTTTATTACATAACTAAGCCCTATAGTGCCGTCTTTCGTGAATAAAATATCTCCTACTATAGGCGCAAATCTTCTTTTATGGTCATTATACACCGTAGTTCCAATTTTTTTATTTGAATCGCTAACTCCATATATTGAAAAGTCAGAAACTCTAATAAAATCAAATCCATTATTGATATAAGCTTTACTGCCAACTTCAGCTCCCTTGCTCCATTCTACAGCGTCCTTAACATATCCCCAGCCCCCATAATAATTTTCAATTTTTTTGATAATTTTATCGTATTTAGGGTGAAAATATTCACTATCAAAGCGCCGGGCGTTATCTATTTTCTTTTTACTGGTAGTA
>JAERRU010000032.1 GCA_016735295.1 SAR324 cluster bacterium
TGATTTATGAAATATTAAAGAGGCGAACGATTATCTCAGAAAAATTGATTTTTGAAGGTATAGATACAAAAATATTTTCAGTATTTAGTCGCTCAGATAGGCAACAAATTATTAAAATATATAATGGAAAAGCAATTGAGCCATTAATAAATTTAAATTATGCGTTAATCCAATTAAGCATTGAAAGTGCCCAACTATACGCCAGAGATTGGCTGGTTGATATGCCTATTTTGAGCGTTGCATTAGCTTTTAATATGAAAAGAGGTGTCAATTACGGCGAAAGCCTAATAGTTAGCTTCTTTAAACTTAAAAATGCGAACTTGAAAATCCCTGAAAGTTCTATTTTAGATCATCTTAATGGGCAATTGCCAGCAGAGATAATAAAGAATCCAGCAGTAGTTAATGCTATTCAATTAGGGAGTATGGCTCACTACGCCAGCTCAATAATACAACCAGAACAATCTAAGCTAAGCACTTCGCGAGCTGATCAATCTTTGTGTGAGGTGATAGAAGCGTTTAGAGCGTTAAAACTGACTTAATTTTTTTTTCATCATCGTGATTATTACGACAATTTTTTAATAACCAATTTTAAATATAGATAGATGCCAGAGCAAACAAATCAAAGAAAAATTTATAATAGTCAAGATATCCCACCAGATCTCTTTCCATGGCCGGCAGTAGTTGAATATAGGCTATTACCAGGAGATAGAATGTGTTATTTGCCTTTCAAAGTGAAAGATAAAGCGGAGTTGTATATTTATTTGGATGGACAACTACTAAATGAAGAAAAATATAGATTTAGAAGTGTGGCTAGTGCATCGATTAGAACTCCTAGCATCTTACTAATAACTCCTTTAACAAAAGAGGCGATAATAAGAGTGGTGTTTAAAACCAAGCTTAGAAGAGAATTTAGCATACAAGATTATGGAAACTATTCATCAAATATCTTAAATTATGAGTTTAATAAAATATACAGCATACTAGATCAATTTGACTATAGGATGAAACGTTCTATATCGTTGCCAATTAGCGAAGATCAAGAGGCTGACTATCTGTTAAATACAGATAAACGAAAATCAAATCTATTAGGATTTGATAGTGATGGAAAACCTAAAGTATATCCTAAATATCCTGATAAATTATCTAATGATTTAGGAGAAGCGCCAGGATATTCTATCAGATCGTGGGCTATTTTTGATGGCCATAATATAAGGATAATCAGCACTCGCAATATAAGGCGGATCAGGAAGATAAGTGTCGGTCACTATAAAGCCTACTTGACACGGGCGTTAGCTAACCCAGAAATGATAATACAAGTTAGTGGAACTGAGCCATTACTATCATCCTTTCAAATTTGTGATACCCGTACGGTATCTTTTAAAACTTGGGGATTTTCTTCTACGGGGCAAAGGGTTCTTTATGATGATCCAAGAGTACAATTAATAATAGTAGGATAATATTATGGCTAATTTCGAAACAGCGTTAACTAAATTACTGGTAAAAGAGGGCGGAGCGACCATAAGTGATCATAAGCATGATCGTGGAGGTATAACTAAGTGGGGAATATCAAAGCTAGCCTATCAAGATTTAGATATAGCATCTCTGACTTATGAGCAGGCTAAAGAGATTTATAAAAGAGACTATTGGGACAAGTTTAAGCTTGATACTCAAGACAGCCAAAAGGTCGCGGAGGTGTTATTTGAAGCGGGCGTTCATATGGGAGTTAAGACGGCGTTAAGGATATTTAATTCATTAAAGAGCCAACTTAATAAGGAGGAAACGATCATAGTTCAATTCAAATTGGCATTGGCTTGGAGATATGCCAGGATTTGCATGAGAAACTCTACTCAGCGAGTTTTTTTGTTAGGATGGTTAAAACGTATATTTAGCTAATTAGTATATTATGGATTTAATATCTCTTATAGGTGGAGTTTATGGGGCATTGGGAGAGGCATCAAAAGTAATAGATGGATTTGTTACCACTAGTGATGAGAAGCATGAATTTAAAATAGAATTAATGCAAGCAGCTAACGCTCATCAACTGGCTATGGCAAAACTGGTTGCTCAAAACTCTTTATCTCAAATAAATACTAATCAAACCGAAGCGAAACATGCCAACCTATTTGTTGCGGGGTGGAGGCCAGCAGTAGGTTGGTTGGCTGTGATTACATTTGGCTATAGCACATTAATATATCCATTTTTAGTTTTAATATGGCCTAATTTGCCGGCAGTTTCTTCAGACATCCTATTAAATTTATTATTTGGATTGTTGGGTTTAGGTGGTATGCGGACATATGAGAAGTTAAAAAATGTAACACAAAGACATTGATAATCTAATAATAGCAACAAAGATATGGAAGATATGTCATTAATTTTAAAGAGTGATGCTTTGATTGTAAGTATGATTGGCGGTTTGATAGGTATGATTGGTATTTTAATTTCGATTGTATGGCAAAATTTTAAAAATAAATTGGTTTCTACTGAGGCGATGACCAAGCTGATAAATAGAAAAGTGGAAATGAACCAACAAAAAAATACTGATATACTTGAAAAAGTTAAAATTAAACAAACTGGGCAAAATTTTCAAATAGATGAATTAAAAAGAAATAATATCAATATAGAAAATCAACTTAATCATATCAGACAAGACCTAAACTCATTACCGAGCAAAATCATAAAAATGCAAAAAAATCTTGGTCTGTATAAATGATAATATATAATAACAATGTGAATATTAAAAATCTGTTCAAAGAGCGTAAGAGAAATAGAAATCAGTAATGAAGTAGTTTAGTAGTAGTATAGTAGTTAGGAGTATTTGTTAATTTTTAATCAAAGGAGGTAAAATATGGGAGGTTCATTTAATATAGGTAATCCGATCGATCAAATTTTGGGTGGAATAGGGGGGATAGCTGGAATTGGAGGGCCATCATCAGATATTGCATCGCAAATAAAAAAAGATCAAGGTGCTACTAAACAAAAGGCTAAGAGAGCCAAAGAATTAGCTACCTTTGAGAGAGAAAGGAAAGCTAGATTATTATCATTACAATCTTTGTATCACACCACACCTCTTGGGTTACCCCTGGGATATTTTCAAGCAGAAAAGTCATACAAAGACTATTTAGGAGCGGGTTAGGGATTTTTTTATACCCTACCTCATAAGTTTACTGGCTAATAAAAAAGCCAGTTCCACGCTTTGTGAAGCGTTGAGCCTTGGGTCGCAAGTGGTGGCGTAGTTTGAATCTAGGGTGGTCTGATTTATCTTTTGTAGACCACCTAAGCACTCTGTAACAGGTAAACCGGTAGTTTCTATATGTATCCCACCTAAATGGCGATTATTAGCTTTAAGCACATGATTTACTTCAGTTATCTCCTTTAGGATAGTTTCAAAATCACGAGTTTTATAATTACCAGCTTTAAAGGTATTACCGTGCATAGGATCAGAGCAAAAGGAAAGATTAAATCCCTCCTTATTAACTGCTTGCACCACTTTGGGCAGTAATTTCTCAACTTTATTAGCTCCGAAACGAGGAATTATAACTATTTTACCCGTTTCATTATTAGGATTGATGATTTCAATAATCTTTAAAAAATCATCTAAATCATAATCAGGTCCTAATTTAATGCCAACAGGGTTGTTAACACCCCGAAAAAATTCCACATGGGCACCATCAGATAATCTAGTCCTATCACCAATCCACAGCAAATGAGCACTGCAATCAAACACCTTGTCGCTCAAGGTATCACGGCGTGTTAACGCTTGTTCATATTCTAATATTAGGGCTTCGTGAGAAGTATAAATATCAACTTGATCTAACGCTCCATTTTTAACTAATCCTACCGCCTTCATAAAAGATAAATTTTTATCTATTTCAAAGGCTAATTTTTCATATTTATCACCTTGGGGGGTATTTTTGATGAATTCTTTATTCCATTTATGAACATTATCCAAACTGGCGAATCCACCTTTAGTATATCCTCTAAGTAGATTTAAAGTGGCTGCAGAGTAAAAATAAGTTTGTAATATTCTCTCAGGATTAGCTTTACGTGCCTCTAAATTGGGGGTATCTTTGTTTACCATATCCCCTCGATAAACCGGTATTTCTTTACCGTCAAAAGTTTCCATGTTATTTGATCTTGGCTTAGCGTACTGCCCCGCCATACGACCAATCTTCACTACTCTTTTGCTAGCAGCAAAAGTTAGCACCACACTCATTTGCAATAGAACCTTCAGATTTTCTCTGAGCACAGCAGCAGTGCATTGAGAAAATGTTTCTGCACAATCCCCACCTTGAATAATAAAAGCCTTATTTTTCTCCACTAACGATAATTCCTGACGTAATCTGCTAACCTCACCGGCAAATACTAAAGGGGGCAATTTTTCTAAGGCGTCTTCAGCTTTTTTTAACGCAGGATCATCAAGCCAATCAGGTTGTTGCACTCTAGGAAATTTACGCCAAGTATCTTTAGCCCAGTTGGTGGGCTTATTTATAATATTCATACTAGTAATTATTTAATATCTTTTTTAAGTTATCTTAATTATTTGAGTAGGTTCGCTGAAATAGGTTTATTGGTTAATAAAATTGCCAAATACTATCTAATATAGCACATTATCCGGTCTTTAGCAAGCTTTTTGTTAATTATATTATACTATTATATCCCAACTAGCATTAACAATAAATTTTAGTAGCAAATATCACCAAGATAAGCATATAGGCGTTACTAAATCAAATGTGACGTAAAAATTTTAAACAAGCAGTGGCAATATTGGTTGCTGAGCCTGGTTGAAACATTTTTTTTGAATTTTTCTCCATTTCAGCAAGTGTTGTTGGGTTATGATAGGCGTAATTTATTTTAGCAAACAAATTAGTGAAATTAAGGTCAATCTCAAGTAGCTCCCAAGCCGCTTTTTTCTCTACAAACAATTTGGAATTATTTAATTGATGGTTACCGCTAGAATTACTAATAGGAACTAAAATAGCTACACGGCCAGCAGCATTAAGCTCAAAAACGCTAGAGCCTGCTCGGCAAATAATTAAGCTACTAGTTAAATAGTGATAAGCCATATTATCAATGAATTCAAGCACCGTAAAATGTTTGATACCTGCTTTTTGATAGGCTTTCTTGACTATCGCAAAATCTCTTTTCCCTGTTTGATGGACAATGCTAACTTTTAAAGCACTATTTTTAATCAAATAAAGTGTTTTCAACATGGTATCATTTAAAATACTAGCACCTTGCGAACCGCCGAATATAAATATTTTAAACTCTTTTTCACGGCGTTTATCAAGAGCTAAATTAGCTAGTTCACAAATTTCTTTTCTAATCGGGTTTCCTAATGATTTGATGTTGCCCCATTTTAGATTATGATTTATGCGAGGCATAAAAAATAGGCGAGCAAACCTCCCGAGCAATTTATTAACAATGCCTAACGAAATATTTTGTTCTAAAATAAAAAATGGCCTAAAACAAATAATAGCCGCCACCAAAAGAGGAAAAGAGCCAAATCCACCTAACCCAATAATAAATAGTGGCCGGTATTTTAAAATATAATATATCCCTTGAATAATCGATATGGGTAGCTTGATGATAGATATAAATCGTTGATATAAGGACTTACCATAAAAACCACTTACATTAACAAATCTTAGCTCATAGCCAAGTTTAGGGATAATTTTTGCCTCTATCCCGTTTTTTAAGCCAATAAAAAGTGGTGATAGGTTTTGTTTTAAACGTAATATTTCTTCAGTAACCGCAATTCCTGGAAATAAATGCCCGCCAGTTTTTCCACCAGCAATTATAAAATATCTATTCACCTAGTTTGATAATAATCTATTACAGTCACATCTTATTTTCTTGGCCACACCGGTAAACAATCCCAGTCATAGCTAAAAAAACCACTAAAGAACTACCTCCATAACTAATGAAAGGCAAGCCTATGCCTTTAGTTGGTAAAAGACCTGTCACTACTCCAAAATGAAATAGGCTTTGCATGCTAAGTAAGGTGGTAAGTCCAAATACCAAATTTTTAGCAAAGGCGTCACGGCAAAAATATGCTATTCTATATCCCAAAAATGTTAAAGCTATATATCCTGCAACCACTGCCACCACTCCAACTAAGCCTAACTCTTCACCAATAGTAGCAAAAATAAAATCAGTATGAGCAAAAGGTAAATAATATTGTTTTTGTAAAGAATTACCAATCCCCCGCCCTAAAATTCCTCCATTACCTAAAGCAATTAGTGAATTTACTAATTGAAATCCGCTATCAGTAGGATCAGCCCAAGGGTCAAGATAACTAATTAATCTTTGCATGCGGTTCACATTATTTAAAATAGCCACCACCGAAACCACGGCAAGCAAGCTAACCCCAACTAGTATATGCTTAATAGCCATGCCTCCATAAAACCCCATTAGCAGCATTACCCCGCTTATTAATACTATAGTACCAAAATCTGGTTGCAGTATTAAAAACACTCCTGATATGCCTAGTATAATAATCGCGGGCAATAACCCTGAACTAAAATTCTTTAATAATTTCTTTTTACGAGATATAAAACTTGCCATCCATAATATTAAAGCAAATTTTAATAATTCAGATGGCTGAAACCCAATTCCTAAAAATCTGAACCATCTGCGCGCTCCATATTTTAAATCTCCAATACCAGGTATTAAAACTAACGCCATCAATAAAAAAGTTAGTAAAAGAAACCAATAACTATATTTATTCCATTTATCGCTAGGTATTTTACTGGTAATTAACATTAATAAACTACCTACCCCTAGATATGAACTTTGCCTTATTAAAATTATGCTGTCTTGCATAAATTCATACCTCATAAATGCAGCACTTGATGAATAAACGGCTAAAACCCCAAATAAACTCAAGCAAAGGCTAAGCATTAAATATCGGCTAGAATAGCTGAGTAGCCCCACTAACCGAGGAAGGTTGCCTAGCATTTTAGTTTTTGGTTTAGTCATTTTTTATCGATTGGTTGCTTTTATGATGATTCTTAAGTAGCTTTTTTAGTTATTGAGTTTAGATAAATTTTAAGCTAAATATCTAATACTCAAAGTGTTATATTGGATGAATATTCACCTAACCACCTGCTTAACACTATAATTTTATCTTATTTTAGTCAAAGATAAATAAATTAATATTTAATATAGATAAATTGAATTTTTTTTAAAAATATATGAATTTCTAATGTGGCGAGAATGAAAGAAAAAATTACTATTAAAGACATTATAGCTAAATTACAAAAAAGAGATACTTTAGCCACTTTAGAAGCAGAATTTTTGATTAGCCAAATAATAGAAAAAAAAATAGCTCCTGAAGTGGTAGGAGCAGCACTAGCTTTGATTAGCACTAGATTTGTGGAAACTCAAGAATTAGTTGGATTTGCCAAATTTTTGCTATCTAAAGCGATTATTATTGATCATAAAATCGATAATCTAGTCGATGTAGTAGGCACAGGGGGTGATTATCATAGTAGCTTGAACATATCTTCAGCTACTTCTTTAGTTATATCAGCCGCTGGGTATAAGGTTGCCAAGCACGGGAATAGGGCGGTTACCTCACTTTCTGGTAGCGAAGAAGTTTTTCGTCATTTAGGAATTAATCCCAACGTTAGCCCTCAACTAGCTAAACAAGCCTTACTAACACATGGATTTTGCTTTTTATTAGCTCCTATTTATCATTCAGCGTTAAAAAATGTAGCTAATATTAGGAGAGAACTTGGCTTTAGGAGTATTTTTAATTTTTTAGGCCCTCTGCTTAATCCTACCCGGCCAAGCGTTATGCTGCTTGGTACTAGTGAAGTTGATCTATTAGAAAAATATGCAAAAGCTGCTTTGCAACTTGGTTGCACTAAAGGGGTGGTGGTGCATGGATTTGATGGTTTAGACGAGGTGAGTAACACCAATAAAAGCTATATTCAAGAATTTGATACCATATTAGGGGAAAAATATATTTTTGACCCCACCGAATATGGATTCAAACTCTATCACCTTGAGCAGATAAAGGGAAAAGATCCTGCATATAACGCTCAAAAAATAATAGAATTATTACAAGGCAAAGCCAGCGAGCCTTTTGAAGATGTAATAACACTAAATGCAGGATTTTTATTGAAAAAATTAGAAAATATATCACTAGCCAAGGCCTTCTCCAAAGCTAGACAAATCATAAAAAGTGGTGCTGGGTATGATAAATTAAAGGATTTACAAAATTTCTATAAATCCAACTAGTTATATAATAAATTAATTAACTAACTAATTGATTAATACCCAACCCAAAACCATAAGCCACCTAAATCAATCAGCTAGCGAATGGTTAACCTAGTGCCTATCTGTAAAGGTTTGCGAGTGGACACATTTTTATTTAAATTAAGCAGTCTTCTTAATGATATCCCAAATGAATCAGCGATTTTAGAGAGACTATCCCCTCGGGTAACCAAATAAACAGTGCTGCTCACATACCTAACCTTGGCAGGTCTATCGGTAGTTAAAACCAATTTACCACCCACTCTCAACCTACGAGGATTGATGTTAGGGTTAAGCTTGCGTAATTTACTCACCGAAGTATTATATTTTTTTGCTATTCGGTGGAAATTATCACCAGATCTAATTTTATGAGTTATTAAAAAATTAAACGGCTCAGCCTTTAATGCACTAACCTCAACTAAATTTAACCTAGTTTCTTCTGGTACATTAAGATAATAATTTTTCTTAAAAGGTGGAGTAACCGCAAATTTATATTCAGGATTAAGCCCCCCGAGAACGCTACTAGCCACACCTAATTTTCTCTCAATTTGTTTGAATGATACAGAACCTTTAACCTTTATTTGCTTGGTAGGATAATCAAAAGGTAACAGCGTGTTATCAATTGAATCAGGGTTAAACCCATAAAGACTCAAATCATTTAAAATTATATTAACCGCAAAAAATGCCGGAACATAGCCCCTAGTTTCTCTAGCTAAAGGCAAACTCCAGAAATCAAGCTTTTTGCCCGCTCTTTTATTTCGCCTAATAGCCTTTCTCACGTTGCCTGTGCCAGTATTATAAGCTGCTAACGCTAATTCCCAATTATGGAAAGTATTATATAAATCCTTTAAATGACGAGCTGCTGCGTGAGTTGCTTTTCTAACATTTAATCTATCATCATAATAAATATTAGATTCTAACCCATAGCTCTTTCCAGTACTAGCCATAAATTGCCAAAGACCCACTGCTCCTGCTTTGGAGACGGCTTTATAATTTAAATTTGATTCAATTATCGCTAAATTACTCAGCTCTATCGGCAAGCCATATTCTAAAAATATTTTTCTGATGGTAGGCATATAAATATTATAACGAGATAATGCCTTTTGAAATACCTTACGCTTTCTTTTAGTATAAAGCCTGATAAAATCCTTAATTGCTCTATTTTCATAGATCACAACATCGCCAGTTTGAGAAAGGTAAGGAATGCTTAAGGCTTGATCGTATTTAACTTCAATCATGCCTTGCCCCTCTCTTGTGGTGGTTTTATCAGATAAAACTTCTGTTAATTCTTTGTCTTGTGATGCTGGCAAGCGTTGATTTTTTTCAAGACTGCCCCCGCTTAAATTTTCACCCTTAAAGTACCTGGCATCATTATTACTATTTGCCTTTACAGCAGTGTTGGGTAATAAAATACCCAGTACTAGTAAATTTATCACTAAAAAAGCCTTTATCACCCTTATTCCCTCATTGGTTAAAATATGCTTCATTTGATATAAATATTATGTGTATATATGTAAACTAAGACCAACAGGCCAAATTAATATTGGCAATATAATCGCCCATTATGACACGACTTAGAAAAATAGTCAATTTATTTTTACAACCGATTGATTAATAGTAAAGTATATAATAGCGTTACAGGAATAGGTATACTACTTTTAAGGACGATTCATAAATCACGCCATATAAGCATACTATTTTTATAATAGTATAATATAATTAATAATTTATCATCTTTAGTGGTAGTGTTGCTTTTTTTTCGTTTGTGGGTGATAATTTTTTATTAAGTTATATATAATGTTGTGTAGTTAGCATGTTTAAACAAATTGTAGTACATTTTTAATCAGCTAACAACCACTAAATAATTAACCTTTAAAATTGATTATTTTAGATGGAAAAACAATTATTTTTTTTAAGATATAACTTAATA
>JAERRU010000028.1 GCA_016735295.1 SAR324 cluster bacterium
AAAAGGGGGGAGTAATAATTAACTTGATAAGTTCTGGGTAGATCAGATTTAGGTGGACGCTAAGGTCAAATTGATAAATTTTTTAAAATCATCCTCGCACTCTATGTCCATTTTAAGAAAATACAATCGACAACCTTGCTTAGCAAAAAGGGGTAGATGGTTTTTCAAACGAATAGCGTCTTTTTCGGTGGTTATCCAATTTTGGTTGGTCGCTAAGATATTAATTAATTCTTGTTTTTTGTAGGTATGATGATCGGCAAATATTTTGTGGCTAATAACATTAAAATTGCATTCTTGCAGGGCTTTAGTAAATGAGCTGGGAGAACCTATCCCTGATATAGCTTTGAATTGAGTATCGCGAAAAATATTTAGCGCATGGGCTTTATTATTTTCATCTACACAGCTTACTGGCCAGTACTTTGTTTGAAAAAATGGGGTATTAGGAACGATTTTTTGCAATTTTTGCTTAATAAGAGCAGCATTAGTAGGATTAAGATTAGTTTTACCGATGATAATGGCTGACGCTCTGGTTAATGCACTTAAGGGCTCTCTTAAAAATCCTGTAGGGATTAATTTTAGATTTTTTAGTGGGGTAGTGGCGTCAAACAAAGCTAAATCGAGATTTTTTTTGATATTAATTTGTTGAAATCCATCATCTAAAAGTAATATATTATTATTATCAAAGCAGGCAATTTCAGCAGAGCGTCTACGATTAGGGTCTATATATAAAGGGACTTTAGGATGTCTTTTGGATAGCAAAGAGGCTTCATCCCCCCAATGCTGCCAATCATTATTATCTTGCCATCCGATCAATTTACGAGGTTTTTTGCCTATTGAGCGGTAACCCCTGCTTAATACGGCGGGGGATAAATTTTTGATGATACAAAAATCTATCAACCAGCTTACTAGCGGGGTTTTACCCGATCCGCCCGCGACAATATTGCCACAAGAAATTATTTTGATATACTGATTGTGGTATGATTTTCGGAAAATCTTTAAGTATGTTTGATGAATGCTTAACAAGATAAAATATATTAACTGTAAAGGAGTGGTAAGGAGTAATAGCAATATTTTATTTAATTTAAGCAACACGATTAGAATAATTTAAAAAATTCAAATTATTGTTAATAATAAATTAAGTAGATTTAGCTAGCCATAATAACAACTCAATTATATAGTATATTACCTATATAGTATTAGGCGGTAAGTTTAGCAAAGATTAAATCCATAATTGGAGATTAATCAAGTGTTTTTTTAGTATAAATATTTATAAAATTTAGATCAAATGAGTCGATTAGTAGCAGTGGTAGGGAGGGCTAATGTGGGTAAATCGGCGTTGGTGAACCGTCTTTCTAGGAGTAGTAAAGCGATAGTAACTAAGGTGGCAGGCACCACTAGAGATCAAAATATAATGGCGGTTAATTGGCAAGGGCAAGTTTTTAAAGTTTGTGACACAGGGGGTATGGATTTATCATCCAAAGGAGAGTTAGCCCAAAAAACAAATGATTTAGCGTGGAAAGCGATAAAATCGGCTAATGCTGTTCTATTTGTGGTAGATAGAAAAAGTGGATTATTAGGAGAAGATAAAGACATTTTTGCCAAATTACGTAAATTGAGCAAGCCCGTGCTGGTGGTGATAAATAAGGTTGATGTTGATAAACATTTAAACGATTTAGCCGATTTTCACACCTTAGGAGCGGATAATTTTTGGCCAGTTTCTGCTTTGCATGATGTGGGCATTGCTCAACTTGAAGAGGACTTAGCCCAAGTGCTAAATATTAGGCCAGTGATGCTAGATAAAAAAATGGCGTTAGCCACGGATATAGCGATTAACGATGTTTCTTCTGATGGTACTCTACCTGATGATATTTTATCTGATGATATTGAGACTAGCGATAACTCAGCTAACTATGAACATAAAGATGGCCAACAAGAAAAAAAGAAGGGTAAAATAAAGAAAAATTTTATTAAAGACTGCCCTACCCTAGTCATATTAGGCAGGCCTAATGTTGGTAAATCTACCTTGGCTAATCGCTGGATTGGTAAAGATAGATTGATGGTGAGCGATAATTCAGGCACCACTCGCGACGCTATTGATGTGCTGATTAATTATCATCAACAAAATATATTATTAATTGATACAGCTGGCATAAGACGAAAATCTAAAATAACTTTGGAAACCGAGCTAATGAGCGTTAAATCAGCGCTTAGGAGCATGGAAAGGGCGGATATTTGTTTGCTATTGCTAGATGCTAAGACTAAATTTACTGATCAAGATGCCAAGATTGTTAGTTTGGCATTGGCTCGCCATAAGCCTTTAATAATAGCGATTAACAAGTGGGACGCTTATGAAAAAGATAGTATGAGCACTAGCTCATATAGAGAAGATTTTTTCATTGAACAGCCCTATCTAAAGTATGTTGATATTATGTTTATTTCGGCTTTAACAGGGCAGCGAACTTACCAATTACTAGATAGAATAAGTGAGCTTTACCAGACTTTACATAAAAAGATATCATCACCTGATATTAACCGAGTTATTGGTTATATTAACGATAATTATCAACTCAATATATCGGGAGGCAGGAAATTCAAAATAAAATATGCCACTCAAGTAGGCACCAATCCGCCTACATTCGCTCTCTACGCTAATTTTCCTGAATCAGTCAGTCAAGACTTTGAAAGATATGTGCTAGGGCAGTTTCGTAAATTTTTTATATTTAGAGGTATTGCTATAAGATTATTTTGGCGTTCTAAATATGGTAAACAAACTAAAAAAAGAGGTAGGTAGCACCATTCTATTGGTAAGTCATGCCTGTTAACTTGGCATCGGCATTAAAGGGATTCTTTTCCCAACCAAAGTTATACACACTTCGTAAATAAAGGCTCAAAAATATTTTAATAGAGCCAAATCCTTCATAAAAAGAGATAAACCTAAATAACTCAGCTAATTCCCCATTACTCATATGAGCATTATTTTGCATTACTAATCCATATTTATAGATCACGCTTTGCGAACGATTAAAATTTATTAGGGGCAGCGTTTCAAAAGCGGATAGGTGACAAAAACTATAATCTTTATGAAAATTATATTCAGGCAGAGATAATATTCTGATTCGATCAGGGCTTTTAACACCTACTTTTGAGGCTATTACAAGTTGTTTTTTGGTTAATGGGGTGCCAGATAGGGATATTTTAATGTATCTTTCTACAAACCATAATGAAGCTTTTTCTATTAATCCGTCAAATTCAAGATCTAAAGTGTTGTTCTTTGTACCATCCATTGGTTGATAAATTTATAAATAATTAGTTTAGGTTTTAAAATCTAAAATCTAAAATCTAGAGATTAAGCATTATAGCACAAAACACGAAAATTTCATAATAAAAAATGTTTTAATTGCCAATAAAGACTAGCTAAGTCACTTATTGTGATTATATTTTAAGATG
>JAERRU010000008.1 GCA_016735295.1 SAR324 cluster bacterium
AATGATTTTTTAATAATTGATAAAGACTGCTGGTATTGATTATCTAGCGATTAATAATATAACGAATTTTTAAAATTGAATATTTATTTATAAAATAGCTTGCAAAATTAATTATTCATGATTAATGTGTAACCGTTTCTTTTGTTCTTAAATATGCTTTATTAAAGAACAATATATTTTCGTTGGTTGATGTGTTTTTTAATTTTAAACATCATAAAAATTAATCTTAAATATGATAGATAACCATGAAAAAGACTAACCTAGAAGTCTCGTCTGGTAGTAAATACAAAAGGCGTGATTTTCTCAAAAAATCAGCCATAGGAGCAGCAGGTGGAGTTGCCGCTTTGTCTATTGCTAGCCCGGCAATTCATGCCCAAACCAAGGTTCGCTGGCGGTTGGCATCAAGTTTTCCTAAATCATTAGATACTATTTTTGGAGCGGCTGACGTGTTTGCTGACGCCGTTAATCAAGCATCTAATGGTAATTTCAAAATTTCCATTTTTGCGGGAGGGGAACTAATGAAACCCTTTGACGTGTTAGATGGAGTGCAAGATGAAACAGTGGAATGTGCTCACACTGCTGCCTATTATTATATAGGTAAAGATGAAACCTTTGCTTTAGATTGCACCATTCCTTTTGGGCTTAATGCTAGGCAAAGAAATGCTTGGATGTATGATGGAAACGGCATGAAGTTACTTAGAGAATTTTATTCTAATTATAAAATGCTCAATTTTCCGATGGGTAATACAGGCGTTCAAATGGGCGGATGGTTCAAAAGAGCAGTGCGAACTGAAAAAGACTTTAAAGGCCTCAAAATGCGAATAGCAGGATTTGCTGGTCGTATAATGCAAGGTCTTGGAGTTGTTCCGCAAAATTTACCTGGTGGTGAAATATATCAGGCATTGGAGAAAGGAACTATTGACGCTACTGAGTGGGTGGGGCCTTATGATGACAAAAAACTTGGCTTTAACAAAGTGGCCGGATATTATTTATATCCTGCATGGTGGGAAGGTGGCCCTCAGTTATCCTTATTAGTTGGTAAAAAAGCGTGGAATGCATTGCCATCTTCTTATAAGGCTATGGTCAATTCAGCTGCGGTGCATGCTCACACTGACATGATGGCTAAGTACGATTCACGAAATCCACGAGCATTGAAAGAGCTAATTGCCACTGGCACTAAGCTTTTACCTATGCCTAAACAGGTGATGATTAACGCATTTGAAATCTCGCAAGGATTATATGCTGATTTATCAAAGAAAAACTCTAATTGGCGTAAAATTCATGCCGATTGGGAGAAATTTAGGAAGGATCAAGTTGATTGGTGGAAAGTGGCTGAGAAGAATTATCAGGATTTTATGTCCTATCAGCTTTAATTTTATAGCATAAATTTTCAATTTTAATTTTATTTAAGCTATAAAAGTGAATTTACTAATAAAAGTATCTAGCTTGATTGATAGATTAAACGACCATTTGGCAAATGTTGCTAAGTGGTCGCTTTTTTTATCCTGTATAGTTAGTGCATCTAATGCTTTGGTGAGATATACATTGATTGGTCGGGGGTTTGGAGTGATTGAATCACTTTATATTCCTTATGCCAATGGATTTTTAGAAATACAGTGGTACCTTTTCGCTTTTGGGGTTATGTTAGCTGCGCCCCATGTGTTCAGGTTAAATGAGCATGTGCGGGTGGACATTTTTTATAGTATATATTCCCCAAAATTCAAGGTTATGTTTGATTTGATTATTATCATAGTAATAATGGTACCTACTTTACTGGTAATTTTATATTATGTGACCCCTTTATTTTTGAGATATTATCATTCAGGTGAGTATTCGCCTAACGCCGGCGGATTGATACGCTGGCCAGCGGTGCTTTCATTGCCTCTTGGGTTTGGGTTATTATTATTACAATCATTATCTGAAGTTATTAAAAGGCTGGGTTGGAAGCTGGGATATACTGCTAAACTGAAAATTGATTACGAGGCTCCTTTACAATGATTCCGCATGATCTCTTTGCCCCCTTGATGTTTGTGGGGCTAATTTTGGTTTTACTACCTGGGTTTCCGGTGGCATTTAGTTTATCGGCGTTTGGGCTTTTTTGTGGATTTTTAGCAATACAATGGGGTTATTTTACGCCACAATTTCTAGCCATTTTGCCTTATAACATTTTCGGTATACTATCTAACGAGTTACTGCTAGCGATTCCCTTTTTTACTTTGATGGGCTCAATTTTGGAAAAATGCGGGCTAGCAGAAAATATGCTTGATTCTATGGGACAACTATTTGGTAGAATCAAAGGCGGGCTTGGTTATTCGGTTATTATAGTAGGTTTTATATTAGGGGCTATCACAGGAACTGTGGCAGGGCAAGTTATTGCTATGGCACTGATTTCTTTACCTGTGATGATTAGGTACGGATATCATGTCAGATACACAACCGGCGTGCTAGCCGCTTCAGGAACAATCACTCAACTAGTGCCACCCTCTTTGGTGCTGGTGGTGCTCGCTGATCAGCTTGGTAAATCGGTAGGTGATATGTATAAAGGAGCGTGGGGACCCTCATTTTTACAAATATTATTATTTGCCTTTTATACCTTTTTATTAACTAAATTCAAGCCCAGCCATGTCCCTGCAGCACCTGATAATGAAAACGTAAAAATAGATGCGGCGTTAGTTTTTAAATGTGTTAAAGGGATTTTGCCCTCAGCCGTCTTAATTTTTCTTATATTAGGCTCAATGGGGGGCATTATCGGCATAAATACGGCTATTGTCACTCCAACTGAAGCAGGAGCGTTAGGGGTGATGGGGGCTTTGATATTGGCGGCTTTCAATAAAAGATTAAATTGGAAGATTCTAAAAGGAGCTTTAATAGGTAATATGAGAATCACTGCAATGGTGATTTTTATTTTGATAGGATCACGTATATTCACGTTAGTTTTTTTAGGAGTTGATGGAGCTATCTGGATAGAAGATATGCTAATTAGCCTACCTGGAGGGGCGATGGGGTTTTTGATAGTGGTCAATATATTCGTCTTTTTCTTAGCATTTTTCCTCGATTTTTTTGAAATAGCTTTTATCATAGTCCCTTTGTTGGCTCCGGTGGCTGAAAAATTGGGTATTAATTTGATATTTTTTGGTGTGTTACTATCGGTTAATATGCAGACTTCTTTTATGCATCCACCTTTTGGGTTCGCTCTTTTTTATCTGCGGGGTATTTGTGATACGCTATATAAAAATAAAACCATTAAAAAGCCCATTTTAACTAAGGATATATACTGGGGAGCATTGCCTTGGCTTTTCATGCAACTTATTTTGGTTGCTTTGGTGATTAGTTTTCCTGGAGCGGTGACCTATTTTTTGGATAAGGAGGTGGAGGTAGATCTAGATAAAATAGAAATTGAGCTACCAGATTTTGATCAAGGCTATGACCAAGGGCCTTTAGATGTTGATTCAATAATGGAAGGATTTGAAGAACCGACCAAATAAATTTACTGACTAAACATCATATTTCAATTATCAGATTTTGGTTCTGGGTTTTTGATTATCTGTCCCTAGTTCTCATCCCTCAGCTCTCATCTCTCGACTCTAGGTTTTAGTTTTTGGTTCTCAACCTTTAGCCCCCAACTTTCGGTTCTGGGTTTTTGACTCTTGATTATCAATTACATCCCCCAATTTTTGGTAATAGTTTGCGGCTACTTTGTATCAGGTCGTCTTTAAATTTTATAATTTTATTTTTTTAGTCGAGTTTAGATAATTTGAGCTTATTCTATATAGCTATAGACGCTTTTTGGGAAGAGAATATATTATTTTTTTACGATAAGTAATATTATTTACTTGACATTAACATCAGCATATAATAATATTTAGTTAATCGATTTTTTATCTATATCGGAAAATCATCCAATTTGCTGTCAATATTACCTAAAACTAGGCAATAATTATCTGTAAAACTGCATAACTATTGGTAGCAATCAATCACACTACAACTTTTCACTCTTGTGCACAATTATTCCCCATTAAAACATTAAGGCAGGTTTATTTTGCACTAATTAATCATTCATGTGCCACCCCCTTTCAATTTATCAATGAGCTAAGTCTCTTATAATTGGTTATGGCAACCGGTGAGAGATGATCGCTTGATAGAAAAATATCAAATTCAAGGGAATCTTGAGTACGAGAGTATTCAAATAGATTGAGGGAGGAAAATCAATAAAACATGGGTAGGCAATGCCTAATGATCGTTAATAGATTGAGCATACGAAATAAACAGGCTAATCAAATTAATTTTATAATCGATTATTAAAGGCTATTTTTAGTATAGATCTAAAATATCGAAATAATAGCGGTCTTCTTTTTTTAAAATCTCATTAAGGGCTAATATGTTATCCATTTTTTAATATTTTTCCATTATTAGCCCCCTATGAAGTTTATAATAACTTATGAGAATGATTAATATGATCATAATAAATCATATCAAAATACACATTAAATGACTAATTCGTAAAACCAAGAAGTGGCTATTCATGTATAGCCCTTGGCGTTTAATGACCAATAAACTTATGTATCAATAAACCAAAATGGCAAGCAAAATACCTCCAATTGATGCTGTAAAGTATGTCTGTCACTTTAGCTTGTTTGGTTATTTAATAATTTCATATTACATTTCATCTTTTTCATATTAGTTCTGGGAAATATCAAATAATTGTTCATATTGATGACTTTTATTAATCAATCTTCCCTAATACTAAAATATGACAAGTAAAATTTATCAACTTAATAATTTATCAAAAGATAAAAATACTAATCAAAAAATAACGATAAAATACCCATGAGGGCTGTTAATTGGTGATCGAATAATGAAGGTACATCTTTATTAACAGGATCGTGTGCGATAGTCAAAACAACTAACCACTCCTATTATAAAAAGCAATAGACTGAAAGGGATGAAAAGCACTAACCTGTTAAGATATACAGATAAGCTAATAGATTCATTATCGTTTATCATACTCAAACTTAAATATAAATCCTCAAATAAACTACGCTTAATATCAACTATAGTTATATATTCAGCAAAAGCTGGATAAAAAGCCTTTGACGGACTTAATTTTCCCACATATTTTTCATCTTTCCATACCTTAATCACTGCTCCAAAATGACTAACATTATAAACATCCCAATTATCTAAACCTTCATACAGTAAGGTATAATCACCAATATCTGTTGATTCACCTTTGCTTAGCGTTAAACTTTGTTCATATGAAAAAAAATTGCCTAGTATGCCAATAAACAAACTCAGTATCCCGAGATGAACGATCATGGCGCCTACTTGACGGCGATTTTTAAATGTGAAATGGCTCTTATTAGATAATTTACTAGTTGTAGATTTGCTATTTTTATTTCGTAATAATCCTAAAAGCGAAGGTGAGATTATTTCATATAAGCGAACTAGCGTAAGATGTAAGCCTATGTATATAGCAGTGATTAAGAAAGTCAACATAAAATCACGTAAGAGCATAAAATAACTGAACAATCCAGCTAAAAAACTCCCTAAAAGTGCATATTTAATCTTAAGAAATACGCCCCAAAAACTATCTTTTCTCCAAGAAATATAAGGGGCAATACCCATTGTTACGATAATTATTAGTAAAAATGGGTAGGTAACACTATTAAAAAAAGGTGCCTGAATTGATATCTGCTTATTAGCTACCGCTTCTGATATTAAAGGAAAAATGGTGCCATAAAGTATGGTAAATGTTACTACCAAAAATATTAAATTATTAAATAAAAACATATTTTCGCGATTAACCAAGCTAAATACCTTGAATTTATCCTTATAAGAAGATAATCGATATATCAAAAGCCCGAAAGAGCCTACCAGGGCAATGGCAATAAATATTAAAAATACTATCCCTAAATCAGATTTAGAAAAAGCATGCACCGAATTAATTATTCCCGATCTAGTAATAAATGTCCCTACAAGAGTCAGCACAAAGGCTATAATAATAAGGGCGATGTTCCAAATTTTTAGCCCCTTGGTTCTTTCTTGAGCGATGCTAGAGTGCAAAAAGGTTGTTAATGCCAACCAGGGTAACAAAGAAGAATTTTCTACCGGGTCCCAAGCCCAGTAACCACCCCAACCAAGCACGTGATACGCCCACAACCCGCCTACTATTATGCCCATAGTCAAAAATAACCAAGAGAGCAAACTCCAGTGGCGAGTTAATAAAATCCAATCATTATCCATTTTATTATGAATAAGACTGCTAATGGCAAACGCAAAAGGAACACTAATTCCTACAAATCCTAAATAAAGTAAAGGTGGATGTGCAATCATTCCCGGATCTTGTAATAGTGGATTAAGCCCTAAACCATCTGATTTTACCGGTAAATTACTAGCTAAAGGATTGCTCCAAAAAATTATTACCGATAGCAAAAATCCGCCGATAATCATCATAACCATCACCGCTGTGCTAACTAGTTGGGGAAATTTTTTGTAATATTTAATAGATATAATCCAAGCGTAGCTAATTAAAATAAATAACCATAATACTAAAGAACCTTCCAGCCCGCCCCAAGGACCGGTTATTTTATAAAATATCGGTAAATCTATACTCGAATTTTTAAATATAAAATCACGACTAAAATCATTAGTCAAAAAAGCAATACTGATCGATAAATAAACTAAAACTACCAAACCAAACATAACATTCAAGCTATGGCGGCCACTTTGAATTAAAGAGGTAGAATTAATTTTGTGCCCTATGATGAACATAGACACGCTATAAAAACAAAATACTAAGGCTAATACTAATGAAATATTACCTAAATTAGCAATCATATCAGGCTGGGAAAGGTGAGTGAAAAGAATGAAAACATAATAAAATTATTTACGTTAAATTTATTTACTACTAAATATTTTCCTAAAAAAACCTATTTTTTGACTATCAGGAACCGCCAAGCCACTTTCATCAAGTGGAAGTTTAAATTCATCTCTTTCTTGATTGCTCAATCCATCAGCACTATAACTGTCCTGCTGTTTAGGTGTTTTGGGGAGGATTTTTTTTTGTTTTGATTTAGAACGCAAAATATGCTTAAAACCAATTTCTTCAGCCAATTTAAATTTTGCATCATTATTAGATAAACCCTGCTCGCTAGCCTCCACTTCAGATACACTAGGGGTTAAAAAATTATTTATTTGCCATATTAACTTATAATTAATTTTAATTTTGGCTGCTTGCTGCTCGCTCAATTCTGCTATCCCATATATATATAGCTCAACAGGAAATTTATTTAACACCGCAACCGTATCCTCAAATAATTGAAGAAAATTAGGATTATCCAGCCATAAAACCACCTTACATCCAGAGCTACGAAGGTATTTATCCACACTCAAAGGCCCGCGAGCTAATTTATAAGCTATATGATTTTGACTAAAAATTATTTTAAGCTTATCAGAGAGGATATCTTCCGTTATGATTAGTATTTTTCGCATAAATTTTAAAATAACATCTAAAATTCATCTATATAAATAATGGTTAAAACGAGCATACAAAAATTAACATACTACAAACAAAATCATAAAGAAACAACCATAATTCATCTATTATAAATAATACAAAACGAGCATACAAAAATTAGTATACTATAAACAAAATTCTGCAAAAACAACCATAATTCATCTATAGAAATAATGATAAAAACGAGCATACAAAAATTGATATACTATAAACAAAAGACTGAAGAAAAAACCATAATTGATTTTTTAGTGGATAGATTTCCCTATTTATCAAGGAGCAAATGGGCTGATTTGATTGATATAGGCAAAATAAAAATTAATCAGCAAAAGGTTAATCAAGAATATCAATTAATTCATTTGGATAGCATAAGCTATGAAAGGCAAAAATCTGATGAGCCCCCCATAGAAAAAGATTATAACATTATCTGGCAAGACGATAATTTTTTGGTGGTAGAAAAAGGGGGTAAACTACCGGTTAGTATATCGGGACGCTATTATCAAAATACCCTAATCGAGATTTTAAAAGATGAAAATAATTACCCAATATTGTTTCCAGTACACAGGATAGATAAAGAAACTTCTGGTTTGGTGATGTTCGCTAAAACTTCTATTGCCGCTGCTAAATTGGGCAAAATTTTTGCCGCAGCAGAACATCAAAAATATTATCATACAATTTTAAATGGGCAACTAGACCAGCCTAAAGTGGTGGTGGACATGCCTATCACTAAAAATGATGGACGCTCATTAATTCATATCCGCCAAATATGTGATTCTAATGGTAAATCAGCGCAAAGTGTTTTTGAGAATATCGCTTGTGAAGATAATTTAACCTTCGCCAAAGTCACCACCCACCGTGGCCGAACCCATCAAATAAGATGCCACGCCGAGCTCATAAAAGCGCCGGTTTTAGGTGATAAGTTATATGGAAAGAACGATCAAGACTTTCTAGATTACCTGAAAAATGACACCCTCTATCAAACTAAAAGTGGGCATATCATTAAAAGGCAACTGCTCCATGCTAGTATGCTTGAATTTATTAATCCTTTTAATCAAGAAATATTGAAATTTCATTCAAATCCACTACCTTTTTTTGAAAAAACGATTAATTTGGCTAAATTATTCCCGCTTCAGTTAAAAATGATTACAAAAAATATCAATTCGCTAAAGGAGTAATAGCGATTGTGAAACCTGAAATTAGAATTAATATTAATATTAAAATGAGGCTCTTAACAAGGGGAGTAAATCAAAAAACCAAGTTCTTTTTAAATCTACATCCTCATATGTCAAATTTAGGGTGACTGCACGTGAGAATTTTTTATTGGGATTTCTTTTATTATAAAATTCTAAATTAACCACCACAAAAGCTCTAGATAAGCCGATAAATTTAACATTCTCGCTATCTAATTGGGTGGTATCTTTGTTTGGTAACCACTTTTTTTTGAGCATGCGGTTAGTAAATTCAAGTCTCTTAACTTGATATTTAGAATAGCTATCAGCAAATTCATCATAAATAATTTGTGAATTATCACTCGACCAATAATCCAATAATTGATTTAATCTTGCCGATATCTCCTCTTTAAGATAGATTTTTTGATAATAATCAATCTCAATTAATCCATGACTAGCCGGAACTAAAGCCATATTCAAAAAAATAAAACTGATAAATATAAAAATATACTTCTTAACCATTCCATTACATCTAAATTAAATATTTCAACCCCCTAAATCGCCAAATCGCCAAATTTTAACATTAGCCGATATTGCTAGATAATGACCAGCAAAATATAGCCGTAATTAGGTAGTTAAGCATAATGCAAGATTACTTCCACTTAATGCTACAACCTAATGCAGGAAATTGATTTTTAAGAGGGGGAGAATCTGTTAAAGCAGCCTCAATCGCTTTTCTAAGATCGTTTCCATCAACCGGTTGGTCGTTTCCTGGCGAAGATGCGTCGTACCGGCCATGATATGTTAAACCTTGATTTTGATGAAAAACAAAAAATTCCGGCGTGCAAACAGCTCCATATGCCTTGACTACTTCTTGGGAATAATCGTAAAGATAAAAAAATGGATATTTTAGCTGTAAAGCTTTGCTACGCATTTTGCTAGGGTTATCAGCGGGATAATTATCAATATCATTAGCACTAATACCAGCAAAGGATACCCCTTTACCGATAAATTCAGTGGTAAATTTAGCTAAATGTTCTTCAATATTAACCACATAAGGGCAATGATTGCACATAATCATAATTACTAGCACCTTGCTATCAGAAAAACTATCCAAGGTCACTCCTCTACCAGTTATGGTGTCCGGCAAATTAAATACTGGGGGCTCGCTACCTAATTTTAGACTATTATTGCTATTACTTTCCATTGCTATAATTTATATTAAATTTTAAAAAATAATGCTATTACCCGAATTTAGTGAATAACGGGAAATGCTTAGCAAAACTACTCACCGATTGGCCAATTTTGGTTAATTTATCCTCATCATCATAGCAGCAAATAGCCTGATCAATATAATCAGCAACTATTGACATATCTTTTTCCTTAAATCCTCTAGTAGTCAAAGCCGCCGAGCCAATCCTAACGCCGCTAGTAACAAAAGGGCTAAGTGTTTCAAAGGGTACAGTGTTTTTATTAAGCGTGATGTTAGCCATATCTAGAGAACGCTCGGCCTCTTTACCGGTGATATTTTTATTTCTCAAATCCACCAAAAACATATGATTATCAGTGCCTCCTGAGACAATGTGATAACCTTTATCAATTAAATTATTAGCTAAAGTTGAGGCATTTTTAATTACTTGCGACGCGTAAGCTTTAAATTCTGGTTCCAAGGCTTCTTTAAACGCCACCGCCTTAGCAGCTATTATATGGCATAGGGGGCCGCCTTGGATACCAGGAAATATTTTAGAATTAACCTTTTTTATTAAAGTCTGGTCACAAAAAATCACTCCCCCCCGAGGTCCACGCAAAGTTTTGTGAGTGGTGCTAGTAGTGATATGTGAATGTTTGATAGGGCTAGGATGCATTCCAGCGGCTACCAACCCGGCTATATGAGCCATATCCGTAACCAAAAAAGCTCCTACCTGATCAGCAATTTCACGAAATATTTTAAAATCAAGTTTCCTAGAATAAGCACTAGTACCGGCGATAATCATTTTGGGTTTTTCTCGCTGAGCGATGCTTAAAACCTCGTCATAGTCAATCAAATTATTATCTTTCCTTACTCCATAATCCACCACGTCAAACAAAAATCCTGAAAAATTTACCTTCGCCCCATGGGTTAAATGTCCACCATGAGATAAATTCATTCCCATTATCTTATCCGCTGGTTTTAATAATGATAAATAAGCCGCCATATTGGCTTGAGAGCCTGAATGTGGCTGCACATTTACGCACTCAGCAGAAAAAAGTTTAGCAGATCTTTCAATAGCTAATGTTTCTACTATATCAATATTTTCGCAGCCTCCATAATATCTTTTATAAGGATAACCTTCTGCGTATTTATTAGTAAACACTGAGCCCGCAGCCTCTAACACACGATTAGATACATAATTTTCAGAAGCAATTAACTCTAATTTATTGAATTGCCTTAGTTGTTCTTTTTTAATAGCTAAATCAACTTCAGCATCAAAACTGGCTAAATCCCGCTTATCTGGTTGGATATGAGCATTATTCATAATGTTATAGCTTGTTATATATTATATTATACGCACAAACGCTTAAGCAAATAGTTAACTATTTAAATTTTAGCTAGGTTCTCAATTTTATTAACTCGCCTTTCATGGCGTCCCTTTTCAAAGCTGGCCCCTAGCCAAGCACCTAAAATAGGTGAAAAGTCTTGGTGATTTAATTTTTGAGCACTAAGCACTAGCACATTAGCATTATTATGCTTTTTCGCTGATGACGCTTCATTATCATCAGCACATAACGCCGCTCTTATCCCGGTAAATCTGTTAGCCGCGATTGACATGCCAAGCCCTGTATTGCAAATTAATATAGCATATTTTGCTATTTTTTTGTTAATAGAGTCAGCCACCTTAAAAGCGTAATCAGGATAATCAACACTATCAGCAGAGTAAGTCCCTAAATCATTATAGGGAATATTTTTTTTTGTTAGATAATCAATAATTTTAGATTTTAAAGCAAAACCAGCGTGATCAGAGGCGATAGAGATTGGTTTATTATCAACCATCTCATTATTAGCTGACTTAACCAGCGAATCAGATCCTTTAATAACCTCAATCGGCTCGTCACCCTCTTGATCATTAGGCGAGCTATTTTCTGCAAAAAGTCGGCTACCAGTAACCTTGCTTTGTCCCTGATATTTTCCCTGATAAGGACTATCAGTATGGCTAGAGAGTGGTAAAAGTAATATTTGACATATCCTCATACCAGCCTTTAAAACTAATGGTAAATTGTTAGCATTGAAAAGCTCTAAAGTTAATGTACCCTTAAATCCTGGAGTGATTAACCCCGCATTTTGGATGAACAACCCCATCCTACCAATCGAGCTCCTGCCTTCCACTATACCAGCTAAATCAGTGGGAATTCCTAAATATTCATTAGTAGTAGCTAAAATAAAAGACTGTGGAGCGATTACTATAGTAGTCTCAACTATTTTATGGTAAGACGCCTCCTGTTTATAATTTAAATGAGTTGAAGTATGGTCTTTAATCTTTAAAAAACTATCACCCAATGTTAAATCAATTGACGCCCCTTGCACCTGAGAATCAACAATAGGCCTTATCACCAAAGATTTATCGGCTAGCCTTTTTTTGATGTGCTTATCAGAAAGTATCATATTATATTATTATATTATTATTATTAATATTGTTGATGTTTTACTTAGCCCAAATTTATTTGTTCAATATTTTGTGCCAAAACTTTATGCCCTAACCACACTACTGGCTTATCCAACACCAAAGATGAATTAAAGATAAGTTGACCAGATGAACGAATAATTATTTGGCTTAAATAATCAACAATCAAATCATTTCTGTTTATATGAGAGCCAGTAACCTTTTTAGAGGTACCTACCATAAGTTCAGCCAAATCATGATTATTCTCTAAAGGCCAATCATCAAAATTTCGGTAAGGCTTCATTATTTCGCCAGTAAAATAATCATTAAGCTCTGCTAATATGCTCTCCAGCGAAACATCAGGCGAAAGTTTAGCGATTGAATTTTCCCAAACAAGGGTAGATATATTAGCAGAACATTCTTTTTTTAATGAATGTAAAAAAGGGAGCAAAGATAGCTCAACCCCAATAAAAACATCGCTAGAATTAGTTCTAATCTCAGGACAATTAAACACAGTAGCCTTTATTCCTTTCTCTCTAGCAGCAATGGCGTGGCGTTCTAATCTTTTTTTAGCGTGACCTTGCTGATAAGGATTGTAGGTTTGCCAGCTATACGCATCATCAATCAAAATTTCAGAACCATGATAGCCATAAGAGCTATAGCTAACCTCTTTATTCCCTTTAGCCACAGTAGCTCGCAAGTTTTTAGTCGCTTCAATGAGATATGAAAATGTGTCGGCGGTGACTTCATTAAAACTAAGCTCAACTAGTTTACCAATTTTGCTGTTCCATAAATCAGCAGATGGAATATATCGCTCGCCTTGGCTTCTAAAAACTCGATTAGTAATAAGCATCATAATTTTAGCCCGAGGAATGCCCCCCGCCATAATATGAGCAAAGTGAATATTTTGCCCCGATTGATGCTTTTTCTCAACTATGGAAATAACTTCTTGCAAGGTTTTTTTAAATCTAGCTTGCCCCTGCTTAATCGCTTTTTCTACAAGGTCACTATCAAAATCAAAATCTTGCCAATTATTAAGTTTAACAGTGTTTAGCAAGTCAACTATAGTTGTGTTGTTAACTTTTTCTAAATCAAATCCTGCTTCTAAAGGAAGATTAATAATTTCCCCGCCTAAATTTTCTTGAGCTTTTTCTAATTCGTCGGTGGTCAATTTTCGTAAAACTCCCTTTTCTCGCCGGCCAACACTAAAGCCTATTATTTTCATATTAGCTTTTTTAGCAGCGTTAACTAGACCACTGGCGTAACCCCTGCCAAAAAGTTCACCACACAATATAAATAAATCACCTGCTTTAAATTTATTTTGTTCAGGAATATGATCTAGGGCATAAAAATAGTTATTCATAGAGTTCTAATAGTTAATTTATAAATTTTGACCCACTAAATTTTAGATATATCCTTGTGGATATGCTAAATAGGGTAAGATATGAATTATTTTAAAATATATAGATAGTGAAATTGGCAATAATTAGCAACTATTAATTTAATATAAATGACGAATATTATCCTAATTAATTTAATTAATTTATTAATTTAATTTTGTAATTATACTATTTTAAAAATAAAAATAAATAAATAAATTGGTTTAATCGATTGATATTAAAGGTTATTTTTATTATATAATAAAATATTTATTTTTTGAGGTTTGCAATTAAGAATAAAAAAATATATGTTCTTCGGTGAGGGATAAATTTATTGAATTACTAGAATATGGAATCTGAATCGATCGTTTTTGCTTGGGGTCATTACCTGCATTTTTTGGAAGAATTGCTAGCGGATTATGGAATAGATCCACATCCGGGGGTGAGCTTGCTATTTGTGGCTATTTTTTTGATAGCAGTGTCTTTTTTCGCAGGGAAAAAGTATCGCACAAAAGAATTAGTGCCGCCAGCAGCTAAAATCGGTTTTAGTAATCTAGTGGTTATAGGGATAGAATCCTTATACGAAATAGTCCACACCAATATTGGTGATTCAGCAAAAAAACTATTTTGGTTACTAGGAGGTTTTTTTGTGTTTATCTTGACTTGTAACATGATCGGGTTAGTGCCTGGTTTTACTCCACCTACAGATAAGTTTAGTATAACCTTTACGTTAGGTTGTATTTCTTTTTTGCTTTACAATTACATCGGCATTAAGGCACACAAATTTAGATATGTGCATCACTTTTTGGGGCCGGTGATTTATTTGGCTCCGTTAATTGGAGCCATAGAGCTTGTTAGCCATCTAGCTAGGCCACTAACACTTGGATTGAGATTATTTGGCAATATTGTCGGTGATCACTTTGTGGTAACGATATTTAACGAGCGTATATTCCCACTAATATTACCTATTCCTTTTATAGTTCTGGGGCTTTTTATATCACTTGTGCAGGCGTTTGTATTTTTTCAATTATCGCTTGTGTATGTGTCTGGAGCAGCGGAAGAGGCTCATTAGTGTTTGTTTAATTTTAATTTAATAAAATAATATAATAATAATTAGGAGAAAGAATATCATGGTTTTGAAAAATTTATGGAGGGGTCTTAGTTTAGCGGTGGTGGTTAATTTAGCATTAGTAGTTAATGTTTTTGCACAAGAAGCGGCTGAAGTGGCTACTGGCGGCGTATCTGTTAAAGAGATAGGTGCTGGTTTAGCAATTGGTTTAGCGGTAATAGGCGGCGGATTGGGCCAGGGCAAGGCAGCAGCAGCAGCATTAGAGGGCATAGCCCGCAATCCTGGTGCTTCGGGCAAGGTTTTTACACCATTCATATTAGGAATGGCTTTAATAGAATCATTGGTTATATTTGCACTTTTGGTAGCATTTTTAATACTACTATAGGTTCATATTTTTTTAGGGATAATCGGCGAGATATATTTTTTGAGCAAGAGTCTCTAAAGTAGAAGGATTAGCCACTAGAGGCGTGATATTTTTATAATAGATATCAAATGCCGATTTAGTGGATGGTCCGATTAGGGCAAATTTTTTGTCAGCTAAAATGATATTTTTATTGTTAATCATGGCAAAAAATGCCTTAACGGCAGAGGGGCTGGTAAAAGTTAACCAGCTGTGAGGGGGAAGATTGGTTAATATTTCATTTAATTTATCTTTTTGCTCATGGCGAGAAACACTTTTATAGGGTGTTATTAGTTGACAGTTTGAAGCTGATTTTAGATATTTAATTAAGGGATCAACTAGGTTTGGGGGAGATATATTTTTTTGAGGGGTGATTAGCCAAGTAGTTTGATTTTTAGGAAGATGTTTTTTGAGGTGGCTTGCTAACGAGGCGGAAGAGAATGATTTAGGAGGCATAAAAATATTTTTTGTTTCTAATGATAAGAGGGAGTTAGTTTGATTAGAATTTTGTTGATTTAATAATTTTTCATACAACAAATTTTTAATAGACGGGCCAACTAGAGCGAAATTTATGGGAAGTTTTAATAAAAAATGATCCATAAAATTTAATTTATGTAGCGTTTGTATAAAGAGGGTCAGGCTATATCGACTAGTAAAGATTAGCCAATCACCACTTGTGATGGTAGGAATTAATTTTTCTAATTTGGTTATTTGATGCTTGATTATTATTTGTTTGATTATCGGTAAATTAACAATTTTATAATTATATTTGCGTAAGTGAGATGTTAAAATATACGAAGGAGCGTCTTGACGAGTAACGAGTACATTAGTTTGCGATAGATTTTTCATGGGAAAAGTAGCTGATTATAGAATATTAGATTTAGGAATTATAACCTTTGAATGGACTACTGCGTTGTATGGCCTAGTAGTTTTTTTAGTGGTTATATATTTCATGAATAGATGGTTATTTAAACCGGTGATTAATAATCTGGCTTTACGCAAGCAATATATTTTTGATAATGCCCAGCGAGGTGAGAAAAATCAAGAGAAAATTTCCACTTTAAAAGATGAAATGGGTGAGGTGAAGCAGCGGCATTGGGATCACATCAGAAAAGTAGAGCGAGATATGCTGTATAAGGCTGAAGCTAAAGCTATTGAAGTGATTAACCAAAAACAAATAGAGGTGAAAAAAGAAATCGAAGAGCAAGAGAATTTGTTAACTAAAGAGGAAAAAAAGTTAGGTTTAGCACTTAAAAATCAAGTTGAAGGTTTAAGTGAGGGCTTAACTAGGAAATTTTTATGAGAGTTAAACTATTATATAGTATAGTCATTACTTTAGCATTATTTGCTATTGGGGTTTGGGTTTACGCTAATTTTTATAGCGACACTGCTAGTAGTTACTATGATCTTTTTTACCGAGTCACTAATTTAGTGCTTTTAGGTTTAATAGTGGTGATATTTACAGGAGATAAAATCCCTAAAGCATTAAACGCTTTATTGCAAGGCAGGCGTAAAAGCTTTGTCGATAGCGAGGTAAATTTAAAAGAAACTAATGCAGAGCTAACCGAGTTAGAAGGGGGAAAGGTGGAACTAAAAAATGAGTTAGCACAAAAACAAGAAGTGGCGTTAAAATTAGTTGAGGGGCAAGGTAAGCATATTATAGATAGGGCTATTGGCCAGACTGAGCGAATTGAATTAGAAAAAGATACGCTATTAAAAAAGATGCAAAGAGATTCTATTTTAGCGGTTAAACTAGCGATTTTTGATGAGGCTACTCAAAAATTTTGTGCTAAATATAAATCAAGAGGTAAAGAAGTAGAAGCAGAAAATTTTGAGATGATATTTAAGGGTTTAAAATAGGTATTACTTTTATCAAGAAAGAAAAAATAAAAAAATATGTTGCAACAAACTATCGCTAAAAGATATGCCAAGGCGTTGTTAGACATTGCGATTGATGATAAAAAGATTTCTATTTATAAAGAGCAGTTGCAAGAATTTAAGAGTGCATTAACTAATAAGGATAATCAAGAATTACACAAGGCGTTAAATAGCCCTAAGATAAGTAGATATAAAAAGGAAGATTTACTTACTGGGTTACGAGAGGTTATTACCCTTGATAAGCCGGTTTTTCATATTATTTTATTATTATTGAGGCGTTCTCGAATAAATTTATTGGTTGATTTTATTGATAAATTTGATGATATGTGTAAGGCAGAGTTAAATGAAAAATCAGTAACTTTGATAAGTGCGGTATCGTTAAAAGCAGATAGCTTGGGCTCATTTGCTAAGAGATTAAGTGAGTTGAAAGGGGGAAAATATCAAGTTAATAACATTGTTGATGAAAAAATAGTGGGGGGCTATGTTTTGCGTGATGGCAATAAGGAATATGATTGGAGTATTGCTAGTAATTTGTCGATGTTGCGTAAAAAAATATGTGAGGGGCTTTAAGTGTCTTTTAAAATAAAACATAATGAACTTAACTTAGGTTTATGAATATAAGAACGGACGAAATTAGTAAAATTATCCGCAAGGAAATAGATAATTTTGAGCAAAAGGTATCGGTAAATGAAGTAGGAACAGTGGTATCAGTGGGCGATGGAATAGCTCAGGTATATGGTTTGGATGAGTGCATGTCTGGCGAATTATTAGAATTTAGCGATGGCACAAAGGGCATGGCCCTTAATTTGGAGGAGGAGAGCGTGGGGGTAGTAATTTTGGGTGTGGGAGATGGCATAAAAGAGGGCGATGTAATAAAACGAACCAAGCAAATCACTTCTGTTCCAGTTGGTGAGGCTATGCTAGGTAGGGTGGTAAATGCATTAGGCGAGGCTTTGGATGGAAAGGGAAAAATAGATACAAAGGCTAGCCGCAAAATAGAGGCTATAGCTCCTGGGATAGTGGAGCGGCGATCGGTTCATGAGCCCATGATGACTGGTTTAAAGTCTATCGATTCAATGATTCCGATAGGGCGGGGGCAGCGTGAGCTTATCATTGGTGATAGGCAAACGGGAAAAACTGCGGTAGCGATTGATGCCATTATAAATCAACGAGGCCAAGATGTTGTTTGTGTTTATGTTGCTATCGGTCAAAAGCAATCCACGGTGGCGCAGGTGGTGCAAAAATTAACGGAAATGGACGCGATGAGTTATACTATAGTAGTATCGGCTACGGCGGCTGATCCTGCCCCATTGCAATTTATTGCTCCATTTAGTGGTTGTGCGATGGGCGAATATTTCAGAGATAATGGCAAGCATGTTTTGTGTATTTATGATGATTTATCTAAACAGGCGGTGGCGTACCGGCAGCTATCATTATTATTGAGGAGACCACCGGGCAGAGAGGCTTATCCTGGGGATGTATTTTATTTGCATTCACGGTTATTGGAAAGGGCTTGTAAATTTAGCGAAAAGTATAAAAGTGGTTCTTTAACTGCGTTACCTATCATTGAAACACAAGCTGGGGACGTTTCTGCGTATATCCCGACTAATGTTATTTCTATTACTGATGGGCAAATATTTTTAGATACCGAGTTATTTAACTATGGAGTTAGGCCGGCAATTAATGTGGGGATATCAGTTTCTAGAGTGGGAGGATCGGCACAGATAAAGGCGATGAAATCGGTAGCGGGTACTTTGCGGCTTGATTTGGCACAATATCGGGAGAAGGCGGCTTTTGCACAATTTGGTTCAGATTTAGATGAGGCTACTCAAAAGCAACTTAATCGGGGAGCCAAGCTAGTAGAGATTTTAAAGCAAAAGCAGTATATGCCGATGAGCATAGTTATGCAGGTGTTGAGTTTGTATGCGGCGACTAAGGGGTATATAGATAATTATAAATTGTCTGATATTGCTACCTATGAGGCGGATTTGCATAAACATTTTTCTGCGTCGCATAAAGATATTTTGGATTCTATTGATAAAGATGGAGTTTTAACTAGCGAAGTAGAAAAAAAGTTACAAGATGCCTTGCAAGATTTTGCTAAAATCTTCAAAAGTGAAAAAGAATAATGGTTATGGTGAGTCAAAGATTATGATTATAGGGTTAGAGATCTAGATAATAAATTTATGTCTAAGTTAAAAGAGATTAGGTTAAGAATAAGCAGTATTAAAAATACGCAACAAATCACTAGAGCAATGAAGGTGGTGTCTGCCTCAAAGCTTAGAAAAGCACAACAAAATATAGAGAATATTAGACCCTATTCGTTGGCCTTAAAAGAAATGGTGCATCGCCTTTATGATACATTAGAAGCAAAAGATAGTATATTTTTTGATAAAGAAAACAATAAAGGTGATAAAAAAAAGAGAGCAGTGGTCATGGTGATAACTACTGATAAGGGCCTTTGCGGGTCATTGAATGTAAATATATTTAAGGAAATACCAAAATTAGTTAAAGAAGAATTAAAAGAAAATTATGATAATTTCTCATTTGCGGTTTTTGGTAAAAAAGGATACGAATATTTAAAACGCCATGATTATGTGATAGATTGTAATTATGCCGATTTGGGCGATGCCTTGCAAAGAAAGGAGGTGCTTAATTATGTTATTCATTTTTTAAAAGATTATAAAGAGGGTAAATTGGACGCCCTTTATGTGATGTATAATAGCTATAAATCTATTATACAACGTGAAACAGTGGTCAGCCAGATATTGCCGATAAAGATTCAAAAGAGTAAAGAGCCCGCCCAAGATAAAATATCGGGGCAGTATCTTTATGAACCAAATCCTAAGGAAATTTTAAATAATTTGGTCCCACTTTACGTGGAAAACATTGCTCTGGAGATTTTATTTGATAATGTGGCTAGTGAGCATAGTGCAAGAATGGTGGCGATGGACGCGGCGACTAACAACGCTGGTGATATATTAAAACGATTATTGCTTCAATTTAATCGAGCTAGGCAGGCATCAATCACTAAGGAATTGATTGAAATTATTTCTGGTGTGGAATCGATTAATTAATTTTTTAAAACAATACAAATTTTATTCACAGGCGAACATATAAAAAACTAAAATAGTTATGCTAGAAGGAAAAATATCTCAAGTAATCGGCCCTGTCATTGATGTAGAATTTAAAGATGATGTGCCCAAACTTTATAATGCCTTAAAGATAGAATATAAAATTGGTGATAAAGAGCACACTTTAATTAGTGAGGTGCAGCAGCATTTAGGTGAAAATACTGTGCGTAGCGTTGCTATGGGAAGCACGGAAGGTTTGGTGAGAGGCACCAAGGTAATAGATTTAGATTCACCAATTAAAGTTCCGGTGGGAGAAGGAGTTTTGGGTCGAATACTTAATGTGATCGGTGAGCCGGTTGATGAGGGCGGTAAGGTTGAGTGCAGTGACCGATGGAGCATTCACCGCGAGCCCCCGTCTTTTGAGGATCAAG
Organism: SAR324 cluster bacterium; assembly: GCA_016735295.1. GTDB lineage: Bacteria > SAR324 > SAR324 > XYD2-FULL-50-16 > JAERRU01 > JAERRU01. The sequence goes on from JAERRU010000008.1 coordinate 20,552, forward strand.
AAACTCAGGCTTCTATATTAGAAACTGGAATTAAGGTGGTAGACTTGATATGTCCTTATGCTAAGGGGGGTAAAATAGGCTTATTTGGTGGAGCGGGAGTGGGTAAGACGGTGGTTATTCAAGAGTTAATCAATAATATAGCAAAGCATCATGGGGGTTATTCGGTTTTTGCGGGAGTGGGAGAGAGAACAAGAGAGGGCAACGATTTATGGTATGAAATGAAAGATGCTGGAGTGTTGGATAAGTGTGCGTTGATATATGGACAGATGAATGAACCACCTGGGGCTAGGCTTAGAGTAGGTCTTAGTGCTTTGACGGTGGCTGAATATTTTCGTGATGTTAAGAATCAAGATGTTCTTATGTTTATTGATAATATATTTAGGTTTACTCAGGCAGGTTCTGAGGTTTCTGCATTATTAGGCCGTATACCATCAGCGGTTGGTTATCAACCCACTTTGGCTACTGAGATGGGTAATTTGCAAGAGAGAATCACTTCAACTAAGAAGGGGTCGATCACATCAGTGCAGGCGGTTTATGTGCCGGCGGATGATTTAACTGATCCTGCTCCAGCAACAACATTTTCACATTTAGATGCAACTACGGTTTTATCTCGACAAATATCTGAGTTGGGGATATATCCTGCGGTGGATCCTTTGGATTCTTCTTCACGAATTTTGGAGCCGGGAATAATAGGCCAAGAGCATTATGAGGTAGCTCGTGGGGTGCAGCGCACTTTGCAAGAATATAAAGATTTACAAGATATCATTGCCATTTTGGGGATGGACGAGCTGACTGAGGAGCAAAGAAAAACTGTTGATCGGGCACGCAAGATTCAAAAATTTTTATCACAACCATTCCATGTGGCTGAGCAATTTACTGGTTTACCGGGGGTATTTGTCAAACTTAGTGATACTATTAGGAGTTTTAAATCTATTTTGGAGGGAGAATTTGATCATATACCTGAGCAGGCTTTTTACATGGTGGGCACTATTGAAGAGATGTTGAAGAAGGCTAAAGATTTATAATATAGCAGATTATTTTTGTGTTACAACTTAGTATATATACGCCATTCACCAAACTTATTGAATCAGAAGAAGTTGATTTTGTGAGCGTTCCTGGATTGACTGGCGAGGTAGGAATTTTACCGGGGCATATTAATTTTATTACTTCAGTTGGTAGTGGGTTGTTGACTTATAAAAAGGATGGTAAGTCGGCTTTTATTGCACTGCATTATGGATTTTTAGATGTTAATAGCGATAGAGTAAAAATTTGTGTTAAGATAGCTGAAGAATCTAAAAAATTAGATTTGGAACGTGCTAAATCGTCGTTAAAAAAGGCTTTAGGGAGAGTTGATAATTTTATCAAGGAAGGTAATTTAGAAGATATTGAATATACTAAATTTCAATCTAAGGTTGGGAGGGCATTAACTAGAATTAATGTAATGAAGCGTATTTAGGAGAAAGATTATCTTAAATTAGCTATTTATTTACTTGATACTATGTATGGTTGATGTTGGTTTGTTGGGGTGTGGTTTTGTTTTTTTGGAGTTATTTTTTATTTATAATATTAGGGGAATATGATGTCAGATGATTTTAAGGGACCTGGTGCACATAAGCATCATTCGAGCGAAACTTTTAGCGAAATTTGTAGCGAAAAACTATTTACTAAAAGACGCATATATTATATAGATGCTAGGCGTTCTTCTAAGGAGTCATCTGGGAAAAATCGCTATATCACCTTGACTGAATCACGTAAAACTATGCAAGGCCCACAAAGGAGTCGTATTTTTATTGCGGAAGAAGATATTGATGATTTTTTGAGTACTTTCAAATTGGTAACTGAACGCATGAGAGAAGGGGACGACAAGTAAATTTTCTGAACTGCTTGCATATGTTATATCACTATTTTGTTGTGCAGGCAGATTAACCTAAAAGGTCTATTTTTTAGTATATGATTCTTTTATGGTTGGCGGTGGGCTATGTGCTAATAATTTGACCATCTATCAATTATGAAAATGATAAATGATATTATAATTAGAAAACCAGTTGCTGCCGATTTTGAACAATGGAAGAAATGCTGGCAGGAGTATCTAGCTTTTTATGAAGCAACTCTTGAAGATGATATGATAAATCTTGCTTGGAAAAGGATGAATAGCGGTGATGAGCATGAATTTATTGCTATTGGGGCTTTTAGTGCTGACCATAAGATGGTTGGTTTGATTCATTATTTATATCATAGGCATGGATGGAAGCGAATGAATGTTTGTTATTTGCAAGATTTATTTGTCCTTCAAAGTCACCGACGATTAAACATTGCTACTAAATTAATTGAGTCCCTTTACCAGCAGGCCAGGGATTATGGGGCGGAGCAGGTTTATTGGCTTACCCAAGATTTTAATCATGGGGCGCGCAAGCTCTATGACGAGGTTGCGACGCAAACTTCATTTATCAAATACAGCCACGATTTGTAGGTATTTTATTCTCATTTAATATGCGATTGGCCTTCGCTAGCCGATATATTTACCGTTTATAAACAAAAGTTTAGTTGCTAGATATTGCTCTTAATATGCGGTTGGTCTTCGCCCGTCGATATATTTGCTGTGTATAAATAAAAGTTCAGTTACCAAATATTGCTCTTAATATACGATTGGTCCTTGCTATATATAGATAAATTCCGGTTGCTGGGCGTTGTCTTGATATAAATAAATAATGTTCGGTAATGAGTCCTTACCGAACCTCAAATATAGATGCGCCAAAAACCCTTGCTAGCATTGATTTCATATAAAGAGAGTGATGGCGTCTATTATCATAATTCAATATGTTACTCAAAAAACTATAAATAATAGTAAACTATCACTAAAATAGTTGAAATAGCTCTATATCGCGATATGATTAGAGAAATATTTTATCAATGTTATTGCATCGGACGAACAATAAAAATGCTTTATATCCCGTTTTAAGAGGTACTTTTTTTAAGGTCCCATGAAAATAGATATTATGATTGACTAATATTGTTAAATGTGGATAATAATAAACACACGCTATCTATCATATGAGCAGTCTGATACTCTTTTTTAAAATCATAAAATTTACTCTTGTTGGTGATATGTGCTATCTTATGATTAAAATTAAATCTTCCGATATATTTAAAATACTGACGTGAGCAAGCTAATAATAGTTTCAGCTCCTAGTGGTACTGGTAAAACCACCATTGTGGAGGCTGCACTAAAAGAGAGCAATAAAATAATGGAGCGTGTAATTACTCATACCACTCGCCCCATCAGAAACCAGACAGGAGAAAAGGATGGGATTGATTATCACTTTGTAAGTGATTTAGAATTCGCCAAACTTAAAAATAATAATCAGTTCTTGGAAACGGCCACCATATATGGTAATCAATATGGCACGAGCAAGCAATCGGTCGCAGATGTAATAGACAAAGGCAAACACGCTATATTAGTGATTGATGTGCAAGGGGCTGATAATATTAGGCTGATGGATTTAAGCGAGAGGGTGTTTATTTTCATCAAACCACCATCGTTTGAAGATTTAGAGCGGAGGTTAATTAATCGAGGCACAGAAAGTAGTCAAGATTTATCACTGAGGTTGAATAACTATCAGTTTGAGATTTCTCAAGCGAAATTTTTTGATATAGTTTTAACTAATCATGATTTAGCAGCCACAATTGAAGATTTTTTGAAAGTAATAAAGACCTATCAGTAATAGATACGCATTTCAAAATGGAACTTTTAGAAAAGAGTAAAAAGGAAAATATCTACTCTCCAAGCCATTCAAATGAGCAAGATAAAAAGGTTAGGTTAATAGAGAAATATGTGAATAGTGTGCTTGGATCAGAGCCTAGCACCACTCAACAAAGAACTCTAAAGTGTGGGTATCTCGCCTATAATCTATTAATTAAGGGTTATTTTGATCAACAATCGGCGTTAAGTTGCTTGCTTGTGCCTATCATAAATGAAAAAAATTGCGATTGGGATAAGATTGCTCAGATTACATCAAAAGACGTAGTTTCGATTTTGCAGGCTTACGCCATGCTGAAAAATATTGATGAAGATATCTCTCATCAGGAGAAATTGGCAGAGAGCATCAAGCAATTATTGATGTTGGCTAAGATTGATTTGAGGGTAATTTTTATCAGGATAGGATATTGGTATGGTGAGCTGAAACTGATTAAGGAATTGGGTAATCATAACGAAGCTAGCACTTTGGTTGATGAAGTGTTGCATATCTACGCCCCCATTGCTCATAGGCTGGGTTTGTATATTATCAAAAATGAGATGGAGGAGCTTAGTTTTGCATGGCAAAATCCTAAAAAATATCATGAAATAGATGATTTTTTGCAGGAGAGATTGCAAGAGGGGAAGGGCTTTTACGAGCGAATGAACTATAAATTTAAAGATATATTGAGCGAGCATGATATAGATTTTGAATTTTCTTATCGCACGAAAAGTGCCTATTCAATTTATAAAAAATCGTTAGATCAAGAACTAGATTATCATACCTTGCACGATTTGATTGCGTGCCGCTTGATTGTGGAAACTAATAAGGAGTGCTACTGGGTGTTAGGGCTTGTTCATACTGCGTTTACGCCAGTTAGTGGCCGTTTTAAGGATTATATTAGCCATTCCAAATCGAATGGGTATCAATCGCTGCATACTACGGTGGTTGATGAGAACGGGGTGATTTTTGAGATACAAATCAGAACTAAAGTGATGCATCACTTGGCTGAATATGGATTGGCGTCACATTGGGATTATAAGAGCGGCAGTAAATCAAAGCAAGAGCATTTAAAGCAGGTAAACTGGTTGAGGGGGTTGCTGGCGAACTTTCAAGGTACGGAGGATGTTTCGGAGCATATAATGACCTTGAAAAGGTCGTTGTATTTAGATAAAATTTATGTGTTCACGCCAAAAGGCAAAATGATTGAGCTGCCACACGGGGCTAGTTTGTTGGATTTTGCCTATAGCATACATTCTGAGGTAGGGCATAGCTGCATAGGGGGCAGGATAAATGGGCATTTTTCGGCGATTAAGACAAAATTAGAATCTGGCCAACAAATAGAAATAATTACTAATACTAAAGCTAGGCCAAATTCAGGTTGGTTGAAGATTTGTCGAACAAATCGAGCGCAGCAGCTTATCAGGCAAGAATTAAAGAAAAAATTATCTATTGGAGCCACTAAAATGGGGCAAAAGTCTTTGCAAAAGGCTTTGGCGGGTACTGGCATATCTTTTAGCAAATTGGAGGAAAATCCCAATATGCTTAAATATTTAAAGAGAAAATCCCTTACCAATTACCAAGATTTATTGCAAGAAATAGGCTTTGCTAATATTGAACCTGAAGATGTTATAAAGTCTATTGCTCCCTTAAAGCCAATAAAAACGAGAGATAAAATCAAAGACTGGCTCAAAAATCCATTAAACCTGACCAAGCGCACGCTAGAAAATAAGGAGTCTAAAGGCTCCTTGTTAGGTATTCCTAGTAGAATTGCTATGTGCTGCCAACCCACTCCTGGAGATGAATTAGTAGGATTGATTGCTAAGTCTGGGGTGGTTAAAATACATCGCAAGGACTGCGTTAATTTGTTGAAGACCAATTTGAATGATAAGAAAATTTTATCACTAAATTGGGAGGATAATATTCATCAAACTTTAAGCATAAATTTGATATTTGAGTTTAGTGATAACTTGATATCGCTAAATAAGATAATTGAGATTTTGACAGGGTTGAAAGTAAAGATGAATCGCTCCACTACCTCGGTTATTGATGATAAAAAGATGCAACTTTCGATATTTTTGGAGCTAGAATCAATTAGCACAATCAATATCATTAAAAAGAAGCTTAAAAAGTATCCCGATATAGTGGTCAAGCAGCGACAGATAGTATAGCCATATATATATACTAAATATATGGCAAGTTTTAACCAGATTATTTAGGCTTAATATTTAGTGAGATTTAGGTCGCGTAGCTACTTTTATTTCTATTTTTTAAAAAATAAAATAACCGAATAAGATAGCTCAAAACAAGCGGAGCAAAGATGATAAGCGACGCACTAGGATTATTTTTATCTTTAGCTGAAATATGGAGAAATAAAATTGGAATCATTAGATATAAAAACCTATGCAGATTTTTCCAATTTTTTTTGCCTAATTTTTTAATAGATTTGTTGTTGCTAGTAACGGCTAGCATACTTAATATCAAAAACCCGCTCATCCCAATCAAAATAAACGGCCTAACAATATTGTTAGCTAGTTCTTCCCATGGTTCGCTTAGCATATAGGTGGCTACATGTAGTACTACAAACAGATAAGATAACATGCCTATCAATCGGCGATGTTTTTTTAAGCCAGCTAGGCCTAGCCCTTTGGGGCTGATTAACAGCACAAAAGGGATGTAGGCGTTGATTAAAAACAGGTATATGGCGGTGTTACCAAAGGCGAATAATATATATTCCACCGGATTTGCCATAAAGCTAATTTGATCAAAAAATCTCAAACTAAATAAAATAGCAGCCACTAATAATATGACTGGTAGGTAGTTTGATTTAGCTATTTTTCCGATTATTTTTTTAGAATTCATTATATTTTATTAAGATAATTTAACTCTTTTAAGCCTAAGTGCGTTACTAATAACTGATATAGAGCTCATGCTCATAGCGGCGGCGGCTATCATGGGAGATAACAATAGTCCTAAAAATGGATATAGCACACCTGCGGCTATTATGATACCTACAAAATTATAAATGAATGCAAAAAATAAATTTTGCCTGATATTGCTCATAGTAGCCGTACTTAATTTATGGGCCAGCAATATCTTGGAAAGATCAGATTTTAGCAAAGTGATTCTAGCACTATCAATAGAAATGTCACTACCAGTATCCATAGCAATTCCCACATCTGATTGAGCCAGAGCCACTGCATCATTAATTCCATCACCGATCATAGCCACCTTATGACCCTTTTTTTGTAAATCCTTGATTATCTCCGCTTTTTCTGTGGGGAGTAAATTTGCGATTAATTTGGTGATGGGTAAATCTTTGGTAATCGCGGTGGCGGTTTTTTCGTTATCACCAGTTAAAACCATCAATTTAAATTTCTTTTTGGCAAGCTTAGCAAGCACACTAGCCGTGTTTGCTTTGAGCTCATCTGCGATACCTAAAAACCCTAATACATCATTTCCATAGCTAACGTATACTATGCTTTGGCCTAGCATCTTAAATTGTTCAGCTGCTTTGGTAGCACCTTTCATATCCAATTTTAAGCCTTTGAGCATTTTCTCATTACCAACCGATAACAACTTACCTTTAAAGTTGGCCTTAACTCCTTGTCCTTCTATATTAGAAAGGCTAACCAGCTTTTCTGCTACAAAATTATCACCCGCCATTTTCATAATAGCTTTAGCCAGTGGATGTTGATTAACAGCACTTATTTGTGAGGCGTAATGCAAAAGATCTTTTTCTTTAAAGCCTGATAAAGATTTGATAGTAACTACTTTAGCTTCACCTCTAGTGAGTGTTCCCGTTTTATCAAACACGAGATAATTAACCTTAGAAAGTAGTTCCAAAGCTTCGGCGTCTTTAAATAATATTCCATTAAGAGCTCCTAATCCCGTGCCTACCGTGATTGAAATAGGAGTAGCTAACCCTAGTGCACAAGGACAAGCAATTATAAGCACAGCCACGCTATTTATAACGGCGTAAGCCATGGCGGGTGCTGGGCCAAATATTGACCATATAATAAAAGTAATCAAAGATGATAACATAACAAATGGAACAAAGAATTCTGATATTTTATCAGCCAATTTTTGAATAGGGGCCTTGCTTTGTTGAGCTTCTGCCACCATTTTAATAATACCAGCTAACATAGTATCTTTGCCTATTCTTTTGGTTTGAATAACAAAATTGCTATTACCATTAATAGTGCCCGCCATAACGTTAGATAGCTTTTTTTTGAGTACAGGCAAGGGTTCACCAGTTAACATAGATTCATCAACAGTGCTCACGCCATCTATAATCATACCATCGACAGGAATTTTTTCACCTGGTCTAACCATGATTTCATCACCTAAAACTATTTGATCTACTGGAATTTCAATTTGTTTTCCATCAGAATTAATTTTAAGGGCAGTTTTAGGGGTAAGATTGAGCAAAGATTTAATAGCCGCACCAGTTTTGTGCATAGCTCTAGTTTCTAGAATTTGACCTATTATCACCAATAAAATAATCACTGCTGCTGCTTCATAATAAACCGCTACTAATCCATTTTGATCGCGAAAGGCGGAAGGAAAAATATTAGGGAAAAAAGTAGCGCAAACACTGTAAATATAAGATACGCTTACTCCTATGCCAATCAAAGTAAACATATTTAGTGACTTATTTTTTACAGAACTAACCGCCTTCTCAAAAAATATCCACCCTCCCCACAAGATAACTGGGCTAGCTAGCATAAATTCTAAAAAATTCAAATTTAAGCTAAAATTCAAATTTTCGCTGATATTTATATTAAAAACTAAATCATTAGCACTCTTAAAAAAATCTCGACCCATGCTCACCATCACCAAAATAAAAGTTAATACTGATGAAACACGTAACCGATTTTTAAGATAGGTAATAGCAGCATTATCGCTTTTATCATTATCAATCGCTTTAAAGTCATTTTCTTCTAACGCCATGCCACATTTGGGGCAACTTCCAGGGCCATCTTGTTTAACTTCAGGATGCATCGGGCAGTTATAATATTCCTCAATAACCTTAGGTTGAGAGCAACAAGAACCAACTTTTACTTTTGTACTCATTATTAATTAATTAATTTTATTATTATTATTAATATTATTATTTCTTTTTAATCACTCCTCAAACAATTCGTCAATGATATAATACATTATGTGCATATTGTATAGAGAAATATTATTACATTATACTATTATTGCTATCTTATCCACGAAACATCGTCACCACCCTCTCTTAGTACTACCGGCGGGTTATTAGAAAAATCAATCACCGATGAAGGGTTAACATAGCAATTGCCACTATCTACCACAAGATCAACCAATTTTTTATATTTAGTATGTATCAAAATGGGATCGTGGGTATCTTGCTCAATTTTAACACTACTAGTCAGAATAGGTAGAGCCAAGCTCTCAGCTAAAGAGCGGGCTAAATTTAGACTAGGAACCTTAACTCCAATAGTTTTACGAGCACTTTTATTTAGGTAGGTAGGCACATTTTTAGAGGCCTTAAAAATAAAGGTATAATTACCTGGAATATGATTCTTAATTAACCTAAATAGGCTGGTAGGTATGGAGCTGATGAAGTTTTGAAATTGAGAAAAATTATGACAAACTAGAGTAGCCGGTAGTTTATAGCTTAATTGTTTGAGCTGATAAATCCTTTTAATAGCCGACTTATTATCATAGCTAGTACCAAATACATAAGAAGATTCAGTAGCAAAGATTACTACCCCAGAGATTAATTTTTGCCTAATTTGCTCTAATTTATGAGCTGATGGGTGATTAGGGTCTATTTCTAGTAGCATAATAATATTTTAATTATTTAGGCTATAATAATATACTAAAATAAATTTTCCTCGTAAAGCATTGCCTACAGCTAATTATGCTATTGCTAGCACAGCAATACTTATTTTACAAGATAAATGGGTAACTATTTTACTATTAGGCTAGGTAAACTTGTCGAAATAATATTAGCTACTTGCTTTTATAGGCTAATTCTAATAGCATAGTTAATGATTTGGTAGATATATTTGGAGTATCGCTAGTCTTCATTTAATATCTTTTTTGTGAATTAAATGGTATCTTATGTCTAGTAATATAGAAGATTTTATCAACGAAAACAGAATTTCAGAAGTAGAGTGCATTTTTTCTGATTTTACCGGCATTGCTAGAGGAAAAATAATTCCTGCTAAAAAATACTTAGCAGAAAGGATTTTTAAACTTCCTGAATATGTATTTTTTCACACAGTAACCGGCAATTCACCAGATGACACAGACGACCTAACCGATAGCTCGGAAGGTGATATGTTGCTTAAGCCTGATTATTCCACGGCTAGCCAAGTTCTATGGACCCAAGATTTAACGGCCAATGTTATTCATGATTGCGTTAAACGAGATGGCAGTGATGTAGAATTTGCTCCAAGAAATGTTCTAAAACGTGTGTTAGCCTGTTATGATGAGAAGAATTGGCAACCTATTTTAGCTCCAGAAATGGAATTCTATTTAACACAAATAGATTCAAGCCCGCATAATCCATTAAAGCCCCCATTAACAAGATTTAAGCGTGTTGAGAGCGGGGGAAGTGCTTATAGCATGGATCATTTAAGTAATTTTGATCCTCTCTTAGAAACGCTATATCAGTTTTGCGAGGCTCAGCAAATGGAAATAGACACCCTAAATCACGAATACGGCACCGCTCAGCTGGAAATAAACTTTTTACACGGCCCAGCATTAAAATTAGCCGATGATGTGTTTCGTTTTAAGAGAGCATGCCGAGAAGCAGCGATTAGGCACCAAATGATAGCTACTTTCATGGCAAAACCGCTAGAAGATCAATCAGGTAGTGCGATGCATTTTCACCAGAGTGTGATTGATAAAACGACGGGAAAAAATATTTTTGTTGATGAAAATGGCGAGTTTAGCCAGAATTTTTATTATTTTATCGGTGGTCTGCAAAAATATATCAAGCCATTAATGATTTTCTTTGCCCCTAACGTAAATTCTTACCGTAGGTTGATTCCTGATTGCTCAGCCCCCGTTGATGTGGAGTGGGGGATAGATAATCGAAATGTTGGTCTAAGGGTGCCAATTAGCGGGGCGATTAATACTAGGGTAGAAAACAGAGTAAGCGGAGCAGATACTAATCCTTACCTAGCATTTGCTTGCAGTTTGGCCGCGGGCTTTCTTGGTATAACGGAAAAAATTGAGCCTAACCAAAGGGTGACCGGGAGCAATTATAAAAAGATTTCTTTATTACCCAAAACCTTAACAGAATCTTTAACTTTACTTGATGAATCATCTAGCGCGCATAAAATGTTAGGCGAAAGATTTGTTAAGGCGTTTAAATTGGTCAAGCAATGCGAGCTAGATGATTATTCAAAGGTGATTAGTTCGTGGGAAAGGAATTTTTTATTGCTTAACGTTTAGCC
>JAERRU010000025.1 GCA_016735295.1 SAR324 cluster bacterium
CACAAATTGTTAACAGAATGCAAGGCCTAGGATATGACTGGTTTTGTATGCATCAACATACTAAATTATGGCAGAAAAAAGATGCAGAATATATGAGATAAAGCCAATGGTTATGGGTATTTGGTGGTTGATAAATATTGGTATTGGTATAATAAATGGGGTTATGATGTCGAAAAGCACTGTAAGAGGCGAATAACCCTGTATGCTAAGAGCAATCTTCCTCTAATTCCACTAAATAATTTTGATACACTGGTTCACTATGAGGATCGAAATATTATATTAGACTAGTGCTAATGAAATAATTTTTTCTATCAATTCTTTTCTAGCATAGGTTTTTCGATATACAAGAGCTATTGTTCTTGATGGTTTAGAATTTTTAAAAGGGATATAGGATATGCCGTCATTTTTTTGGATGGCTAGTTGAGGAATTAAAGTTATGCCCACATTTCCTGCTACCATTTGTCTTAGGGTTTCCAAGCTTGTTGCTCTAAAATCTTGATTTTCCGACGCTCCCATCATTGAACATATCTCAAGCGCTTGATCCCTTAAGCAGTGCCCTTCCTGAAGCAATAGTAGCGTCTCATCTTTAATATCGGTTTGATTAATACTAGCTAGCTTAGCAAAATGATGGTTCTGAGCCACGGCTAGATAAAAGGGCTCACAAAATAATTCTTTTATGCTTAGGCTGTGATCATCAGCAGGCAAGGGAGTGGCTAAGAATGCTGCATCGATTTGTCCCTTTTTCAAATTTTCAATAAGAATTTCTGTTTTTTCTTCAAGCAATAATAATTTTAATTTTGGTAATTTTTTTATGATCTTAGGAATTATTTTCGGCAAAAAATATGGAGCAAGGGTAGGAAACGCCCCTATCCTCATTTCTCCCGCTAGCGGGGCATGAGAATTTTTGGCTATATCCATCATTTCAGTTGCATTTTGGAGGATTTCGTTTGCCTTATCGATGAGTTTTTGTCCAACACGCGTAACCATAATAATTTTGTTGCTACGCTCAAAAATTTGCACTTCAAGCTCTTCTTCAAGTTTTTTTAATTGCATACTCAGGGCTGGTTGGCTAACAAAGCATTTTCTGGCAGCTTCACCAAAATGCTTGTACTTGGCGACTGATACTAGATATTCTAAATCTCGTAAATTCATATCATAAGTATAACTTATCGTTATTGTAAAATAAATATATTGTACATATCACATAAAGCATATACATTTGCAATTATCAAAACAAGGTTAATGAGTTTATTACGCTAATATATTATTATTTTTTAAAAAAAGCTCTTTTTAATCAATATGTTAAAGGGGTTATAACATAAATTATGTTAATTAATTATAAGTGTAAATTTAAGTTTTATTAATTGCGAATTTGATAAACATGAAACTATTAATTTTAATCAAAATGGAGAAAAATAATGTTAGGAGTAGGTGATAAATTTCCCGAATTTAATCTAAAAGCAACGTCCGCAGCAAAACTATCTGATATAGATATAGATAATGTATTTATTGATGTTAGCGATAAAGAATATAAAGGAAAATGGTTGGTAGCGTTTTTCTACCCCAAAGATTTTACTTTTGTATGCCCCACTGAAATAGCGGCTTTTGGTGATTTACTTGAAGACTTTGAAGATCGTGACACAAAAATTTTAGGTGGCAGCACCGATAGTGAGTTTGTTCACTGGGCATGGCGTAGACATCAAGAAGAGTTAACAAATTTACCTTTTCCGCTTTTAGCTGATGTGAAGCGTGAATTGTGTAGCGCTCTTGGGATTTTGGATAAAGCAGAAGGAGTAGCCCAACGAGCTACCTACATAATAGATCCTGATGGAATTATCCGCCATGTAAGTGTTTATGACCTTAACGTTGGTCGTAACCCTAAAGAAACTTTACGCGTTTTGGATGCTCTGCAAACTGATGATCTTTGCCCGTGTAATTGGAGTAAGGGGGATGAGACTATTGATTTAAAAGAAGTGTCAAAATAATTTATTAAAAAATTTAACAAAAACAATAATTAGGTGGAGAGGCTTTCTCTCCACTATAATATAGGGAGAATATACATGTCTATCAAGGAAATACGATCGGATTTTAAGGAATACGCGAAAGATATAAAAATCAATTTGGGTAATATTTTAACAGAAGAAAAATCGATCGGGTTATCGCAAAATCAGATTTATGGAATCGCTCTGGCTTGCGTATATACTACTCGCCATGAAAAGCTGATTGAAGCAATTTCAAAAGATGCTAGCGCCTCACTTTCTGAAGCTGAGATTTACGCAGCAAAAGCAGCATCCACAATAATGGCAATGAACAACGTTTATTACCGAGCAATACATTTTGTAAGTGATAAAGAAATAGCAAAAGCACAATCTGGTATGCGAATGAGTGTTATTGGTAAGCCGGGCATATCTCATATAGATTTTGAATTATATTCACTGGCCGTTTCTGCTATAAATGGTTGTGGATATTGTATTGAATCTCATGCTAGTAAAGTAGCTCATGATGGTATTTCTAGAGAGGGTGTGCAATCAACTTTGCGTATCGCATCAGTGATAAATGCTACAGCTCAAGCTATGGTAATTAATTAGGGTTGCTAAACTTTACGATAGCTAGTACGCTCCCTACTTTAAGGGAGCAAAAATCATTTCACTCAAAGCAGGTCATAAAAATAGGTTTAATATTAGGCTCACTACTATAGCCCAATAACTAGGCTTAGTTAATGATTGGTTTATGCCTAAAAAGAAAAAAAAATACGCAAACTATTAAGAGAGCTACAAGGATAAATAAATTTGTTTAAAATATAATATCAAAAATTAAGTATTAAGATAGAAAATTATTAGACCCTGTATATTATTTACATAGGATGTATGACTTTAATATAAAACAAAAGTTGGTAAATTCGTGCATTAATAATAATAATAATAAATAAAGACCAATTATTTTTCTATTTGCGATTTGTCTGTCTTTTTTACTAATTAGTTGTGGTGATTCAGGTCGTCCTGATATAAAATTTACTGCACCCTCTCCTTATAAATTTTTAGCCCGAGCCCCAAATGAGCAGGATTCTGGTTATGAGAGGACATATATATGTAATAATAATTCAGCTAAGAAAATTTTAATTTATCATGGTCTTTACTGGCCGGAAGATGGAGTGCCAAGCCTACAGACGAGAGAGAGCCTATCTGTTCTGGGATATGGAACCCTTAAATATAAGGTATCTGCAGAGCGCACCAAAGCGATAGACGATAAATTAGAAGAAATATGTGAAGATACAACCTCTAAAGAGTATTGGACGGAGAAAACTAATATATTTTATATGTATACACTTGGTGGGGTGTATGGTATGCATACGCACAAATCAGGCTTTAAAAAATGGCCAAATTAGATGATCTAATGGGGCAGTAACATGTTTATGAGTGTGAGCTTGTATAGTTGATGAAGTCTATATCAGCTAGAGTTAACATCTTATTTTGTGGTTGCTGGGATAATAATCATAATTATTAATAAATAAAAATTAACACTAGTTTATATGTCTATCGGTAGATATATAAAAAAATAAAAAAAGTGTTGATATTTTTGTTTATATAGGCTATGGATAGCTGTCAGTGGGGCTCTCGTTTCTTAAATTAGTGAAGAATAATTATGAAAATAGATATCTTAAAATTAATAAATATTTCTAAAAAAATAAATATTTTTTGGGCAGGAGCCTTAATCATCTTTATCACGAGCTGTGGCTCAAATGGTAAAGATGATGGAAAATCTTTTATCTTTGAATTAGAAGAAGGAGATCCAATAAACGCCTCACCACCACTAAGTAGCCAAATTGCTGGGTCATCATTAATTTCTTTGGTTGATTCATCAAAGATAAGCGAGTCAGAAATAGCAGGTTTAAAGTTTGACGATATCTATATTTCAGAAGAACAATATTTTAGTAAGCTTAAGATAGATAAAAGCTCAACGCAGGCACATAAGCAGAATATTGGTGAAATATTTGGTAAGGTAAAACCAGCTGATGACCTAGATAAATACGCAGAATCATTTGTTGGTGGGGTGATAAGAGTTTTTGCCGCAGACTACAGCCGAGATTTGGCAAAAGTTTATAAAGGATCTAGAGACTCCGCAATATCACAATCATATTTTTCTGTTGGAGGAATTCATAATAGTGAGTTTTCCGCTAGGGTTATGATACCAGCTTCAGGTAGGTGTTATGTAGTTTTTTATTTAATGGATTATATCACCACTGTAGACCAGATTTTAACGAAGTATCCAAATTTTTCTGTCGATCCAAAGGTGGGTTTATCAGTTAAAGATGCAGCTAGAAAATTGGGAGATAGTTTTAAGCCAGGACATGTGGGCACTTCTTCGGTGGTTGATTTTGCTATTGGTAATTTGGGGAGTATTAAGGTCACGGTTCAACGTAGTAATGATATTTTTGCTAAAAAAACGTTTACTGCTGCAAAAAAAATAATCCCATTGATGTCTCATAGTGAGGCTAGAGGGAGTATTAAATTTAGTAATTTTGCAATTGATAAAAATGATAAGCGTTATATGATTGGTTATTCTATCAATCTTTCTGAAATAGCGAAAGAGCAAGGAAATAATCCTTTTGTATTTACCGCAACTAAAAATGCCGAGGGCAAGTTTGAATGGCCTTATGGGTATATAGAAATTTCATCAGTAGTTCGAACAGTAGGTATTGGGGCTATGAATAAAATCACCACTAAGTATAATGATAGAGGTGTTCCACTTAAATATCAAAATGTTAAATGGAATAGTGGAGCTAATGCTAATGCTTATAGTACTTGGAAATGTGTGGTAAGAACTGCGTATGATGGGGAAGAGACTATTTGGGATATATCATCAACACCACGAACAATGCAAGGTTCGGCTAATTCTGTGTGTGATGGAGTCTCACCATATGGATCAGTTCATCAGGGAATTCGGAAATGGAGAAATCCTGATAGGGTTGATGTGAATGACTTAGCTTTGGGAGATCTTGAGCATAAAATGAATTATTTTTTACCTACCACGGCTATTTCAATAAGAGACTATGATAATCATGCAGGAGTTGCTGTTTATGAGTTATCATCTATAAATCATACTTTGGAAAAGGTAGTTAACCAGAGTGCTGAAAAATTTATTTATATTGCTGATTTTAATGAATAAGATGGTCAAATAACTAATAAATACTCAAGCAGGGTAACAGGCGGGCCTCTTTTTTTTGATCAATAATATTTTATGAAAAGTAAAGAAAGCGGAACAGGTGGGGGCACTCCTATTTCGTGGAATGTGGTTAATATGCCCGTTATTGGCATGAGCAGTATATCACAAATAACTACAGATACAGATAAAAAACTCATTGTTTTGCGGAGGATAGTGAAATTTTAAACTAACATTATGGCTATGCGATTTCTAAAATAGCCGGGAGAGCGATCCATAACCCAGATAAAGTTATATTAGGATTTCAATCAAAGAATAATTGATGAGCGGTAATTAAGAGAAAGATTATTAGCGAGGGGTATATTTAAAAAGCAACTGCTTTGAGGTAGCTATTATGGTTATCACGGGCGGTTGCTTTTTTTGTTATGAGG
>JAERRU010000031.1 GCA_016735295.1 SAR324 cluster bacterium
AATCGCTATCTACTACCTGATAACTATTAAATCGTCTAATCATTTAATAGGATTATATTAAACTTAGTTTGAGTTTTGTTTTAGATTTATCAAATTCACTAAAATAATAATATCTATAACTATGTAATGATAATTTTACTCTACTTAAATTAGCGGTAACATATTAATTTAATTATCAATTATTGCTAATTATAAGTTATTTATCGAGAATAATATCTATTATTTCAATATATAGAAATTATTTTTGTATATAAACCTGCTCTAATTAATCAATACCTCCTGATAGTTACGTGAAACAGGAGTTATAGCAAATAGAGTAGCACCATATAAGTATTGATAAGTAAAAATAAAAGACCATATGCATAAAAAAACATTATGAATGAACAAAGCTATTGGTAATAAATAATTTTAATAATCATCAATAATTTTTGTAAGCTAATGAATAAAAAAATAACCCTAAAACCTTGCCCATTTTGTGGATCAAGCAGTTTAAAAATAGATGAAGGTAGCCTTCAAGAAGACACTCCATCTTATGTTTTTTGTAAAGAATGTGTCACTATTGGCCCCTCAGCAAAAACACCTTTTGAGGCTGTTTATGAATGGAATTATAGAGAAGATGAACCTCCTCAAGTTAGAAGGTTGTTAAATATTAAACAGGTTTGCAGTTGTTTAGGCTTAAGCCGAGCTACTGTTTATCGCTTAATTCAAGCTGGCAAATTCCCCAAACCCTTGCACCCAGCAGGGACTAGCTCTTCGCGGTGGACTATTAATGATATTGAAAAATATCAAGAACAAAGCCAACGTGGAGTAGGCTTAGAATCTGTTAATATGCTCAGAAATTGATTAATTCTTAGATAATCAGTGACTAATAAATTCAATAAAAATGCCCTGCGTCTATAGTTAATTCACGCTTAATGGCTAAAAAACATTATGCGTAGGGCATCTTAAATTATAGCTCTGGCACCATTATAATTAACTGAGCACCTTGTATTTTAATTTATCCATCTCAATTGTGCTCATAATTTATGAGTATATTTAATTTTACTAGTAAAAAAAGAATAGATGAGCAAACCCATTTCTAAAAAACACACCAATAAAATTGCAGTAACTAAAAAAGATACCATCACTCGCGTAAAAATTATCCAAGAATTAGCTAAAATCGCCTTTTTAGCACCAGATAATTCTTTACTAGAATCGCTGGAAAAGAGCGATTTAAAATCGATAGATCCTGATTTATGGAAAGCGGCTAGCAAGATAGAAATATTGAAAAATAAGGATCAATTAAAAGTTAAAATTAACTTTTATGATAAATTAAGTGCCCTCAAGAAACTATCAGCAATGTTAGAGACTGAGGCGATTGATAAAATTGATAAAAAAAAATGTGCCAATGAAATAATCCTAAACATAGATTATAAATGATTATCCCTAAAGTATTATAATATATTAAATGAATAAACATATAATCACCTATCAACCTCACCTTACGATAAAGAAATTTCATCAAGATAATTCATTAGTGAGGGGCTTAATGGGGCCTTTAGGCTCAGGAAAATCTACTGGCTGTTGTTATGAGTTGATGAAACGCATTTTAGAGCATCCCATAAATCCTAAAACCAAGCAAAGAGAGTCCTTATCAGTAGTAATAAGAAATACCTATAAAGAACTAAAGGATACTACTTTGCGTAGTTGGCTCAATTTATTTCCAGAAAATTATTTTGGAGTTTTTCATTGGAGCGATATGATTCACAAAATAAGGACAAAAGATGTGGTGGCAGATGTATTATTTCGAGCCTTAGACAAACCAGGGGATGAATCTAAATTACTTTCATTGGAGGCTACTTTTATTTTTGTAAATGAGGCGCGAGAAATAAATTATAATATAATTCAAATGCTACCTAGGAGGCTACGATTTCCTAGTCGATCCATCTATCCTGAATATTTTAAAGGTATTATTATGGATACTAATCCGCCAGATGTTGACCATTGGTGGTATAAAATATTTGAAGAAACAAGGCCAAAAGGCTGGCAATTGTTCAAACAACCAAGCGGAATTAGCAAATTAGCAGAAAATTTAGCTAATCTACCAAAAGGCTATTATAAAGAACAAATGGATGGGGCTAATCCTGAGTGGTTAAGGGTATATAGAGATGGTCAATACGGATTTGTGAGTGATTATAAGGCTGTTTACCCTGAATACAATGATCAATTACATTGCAAAAAGATAAAGCCAATTAATGGGGTAGTTTTGATTGTAGGAATGGATTTTGGCCGAACACCAGCCGCAGTTTTTACTCAAAAAATGAAAAATGGCCAGTGGTTAGTGTTTGATGAGTTAATTACTTGGGACACAGGGGCACTTGAATTTGCCAAGCTATTAAATGATAAAATAAATAAAGATTTTAATGGATTAGAGGTTGAATACTATGGAGACCCAGCAGGAAATCAAAAATCACAAACAGATTCACAAACAGTATATACAAGCCTAGCAGCTGGTGGAATAATTGCTCAACCGGCGATATCTAATAGCAGTCTATTAAGAAAAGAGGTTTTACGAAATAAATTGT
Source organism: SAR324 cluster bacterium (assembly GCA_016735295.1). Lineage (GTDB taxonomy): Bacteria > SAR324 > SAR324 > XYD2-FULL-50-16 > JAERRU01 > JAERRU01. Next base: position 2,565 of record JAERRU010000031.1, read on the forward strand.
TAAGCCATAAAAAACAAACTGATATTAAGAATGAACCAGCATTTTTAATAGATCCTAAATGTAAAATTTTACGAAAGGGTTTGATAGGGGGATATAACTATCGGCGTATGAGAGTAGCAGGAGATGAAAGGTATTATGACAAGCCAGAAAAAAATAAATATTCCCATCCAGTAGAAGCGTTGGAATATGCCATGTTAGGCGGAAGAGAGGATGTGGAGCTAACAACTATGGCCCAAAATGAGAGACAAAGAACAGAAAATAATTGGCCTAGTAAATTAACTTTTGACCCCTACTGGCATCTATTTTAGCAGCTTCATGATGGCAACTATATTTAGGTGACAGAGTTGGGATATGTGATTACCGATATTTGTTTTGATATATCGGTCAAGCTTTTCAGAAAATAGCAGTCGCTATATTATAGATAGAGGGGTTGGGATATGCAATTACCGATATTTGTTTTGATATATCGGTCAATCTTTTCAGAAAATAGCAGTCGCTATATATAGATAGAGGGGTTGGGATATGTGATTACCGATATTTGTTTTGATATATCGGTCAAGTTTTTCATAAAATAACGGTCGCTATATTATAGATAGAGGGGTTGGGATGTGCAATTACTGATATTTATTTTGATATATCGGTGAAATTTTTCATAAAATAACGGTCGCTATATATAGATAGAGGGGTTGGGATATGTGATTACCGATATTTATTTTGATATGTCGGTCAATCTTTTCAGAAAATAGCAGTCGCCATATTATAGAGGAGTTGGGATATGTGATTACCGATATTTATTTTGATATATCGGTCAAGTTTTTCAGAAAATAGCAGTCGCTATATTATAGATAGAGGGGTTGGGATATGTGATTACCGATATTTATTTTGATATATCGGTCAAGTTTTTCATAAAATAACGGTCGCTATATTATAGATAGAGGGGTTGGGATATGTGATTACCGATATTTATTTTGATATATCGGTGAAATTTTTCATAAAATAACGGTCGCTATATTATAGATAGAGGGGTTGGGATGTGCAATTACTGGCATTTATTTTAGTATACTGGTGAAATTTTTTAGGAAATAACGGTCGCTATATTATAGATAGAGGGGTTGGGATATGTGATTACCGATATTTATTTTGATATATCGGTGAAGTTTTTTGAAAAATGAAATATTAAAATCATACTTCATCGATTTATTTGATTATTTTTGCTAAAAAATCACTTACATTATTCGCAATCACGCTGTGACCTTTGGTGTTGGGATGGATTCCATCTGTTTGATTTAGATGCGGGTTTTGAGCCACACCTTCTAATAAAAAATTTAACAAAAATACTTTATTAGTGGAGCGATATTTTTTATATAAATCTTTATATACCTCGCTAAATTCTTGGCTGTATTCTATGCCGTAATTAGTCGGTACTTGCATGCCAACTATTATTACCTTAATATTATTTTTTAGTGACAGATTGATTATTTTATCAAGATTTCCATATAAAACCTTGTTCGGTAATCCTCTCAAGCCATCATTTGCTCCTAGTGCTAAAAACAAATAATCAGCTATCACTCCTTGTTTTATGTTACGCTTTAATCGGCTAAATCCGCTAATAGAAGTAGATCCACTTATCCCATCTACTATTATTTTAAGATTGGTAAGTCCTTTACTTTTTAAAATATCAGACGCCACATAAGGGTAGCTATCCTTAACTTTCACTCCTAAACCTTCGGTTAAAGAATCACCTAAAAAAATAATATTTGTAGAAGCATGAATTGAAATTGGTACGCTTACCACGCTTATCAACCATAACAATCCCAAAATATATATAAATATTTTCGACCTACCTAGAAATTGTGCGCCCATTAGATTTTGCATAGTATTTATTTATTAATTTATCGATTTATTGATTGATAAAAAATCCTTTCTCCCTCAATTGGTGGTAAGGATATAATGCTAGAATGTGAATTATTTATGAAAAAAACAAAAAAATATTGATTAGTATAAAAATTGTCCTAAACTCAAATTTACCATATCATCAATAAGAAATATTTTTATTTTATATAGATTAGCCAACCATATTAATTGTATAAACGCTAATTATAGATACTAACTTAGTTTAAATTTAATTTTATTAAAATGCTACTAAAAGTAAAAAATCTTACTAAGAGCTTCGCTCAAAAAAATATCACCGATGAAATAGTTATTTTTAATGATACCAGCTTTCAGCTAGATCACGCCCAAACATTATCAATAGTTGGTCGTTCAGGTAGTGGTAAATCAACTCTTTTAGCGATGATCGCAGGCATTGACCGAGAATTTAAAGGAGAAATTGAGTTTAAAGGCGATCAGCTAAGCTCATTAAAAGAAAAACAAATAACCGCTCTAAGAGCCTCTGAGATGGGAATTGTATTTCAGCAATATCACCTAATGGAGCATTTAAGTGCTTTAGAAAATGTGATGCTACCTTTAGAAATTTTGAAAATTAATAACGCACAAGCTAAAGCGATTAGTTTATTAACCAAGGTGGGCTTAAAAAATAGAATAAATCATTTTCCTAGCACTTTAAGCGGAGGAGAAAAACAAAGAGTGGCCATTGCCCGAGCGATAGTAGCAAAACGCTCCATCATTTTAGCTGATGAGCCTACTGGTAGCTTAGATGAAAAAAATGGTGATTTGATAATAGAATTATTTTTTGACCTAGTAGAAACATATAAATCAGCATTAGTAATAGTAACCCACAGTACTAAAATTGCGGCTAAAGCTGATTATGTCCTGCAAATAAAAGATGGCCAGTTATCGCCTTTAAAATTGTAATGATTAGCTCATTTAGAAAAAATAATCTGTTTGCCAGTAATGGTTCAGCCAAAAATGACCAGTTATCGCCTTTAAAATTGTAATGATTAGCTCATTTAGAAAAAATAATCTGTTTGCCAGTAATGGTTCAACATTAATATCATTAATTTAATAAATTTTTCTGATAAAATGGATAGCCTAATATTTTATTTTAAGCAGGGTTTGCGAGAAATTAAACATAAAAAGAAATTCACCATTTTTTTTGTATTCAACCTAAGCGTAGGTATGGTGGGGTTGTTGCTAATATCCTCTTTTAATCAAACGATTAATAACTTTTTAGATGATAATTTAAGAACTCAACTCACTTCTGATATGGAAGTGATATCAAAACAGCCATTTAGCGAAAATCAACTTAGCATACTATCTCAAGCGATTGGTGACGAAGCCACTAGCACTGAATCTATTAGTTTGGTTACTATGGCTAGGAATGATAGTGGGGCTAAAAAGCGAATTAAGATTGTGGAGCTATTTGTGATAGATGATAAATATCCTTTAGTGGGCACTATAGAGCTAGAAAAGCAAGATAAAGTAGATGATATTTCGTATCAACAATTATCTAACCCCAATAGAGCGTGGATTGCTAAGGAAGTAGCCGCTTTTTTGGCTTTGGATATAGGCGATACTTTTAAGCTTGGTAATCAAGAAATTACGGTTGATGATATCATCAAGCAAGAGCCGTTAACTAGCAGCGTGGGGTTTACTCCTAAGGTATATCTAAGTTATCAAAGTGCACTTAACACTGGTCTTTTGCGAAAAACCACTCGCATTCAATATATACGCAGATACGCCTTTACTGATTATAGACTAGCGCCTGAGATTAAAAAAACTATTGATGCCTTGTTAAATAAGGCTAATCATGATGATAAAGCTGTTAATGTTCGGACTTATAAAGAGGCGAGCAATACTATTTTATCTTTAACAAGGATAGTTAGCTCATATCTCACTTTAATGGCGATGATGGCTTTTATGTTATCCGCCCTTGGTACTATGTATCTTTACCGACATTATTTTAATAAAAAAAGAATTGATTTTGCGGTATTAAGAATTTTAGGGTTAACTAATCAACAGGTGCGTTTGGTGTTTGGGGCTCAGATGTTTTTAATATCTTTATTAGCGGTGATTGGCACTTTGATTTTAGGGTATATTTCAGTATATTTTATTAATATATTTTTAGCTAAAAGCGAGACCATCAATCTGGTGCTCAGTATTGACGCTTTGAGTATTGGTAAAATATGCTTGGTCTCCTTTTTAGGCTTACCGATATTTTGTTTACCATCTTTGCTTAAGCTAGGTAATATTAAGTTATCTGATTTATTTTCAGAGATTAGCACAGCTAGCGAAGATAATATTAATTTTGGTAAAGCGGTAAGCTACTGGAATATATTTAAAGGGTCTTTAGTATATTTAGTGATTATAGTATTTTTAGGGGTTGTTACTATATTAATTTCTGTTAGTTTTACGAGCCTTATATTTTTCGGATTATTAGTAGCAATATTTTCCTTATTTAGCATTATCGCACAGCTATTGATAAAGCTACTACAATTAATAATTTCTCGCTCTAGCTGGCACCACAACAAAAATTCGTTTAAACATGCTTTGTTGTTAATTAGCCGTTATTCTACTTCTTCGGTGCAGTGTTTTGTGGCGGTAGGAGTATCTAGTTTTTTACTATTTTTCATACCTGAGCTATATGATGGGATAAAAAAAGAGGTTTTAACCCCAAAATCTAGTGACACTCCACAATTTTTTCTATTTGACATCCAAGCAGAGCAAACTACAGATTTAACAAAATTTATCACCCAGCAGCCGGCAAAGTTAGATAATTTAAGTCCTATGGTCAGAGGTAGATGGCTTGATGTTAATGGAATTAAATTATTAGAATGGAGCAAACAAATTGAAAAAAAGACTACGTTTAATCCTGGTCATGACGAAAAACGTAGAGCTGATTTGCGTATGGGGGTATATAATTTATCCTATAAAGGCGATTGGAATTCATCTGAAAAAATTATCTCTGGCGATGCTAAGTGGGGAAGATATGATGGAGTTGGGCTGCCTAAGATATCAGTTGAGTCTAGATTTGCTAAAAGAAATAATCTTAATATAGGCGATGTGCTGACTTTTAAAATAAGTGGAGATTTAATTAAAGGCAAGATAGCTAACATTAGAGGAGTTAGGTGGAATGATTTTTTACCAAATTTTTTCATAATATTTCAAAGTGGTGTATTAGAAGATTATCCCCAAACCAATTTGGCTAATGTGTCTGGGATTGGTGATCATAATGTAGCCGATTTTAGCTACCGCTTTGCTGATAATTTTTCCAATATACCCTTAATTGATATAAGGTCGATAATAGCATCATTACTTGATTTAAGTTATAAGATTATGTTATTTATATTGCTACTAGGCGTGATGGGCTTTATCACTGGATTAATTAGCCTTTATGGGATTATGCTAGCTGAATCAGATCGGCAAAAATTAATTTATAATCTATTTAAAGTGCTAGGCATTGGCCAAGGGCAAATATGGGGTTTAGCGTTAGGGCAATATTTAGGTATAATTTTACCTGGCGTAACTATCAGCATGGCGATGGCATATTTTTCATATAGCCTGATTGGCTGGGCAATATTTGATTCTAATTGGGTGATAGATCCTTTATCAGCACTGATAAATTGGCTAATTTTGAGCTGTTGCACCATTGGTTGGATGGTGCTGAGCACCTACCGGGCAATATTGAGCTCACCGGCAAAAATTTTTAATCAAGGATTAAGCTAAACTTCCTCTACTGCCTAAAATTTACTTTTAGGTATAATTATGTTATAGTAGTTGACAATTGTGCTAAACTTTAGTTTATTCCTTTAGTTTACTTTATTATACTATCGCCACATTTCTAAAAAATCTAAATGGGTGATATTTCTTTATTATCATCATTTTACAACAATTACATAACTCACCACTATTAATGAAAATTATTATAAAATCCTGTCTATGGCTAGTAGTGTTTACAAGTGTAAGCACTTTAAGCTATGCAAAAAGGGGAGATAAGTTTTATGTGGGAACCTTGGTATCTTATCAAACATTTAATACCAAAATTAATGAAACCATCACCACAGAAAATAAATATTCCACTGGAGCGACAAATAAAGATTATGAGTATGATAATGAAAATATAAAGTATACTGGGGCTGGAACTGGGATATTTTTAGCCTATAATTTTGATAGATATTTGGTGCATTTTAACTATTTGGCGTCACTTGATTTAGCCTCATCTGAAACAAAAAAATCATCAATTTTTGATATTGATAAGATATCATTATCTCGAATAGTATTAGGAGTTAAATATAATAGTAGCCCAGAATTTAATGGTTTTTATTTTGGTGGTAATTTAACATTTGCCTCACTAGTTGGCACTTCTAAAAGTGGAAAAAAATCTACTTTATTAACTAATCAATATGCGGTGGTTATTAATCCTGGTTATCAGGTGCTATTTGGTAGAAATTGGGTGATGTTTTTTGATATATTAATTACCGCACTAGAGCATAGTCAAAATAATAAAAAGATTGTGAATAGTAGTCCTCAACAAACGATTACCAAAGTGACTACAGAAAGACTAGTAAAAACGTCACCTATTGATGTTTCAGTATCAATAGCCTATATGTTTTAGGTAAGTTTTAGCATACTTTCCTAGTTTACAGCATACCCAAAGACCAGCACCAGAACCAAAATTAGCTTGCTTATTGATTATATCGATTAAAAATAAATTTCTTCTAAACAAAGCCCTCTAGCAGGAGCGGTTTGCCCGAGCAGGTTTCTTTTTTTACTTTTAAAGGCTTGATCAATACAAGATATTTCTAGCCTACCTCTCCCTATATCCACCATAGTTCCTACTATAACTCTCACCATATACTTTAGGAAACTATCACCACTTACATTTATTTTTATCAGTTTTCCCCACCTTTGTTCAATAAATTCCAACTCAATTTGATAGATAGTTCTTGTCGTGTAAAGGCTTCGGCAGCTAGTCGCCCGAAAAGCAGAAAAATCATGTTTACCTTTTAGCTGGTCTGCCACCTTTTGCATCAAATCAAAATTAAAGTTGGTATTTAAATGCCAAATATAATTCCTATTAAATGCCGGTAAAGACTTGCCATGTGCTATGCTATAACTATATAGTTTGCCTGTATTTTGCGAGCGGGCGTCAAATCCATCAACACATTGTTTAATACGCCAAATATTTATATCAGGTGGAATTAAGCTATTAAGTGCCCTTTTAAGTTTTTCTAAAGTGAGCTTTTGAGGGACACTAAAAGTAGCTATTTGATATTTAGCATGAACTTTTGCATCAGTACGGCTCGTGCCTCTAATTGGCACTTCTTGACGATATATAATCGCTAATGCTTGCTCAATCTTTTGCTGTGGTGTGGGTTTGTTAGGCTGAATTTGCCAACCAAAATAGGCGCTACCATCATATTCAATCCAAATTGAGTAAAGTGGCATTTGATATTTTAGCTGTTAAACCGGATGGGGCAAGGGCAAATCTCTTTAAATATTGTAGAAAGCTTATTCAATTTTTCCACCGCGTTTCCATTTCTCATTGAATCGCGCCACAGCACCTTGTGCATATAATCAGTTAATATAGTGGTGCGGTAAAATAGCCCTTTTAGATGGCCATGACCCACCAATACTTGATAATTTTTAGCAAACATGGGGTCACTAAATGCTGACGCCAAAGTAACATGCTTGATTTTATGCTCTTCGTGAAATTTAGCTAAACTAAAGGGTAAATCTTTTGTTATAACCAAGAATTTAATACATGGATATCGTTTGGCTAATTTTTCACTAGCTAATATTACTTTAATGCAATCTGAGGTTTCTATGCCCAAAATTACATTGATCAGCATAGGTATATACTCATAATTACGCAAAGTAAGTTTATTGAATTTTTGATCAAATAAATGAAAATTCGGTAAAAATGTACCAACATCCAACAACTGTTGCCGATCATTAGTATATAGTTTTAGTAGTAATTTATAATCTGTTTGTTTAATCTCGTGACCCAACATTTTTAAATATATAAAAATTAATTTTGTATGCTCTTAAGCTCCTTAATTATTAATAGATAGCAATTTATGCCATAAAATATATGATAAAATTATTTCATGCTTAAAATCTATCATGGATAAACATTAAAACTAAAACTGAGTGTTTGCCCAAATAATAAATTCTTTCAAATTAAATACACGTATATTTTTCTCACAATCATATTTTTGATAAACCCTCGATTTAACAGCGTCTTTTAGCCATTTTATAGCACCATCTTTATAACCGTCTCCATCAATTACTAGTATTATATCTTTTTCTTTCATAGCTTCAATGCAATTTAGATATAAATATGGAAACTTCTCATCAACACTTCCCGAAACCTGTTGCCATTTACATTCTATCCTAATGTCATGGTTATCAGTGTCATCTTTTAATAAAAATTCGGTATAACCAGAATGCTCGTAAATAGTATAAAAAGGGACATTTTTTAATATAAGTTTTGCCCCATATTTTTTTTTATTCTTCTCCCATTCTCTATATTTCATGGGCATAAAACCCTTACCAACAAGGGTTGATTCTATCGTAGCCTCTAAAGTATTACCGGAACTATTTGCTTTATTTCCTTGTGATCTAGGCACTATAAACCTTTAATAATTAGTTATTAAAACTTCCCTAACTTTCCCTCTGCCACTACCTTTAGAATTAATAGATCTGTTTGCGTGAATCGTATTAATTGTGTATCTATCAATCTTATATAGCTCAAGTATAAAATCTGTATATGAATTTGATAACATAAAATAGGCTCCCTTTTTATCTATATAATCACAAAAATATCTAAGCCTTCTCTGCGTATCTGCATCAAACCCATCTTTTGTATAGCTTGTAAAGCTAGAAGTAGTATTTATCGGGACGTAGGGTGGATCTAAATAAATAAAATCACCCTTTTTAATCTTATTTTTTATATTTTCAAAATCGCCACTAGTAATTTCAGTATCTTTTAATAATTCACTGCATCGTAACATATTTTCAGATTCACAATACCTAGGGTTTTTATAACTACCAAATGGAACATTGCATTGACCCTTTAAGTTAACTCTATATAACCCATTAAACCCTGTCTTATTTAAGTATATAAATCTACTAGCCCTTTCAAGATTAGATAGTTTGTCATAAGACTTGCTATCTCTATCTAATATTCTTGTTTTGTAATAGTATTTTGCTTCATTTTTATGCTTGCTTAGTGATGTTATCAATTCATTTGGGGTTTCTTTTACTGCAGTATACAAGTTCAATAATTCCTTGTTAGAATCATTTATTAGAGCATTTTTAGGTTTTAAATCAAAAAATAAAGCCCCACCACCAACAAACGGTTCAAAATATCTATTATATGATCTGGGCATAAGCTTTTTAATCTCAGTAATCACCTGCCTTTTCCCGCCTACCCACTTGAGTATTGGTTTACACATTTTTATTTTGTCTTCTAAATATCATCATTCCAGCCATTATTGTATCAGATAAAAATAGCTCTAAACTAACTCTATTCATCTGTAGGTTAAGCAAATTATAAAAATTCTTGCCCCCCTAAATAATCGGCCAATCGAGCAGGGAGCTTTATTCTGCCATCATCGAGTTGGCAATTCTCCAGTATAGCACTAAGCGTGCGTCCCACCGCCAAACCAGAGCCATTCAAACTATGTACAAACCTAGGCTTGCCCCCTTCTTTAGGTGTATAACGTATATTTGATCTCCTCGCTTGAAAATCTGTACAATTTGAACAGCTAGATATTTCTCGGTATTTTTTTTGGGCAGGAAAATATACCTCAACATCATAACATTTAGCAGCATTAAATCCTGTATCACCGGCACACAATAGCATTTTTCGGTATGACAATGATAAGATATCTAATATAGAACATGCATCTTTTAATAACTGCTCGTGAGCCTTAGCCGATTTTTCTGGTGTGCTCAGCCACACCAACTCCACTTTATAAAATTGATGTTGTCTTATCAAGCCCTTAGTGTCCTTGCCATAGCTTCCAGCCTCACGCCTAAAACAAGGGGTGAGAGCTACTAACTTTAAAGGTAGCTGACTTTCTGCTAAAACTTCTCCTTGCATCATGCTAGTTAATGGCACTTCGGCGGTAGGAATCAAAAATAGATCCTCTGTGCCATAAACGTCACCAGCAAATTTAGGCAATTGCCCGCAACCAAACATAGCTTTTTCATTAACCAATAACGGCACACTAACCTCTCTATAGCCATTTTGATTGATTTGATGCTCAAGCATAAATTGCCCTAACTTACGCTCTAGCCAAGCCCCTTTACCTGTTAAAATTGAGAATCTATTTTTTGATATCTTAACTGCTCGCGCCACATCTAGCACGTCCAATTTTTCTGCTATCTCATGGTGGGATAAAGTTGGTTTTGTTTTTTCAATTAATTTAGTTTCGCCATAACCAATTAATTTATTATTAGCCTCATCTTTTCCTTCTGGCACTGAAGGGTCTAATAGGTTTGGTATTTGGGCTAAATAGCCTGAAAATTGTGTATTGAGCCAGTTATATTCATTTTCTATTAACAGCAAATCATTTTTTAAACTAGCTAGCTCGTCTTTCACTTCTAGCATAACCTGCGGGCAACCTTTGCTACTAGCTATTCGTTTAGAAATTAATTTTCGTTTAGCTCTAATTTTTTCTTTAGTTTGCGAGCAGCTATGCAAAGTTTTTGATATATATTTAAAAGTATCAAAATCAAAGACTACCCGTCTTTTATCAAGTAATTCTTTAATTATGCCGTGTATTTCTTTTTTTACTAATTTATTATCCAGCATGTCTATAACTTTATAACCAATTTTCTAGCGTACTTTAATAAATACTATTAACGCCAAAATAAGCAACCAAATAGCTTTTATCAAATTATGCCATACTATCTTACTATTTATTCCATCTTGGGTGATGGGTTTATCTACTAAATAGGTCGTTTTTAAGAAATTAAATTTATTTATTACTTTTTGATAGTGAGAATTTATTGAAACCTCACCTTTTTTATACAATGCTTGCTTATGATGATGATAAGGGGCTCGGTAGAAAAATCTATTCTTAAGAGCAAAATCTCGCCCATACATTTTAGACATTACCTTAAAATATACCAATTGCACCACAGAACTAACCCCAGATATCATAAAAAGCCCCCCTACTATGCTTAAAAAGATCTCTGCTTTAATAAATATAAAAGCCAAGGTAATAGCAGCCCCAAAGCCCAATGAGCCTATATCACCTAAATAAATAGACGCGGGAGGGCTATTAAATTTTAAAAATGCTATCAACGCCCCACACATAGTAGCACTAAGCACTGTAATTTCTTTAACATCTTCGTTTAAAAATGGTATCTTAAGCCTAGAACTCCACTCACTATCTCCTGATATATAAGCCACTACACCAACAAATACCAAGCAAGTGATCATAGGCACAGTGGCTAAAGAATCCAAACCATCAGTCATATTAACTGAATTAGCTCCCCCCACCACCAACACGCTAGCCAAAAAATAATATATCCACACAGGTAACTCAGGAAAATAATTCTTAATTGGCACAAAAGGAATTTGCATTCTGGTATCTATTTGCGAAAATAAAAAAAATACCACCCCCAATAATATAACAGTAACGCCAAATTCTAAAATCAACCTGTGCCTCTCACTCAGCCCATCAGCTTTATAAGTGTGATCGCTAGGTTTAATTTCGTTAGCTTCTATTTTACCTCGGTTCTTTATCTTTACTAAATCATCCCAAAAGCCAATTAATCCAAAGCCAACTAATGCAAAGCAAATAGCAATTACATAAGGGCCACTCCATATTAAACACCACATTATTACTGATACTAAGGTGGCGAAAATTAATAAAATACCCCCCATTATGGGAGCAGGATTATCTTTTAAATCAGAGCCAAAGCGCTTAGATTTAAATTTATGTATCATCCACGGCATGATAAATGATACTATGAAATAGGCACTTAAATAGCCCATTCCACTACGAAATAAAATAGATCTGAATATCTGGTAAGAAGAAAAATACGAAATTAGATAACTAAGCACTTTTTTTTATAAAAAATAAAAATATATCTTAAAAAAAATAATTGTTTTTCCATCTAA
>JAERRU010000020.1 GCA_016735295.1 SAR324 cluster bacterium
CAAATCTTTACCTGGGACAAAGTTTTCTTTAATGAAATCTGAATTGTAAACAAACGTTTTTAATTTTTTCTTGGATTTCCAATCAATAGAATAATCATCTGATTTATCCGAATCATCAGCAATGAGAGATGTAGTGATTTCTTCTGACTCACGATCAATAATACGAGATATGGTTGTTTTTCCCGAGGCATTAGCACCATAGAAAAAATTTATTTTCTTTAAGTCGCTGATAACTCCATAGTCCTCTTTCTTTTCTATTCTTTTTGTATTATCAAAACTCGCTATCTTTTCTACGGTGATCTTTTCTATCATAAGTCTTACCCTTTATTATTATTATTATTATTATTATTTGGTTATTTATTAATCTAAGTGGATATATATGTTTTCTAAAAAGGTGTGCATTGCCCAGCGTAAATTATTAAGCCATGCATATCATAATTAAAGAATATTATGAAACTATGATAGATAGTAAATAAACGGTTTATTGTCTAACATTTTAAAAACCAAGCAGATATATATATCCTCTAAAAAGTCGTGCATTACCAAATTTAAACGATTAAGCCATGCATGTCATAATCAAATAATATTATGAAACTATGATAGATAGTAAATAATCTGTTAATTGGTTATTTATTAATGCCAGTTGACTATATATAATAATTAAATAATATTATGAACTAAGATAGATAATAAAAAATCTGTTAAATGATTATTTTTTAAGTATTTTTAAATCAATGAGGTTAAATGGCAAACGATAAAAAGAAAAACCCAATAAAATTTATTGTTTCTGACGATATGGGAAAGGTAACTAACACCTGCCGGCTTAAAGAAATTGAGCACTCTGAGTTGGGTGATTGTGGATTTGAGGGATCCTTCTACCTATATTATTTTGATAGCAAGTCTCATAAAAAGTGGTTGGGAATTTGCCGCATCATAAAGGTGGGAAAGACGTTAGGAGAAGGCCTCACGCCGCTGCCGATAGGCGAATTTGCTAAATTGCCCGAAGAATATTGCTCATTAAGTCGTGAGTCAAGCTATTATGGGAAAATTATGGAGTTTGATAAAGATACTCGAGAAAATATTCTTACGTCTTTGCGAGATTGTGCTTTTAATAATGAGATATATGAAGCAAATAAGGACGTGGAGGCAATGAAAGGATATTTACTTTTGGGTATAGATATCAATAGAGTTACTCATTCATTTCCTATTATTTTAGGCACAAAAATTGACTTAACCCCATATTATTTCCGATATTCACTTAATCAAAGCAAGGAAACGAAAATTGATTTAGAAGTTTCTTCACGCCCACGCCTACCAAGTAATATGCATGTTCTTATTGATAGAAATAGAGATGAGGTGGGAAAAGCAGCCATTCTATCTGGAATAGCTGATCAGTTAACAAAAAATAAAGAAGAATCCCCCATAATCCAACCGGGTATTTTAGATTTTATCTCAGAAGCAAAATTAGAATCAAAAAAGTTTACCAAATCGGTTTCGATTGTTTTTAATGCATATAATGATACTCGGATAGTTCATGATGATGGAAATACAGAAGATGCGTCCTGCCAATATGTGCTCCTTAACACTCTAGATGGTAAAAGTTTTAAAACACCCGAAGAGTTTAAGAATGATTTTGTTAAGTCTATTGAGTTTTGTTTAGATGGCAAACGAAAACAGCATTGGCTTGATTCTATGAAGGTCTTAAATACAGACAGAACATTTAGAGAATATGAGTTAGACCAGATGTGCGGCGAGGCTGATATTGAGGAGATTAAAAAATTTTTTGATGGGTTAAGCCCAGAATATAAAATGATATTCTTCACTATTACCAAGCTCGTTGAGTTAGTAGATCAAAAAACTTTAGTATTAATTGAAGACCCTGTAAGCACAGCACACTCGCCTGCATTTTTACCATTTATCAGAGTTTTATCAGATCTATTAATTAAAAGAGACTCAGTGGCTTTAATAGCAGCTGAGTCGCCTATCATTATTTAAGAAGTGCCACCATTCAAGACGTTTTTGGGCTGGAGCTTGAAAATAGCGGATTTTATAAATCAATTGGTGATTATATTAGAGAAAATAAGAGCAAAACATATAAAGATGTTATGAAAGAATTTGGCGGCCAAGTGGGGAGTGAGGGCCGTGACATAGTTTCGGATTTAACTAAGGATAAAACGAGAAATAGAGATGATGGAGGTGTATAGCCTATATGTCATAATTAGGTGATATTATGAACTAAGATAAATAATAAACAATCTGTTAAATGATTATTTTTTAAGTATTTTTAAATCAATGAGGTTAAATGGCAAACGATAAAAAGAAAAACCCAATAAAATTTATTGTTACTAAC
>JAERRU010000035.1 GCA_016735295.1 SAR324 cluster bacterium
TTAACATAAAAATTAGTTTTAATACGCTCTATGTCACAAGTTTCTTTAATACCATCCATTTGATATAGCTCTCTCACGTAGGAGCTAATATGATGATAGTCAACCAATCGTTTAAGATTGCACTTAAAATGACCTACATAAACTATATCAAATCTTAATAAAACGGTAAATAATCGCCAATCAGCTTCAGTGATTTTACTACCTATTAAATATCTCCTTTGTGATAATAAATCTTCTAAGTGGTCTAGCGAAGAAAATAATTTTTTTACCCCAAGCTCATAATCTTTTTGATTAGTGCTAAACCCTGCTTTACGGATACTCATCATGATATTATCAAATACATATTGATTAATATCATCTATTTCACTTTTATGATTGCTGGGATAATAATCATAATCGTTAGTCGATAAATTAGCAAAATCCTTATTAAACATTCTAATAATGTCGGCAGATTCATTGCTAAATATGCTGTTAGTCTCTTTATCCCATAAAATAGGAATAGAGGCGTTGCAATTACAATCACTTTGTGATAGGGTGTATAAATCTCTTAAGTACTGCTTACCATATAAAGGATCGGGCGAGTCTTTAAAGTTCCATCCGTCATTTTCAACAATAGTAGATACATGGCTCATGCTAATTGCATGTTCTAAGCCTTTTAGTTTACGAAATATAACAGTTCTATGAGCCCAAGGACAAGCTAGAGATATATAGAGGTGGTAGCGATTTTTTTCTGATTTAAATTTATCGCCAATAAAATTTCTAAACTGGGTAATTTCTCCTTTACTAGTATCAACCTTTCTATCTTTATCGAACATACTACCTGCTACCCATTTACCTTTTAATAAAAAACCCATGATTAATTTTTATATAAGTTTAAGTTTAAATAGTCATCAAATGTAGTAATTAACAATTGATGCTACGGCGATGTTATGGCAGGCTAATTTGTATTTTTCATCTTGTCAATTAAAAAGTATAAATTAATACTGGTTTATATGTTTATTGATGTATTTATAAAAAATATTAAAAAAAATATTGACAATTCTATAAAAATCGGTTATACTTGTCAGCAAGTGAAGTTTTATTTTTAAATTAACAAAAGGAATAATCATGGAAGTATATATTTTAAGATTAATGAATATTTTTAAAAAAACAAATATTTTTTGGGCAGGAGCCTTAATTTTATTTATAACTAGCTGTAGCTCAGATAGTGAAAAAGATGATGGAAAAGCTATCCTCTTTAAATTAAATCAAGACAGTACTGAATCCGCCTCATTATCGCCAAGCGGCAAAATTGCTGGAACATCATTTATTTCTTTGGCTGCTGGTGATGTAGAGTCAGAAATAAAAAAGTTAGCATTTAATGATCTTTATGTCCCAGAGGAGCAATACTTTAGTAAAGTTGAGTTAGATAAAGCTGATTCTAAATATAAGCAAGAGATTAACAAAATGTTTAGTGCTGTAAAGCCAGCTGCTAAACTAGAAGATTATGCAGAATCATTTGTGGGGGGCGTGATAAGGATTTTTGCTGAAGATTATGACAAACAAAAAGCGAAAATTTATAAAGGATCTAAAGACGACGCAATATCAGAATCATATTTTTCTATTGGAGGAGCCCATAATAGTGAGTTTTCTGCAAAGGTTAAAATGCCAGCTGCAGGAAAATCTTATATAGTTTTTTATCTAATGGATTATATCACCACTGTAAATCAGCTTTTAGTAAAAGATCCAAATTTTTCTGTGGATCCAAGTGTGGGTTTATTAGCTAAAAAGGCGGCTGATACATTAGGAGATGATTTTAGACCAGGCCATGTGGGTACTTCTTCGATGGTTGACCTTGGTGACGATTCTTTGGATGATGGTATTTCGGTAACTGTCCAACGTAATGAGGATGTTTTTATTGATCAAACATTTACTACGGCAAAAGAGCTAATTCCATTGATGGCTCATAGCGAAGCTGGGGGGAATGTTAAATTTAGTAATTTTGCGATTGATAAAGATAATAAGCATCACATGATTGGCTATTCTATCAATCTTTTTCAAGCAGAAGGAGAAAGTCATTCTGGAGCAGATGATCCTTTTATATTTACCGCAATCAAAGATGTTGACGGCAAGTTTGGATGGCCTTATGGCTATGTAGAAATTAAGTCAATAACCTCATCAGAAGGGTTTAATTTTTTGACTAGAATGACTACCAAGTATGATGATAAAGGCGCTCCACTTAAATATCAAAATGTTAAATGGAATAGTGGAGCTAATGCTAATGCTTATAGTACTTGGAAATGTGTGGTAAGAACTGCGTATGATGGAGGAGAGACCATTTGGGATATATCATCAACACCAAGAACACTTGGGCAAGGAGCTCCTAGTTCTGTGTGTGAAAGCATCCCACAAAGTTACTCGGATGAGTATTCGGATGTGCATAATGATCGGGTATGGGTGAAGCCTGATATGTTTGATGTAAATGGCTTAGCCTTGGGAGATCTTGAGCATAAAATGGATTATTTTTTACCTACCACGGCTATTTCCATAAAAGATCATGATAACTATGGCGTACCTGCTGTTTATTCGCGCTCAGCAACAAATCACACTTTAGAAAAAGCGACTGGCCAGACTGCTGAAAAATATATTTATCTTTATGATTATAAAGACTCAAATATTAAGGCGACCAATAAAGGTTCAGTTAAAAAGATTAGCCAGTCTCTTTTATCTGAAGGTAACAAGGTCGCTAAGTTTAACCGAGACGGAACAGCAGTGGGCACGCAAAACTTTCAGAGGAGTGGCTTTCCCGATATTAGTAAGGGTAGCATATCTCAGATAGCTGCCGATGCAGTGGGAAACGGATATTATTTTGCAACGAATAGTGAAATTTTTAAGCTAGAATTTGATAGTTATAATGATTATATAGTGACTAAAATAGCTGGAAAAAAGACCCATGTTGATACTAAAGGTCTATTTGGTGAGACTAAAGGGGAAGATATTACTACTACTGCCATTGCTGCTGCTGATCTTAACTTTGAGGATATCACGGGATTGGCGATAGGGTATGAATATAATGTTGGTGATGTGCTTTATGTTACTGATGGAAGAGGCTTCGTCGCTAAAATTGATCTTAGTGACCTGGGAGCTAAAGAACCATCAAAATATCTATTTGTGTGGAATGATGCAGATGATGATAATGGAATAGATTATAATGCAGGAAGCACAACATTTAGCCCGCATGGTCAAGATATTAAACGAAACAAGGTAGAGCTTAATAGTCCTTCACAGCTAGTATCAAACGCAAATTCATTATATGTGTTAGATGATAATAAGGTATTTGTCTTTAGTATAAGCGACGTAAATGGAGTAGCTAAAGATGCTAATATCAAAATAGATACAGTAAGGGCTTATCCAGGAGCAGTAGGACATGGCATAGGAAGAAATACATACCAAGATAAGATATTTTCCATTGGAGAAGGTGAAAATGGTATATTTTTAACTGCTGGAACTGATCACAACAATATCTTTGTTTACTACTATGAGCAGGCTGAGTATTGTGAATTGTCTACTTGCCCTAATAGGGAATTGGCAGCTGTTAAGATAACTAATAAAAAACTTGATGCTGGGTCATCAACAACATTTGTTGTATCTAACCCAATCAGATTAGGTAATGGCTCTTTAGAAAGACCTGGAGGAGATGATGGACAGGGGAATAAGGTATCCGATACTATTAACGTTGGTGGTAGCTATGTGCTGGCTTACGCTGGTGCATTGCATGCTTTTGATTTGAATGGATATGTTAAGCGAACAGGAATTGATTTTCCTTCTTCAACAACTTCATTAGCACTTCATGAATTTACTAGAGATAGTTCTCATGCTTATCCTTATCAGTTCACACATTTTTTAGCGTCAACTGCTAAGCCATCAGATTCTACACATAAAGAAGTTGGAGATGTTGTAGTTGAAATAAAACGATAATTGATGGGGAGTAACTAAAGGAAGGATTATTAGGGAGGGGTATATTTTAAAAGCAACTGCTTTATGGTAGCCATTATGGTTATCAAGGGCGGTTGCTTTTTTTTTGTTTTATAAGCAAAGTTAACTATTTTAATTGTCCCACACTATGGGCGTGATTCATTTTCCCTTCAATCATGAAATCATGTCACTCGCCTCCTACTCTTCTGCTGGCTAACTGATTACAGATGATTAACGGCTCAAGCAATCGTCCTACACCTCTACCATCTATTCGATTATAACTGATAAATGATTGAGGCAATCGAGGCTATGCCTCTACTGGTTAGCCCATTATAGATGATGGATGGTTGAATCACCACCACGCCTATACTGGCTATCCGATTATAATTGATGAATGGCTCAAGCAATCGAGGCTATGCCTCTACTGGATACCCGATTATAACTGATGGATGGTTGAAGCAATCGAGGCTATGTATCTACCGTTAGCCCAACCGATTATAACTGATGAACGGCTAAAGCAATCGTCCTATACCTCTACTGGTTAGCCCATTATAGATGATGGATGGTTGAATCACCACCACGCCTCTACTGGCTACCCGATTATAACTGATAAATGATTGAGGCAATCGAGGCCATGTATCTGCTGACTAGCCCAACCGATTATAACTGATAAATGATTGAGGCAATCGAGGCTATGTATCTGCTGATTAGCCCATTATAGCTGATGGATGGTTGAAGCAATCGAGGCTATGTATCTACCGTCAGCCCAACCGATTAACCGATGAATAATTGAGATAATCGAGGCTATATATCTACTGATTAGCCCAACCGATTATAATTGATAAATGATTGAGGCAATCGAGGCTATGTATCTGCTGACTAGCCCAACCGATTATAATTGATAAATGATTGAGGCAATTGAGACTATGTATCTACCGATTAACCCATTATAACTGATGGATGGTTGAAGCAATCGAGGCTATGTATCTACCGATTAGCCCATTATAGCTGGTTAATCTAGTGCAATAAACCAGCTCACTAACAATCAAATGGTATTGCAGAATTACTCACTCTCAGCGTAGGTCGGTGTTAAGGTAGTTATAATTCTATACCAACCAGTTGAGTTGGTAACCAATTGATACACATAAAAAATATTTCTCTCTTCATCATATATAAAAGAATAAGGAGCTCTCATTTTATTATATCTGACAGCCCCGATTTGTTTAAGGAATGTTTGACCCTCACCGTATTCAATAAATAAATTATCCATATTCCCATATCTATCTATAATAGCTTGTGTGTTTGGCGAGATTGCTAATATATAATTGGCATATTGTGATAGAGTTACACCTACTAAACTTCTAGTAGTAGTAAAGGGTGTAGATCCTATTATTCCATTAGAGCTAGCAGCCGCTTTATGAGGATTGTATAATCTACACATCTTCATTGAAGAAGAAGAGGAGCGAATAGCACCTGCTATATATAATGTTGGTCTATTATCATCATTCATCAATAAAGCTGCAGATACTAAGACAGGGTTATTATAATCAAGACAGCGAATGTTATGTTGGGTCATATAGCTGCCTAACCTGCTAATTCTACGTAATGTCTTATTGATTCTATCAGTATAATAAAGATATCGATGATCACTAGCCGCAATTTTACCATCCCCTTTAAGTTGATAACTTCGAATATTTCCATAAGTGAGAGGTATGCCCTGATATAGTTCATAGTAAAGAGGATTAGTTGGATTGTCGCTAGTCCTACTAATATTATTATTTATGCCAGAACCAAAGTAGCTAGTACTTTTATTGATGGTGGTATATTTATTTATATTAGGAGAAAGTTGCAAGATAGATGATGCAGCAGTGTTAATATATAAAAGATTTTGAGAAGGACCTTTATTATCGAAATAAATATAAGTATAAGTATTAAGAGCTAATTCACCGGCAGCAATGCTGTTTCTAGGAAATATGGGAAGAGATTGAGTATTAAGTTTAGATCCTGCGAGGTGAGTAACTCGGTTATTTTTAATTTCTATTTTCCTTATTAGTCCATTATTTGCTAAATAGATGGTATCTAACCCATCAAATGCTAAGGTAACATCACCCCCATAATATCTGGCATTTGCTATAGATGTGGTTTGCTTTATTCTATTTATATCCTTATTTTGCAAATGACCAGAAAAATATTTTAATTTCCCACCAATCATCTTATTAACGAATTTAGGGACAAGTTTTATGATAAGGCCGTTAGCTGGATTTATGGTATAAAAAACATTATCTATTTCATTATGAATAAATTTAAGATTAATATCTCTTAATTCATCGGTGGGGTCATTCAAATTAGGAATGTTAGAACCATCAACTTGAGTTATCTTTATCTTAGTACTGCCATGCCTTGAGGTCCACCAGAATTTATTACTACCATAGGCCACTAGGTAATTGAAGTAGCTAGCCAAATCGCCATTATAGCTTTGATGGTGATCATGTAATAAACTAGCATAAATTAATCCATTAGTTTGGCCAGCTTCTGCAGCGTCAGGGCGTCTTAATAAATAAATATTTCCATTACTTACCAGGTTAAGACTATTATTGTTTATAGTTATGCCAGTAATGGCATGAGTATGTGGTAATACGATATTAGCTACACTCCTAGTTCCATCATCATTAAGAGATAAGCTGATTCGCCTAACTGTATTATTTTCACTATCTAATACAAACAAATTATTAGCAGTAGAGGCTATATCTTTAGGATTATTCAATTTAATTTGGGCAGGCAACAAATCACCAAAGCTAGCAGGGTAATTTGATGAATCAAGGTCTCCTTGCCCTAAATCAGCAGAATTTCCTGAACCAGCGAACAAGGTATCTTCTCTGCTAATTTGCTGATCGTATGGGGCGTCTTTAGGTAATTTAACAATAGAATGATTTAATACAGAGGCGTAGATGTAGTTACCTTGAATTGTAAAACTAGTAAGATTATATAAATTAACATCGGCTAAGGTAGTGTTATCAGAATCAGCAGGAAACACGTCACCATTTTGACTAGAACCAGCTAGCAGGGTAACCTTATCATTGGCTACATCAATTTTTTTGATTCTGCCATCAAATTCAGCACTATAGATGATAGATTCATTTAATTCTAGATGTAGCAGGTCATCATAGCGAGCGTCACTTATAGAAACAAATGATTGATAATCACTAGGAGCGTTGCCCGCGCTTTCACCTGAGAACAAACTAACTCCTAACTCTCTTATCATAGGTAAATAAAAAGTTGGCGTGAGTTGCAACACCTGGCCATGCTTCATATCTATGGTATAAAATGTTTGCGTATTTTTATCAAAGGATAAATTGCCGGCAGTGTCGATAATAGTATTTGTAGTATTATTTATACTGGGTTTATTTTTATTATCTCCATTAATAATATCAATCGCTTTAATGGATTTATTACTAATCCACCAAAATTTATGATCGGCAAAGGCTAATAGATAGTTACCAAAATCAATTATATCTCCTTGAAAATTTTGCGATTTATCAATAAATAAATCAGGAGTAATCACGCCATTGTCCGCAGCCAAAGCCTGATCAGGCTCTAAAAGACGATAAATATTTCCTTTACTAATTAAATATAATTTATTGCCACTAATGCTAATCGAGTTAATGTCCTGGCCTAAAGCTATGTTGGTGATCATTCGCTCACCGTTAGAATCAAGGGAAGTACTAATTCTACGAACCGTTTTATTAAGAGAATCAAGGGCGTAGATATTTTGAGAAGTAGATGAGATATCAGTAACAGCATTTAATCTTATGCTAGCTGGTAAAAGAGCACCTTGAGTTATAGGATAGTTAGCCGATATATCAGGTTTACCATTTTCAATCAAAATACCATCACCAGCAAATAAATTATCAGATAAAGATAGTTCAGAATTGGCATCAATGGATACTGGTAATTTAAGAATAGAATGATTCAATGCTGATAGATATAAATATTTTCCATGAGAGTGAATGGCAGATAGGTTAGGTAAATTCAAATTATTTAATTGATGTGAGGTAGAATCTTCAGAGAAAATATCTTTTTCTAATCCCGAGCCAGCAAAAACGGTTACGTCACCTAAGATGGTATTAATTTTTTTAACCATCCCAGTTCGTTCAGTTACATATATAGAATCCCCGTTAAAAGTAATCCTTTGTAAATTATTATACCTAGCCGATGATAAGGTAGCAGTAGATGAAGAATCAGCAGGAATGCTGCCTGAGGTGGAGCCAGAAACTAAAGACACCTTAAATGCTAAAATATTACTTTCAGGAGGCAAAGAAATACTATCACTTTCAAAATCATCAATCGGGTCATCTCCGTTATTAGCAGCATCATCTGTATCACCGCCAGAATCACCACCAGCATTATCATCGACGGTATCAGTGCCGCCAGTATCAACATCAGCAGCTCCATCGCCAGTATCATCTCCAGAATCTGCTCCGCCAGAATCATCATCAAGTAGTTGTTGGGCAACCAACGGTGTTAGCTGAATTACTTGGCCGGTTAAATAATCTTGCGTATAGAAAAGGCCATTAAGGGGGTGCTGGCTAAATTTGCTGAGCGAGTTTTGTAGATGATTATTCTGTACATCTAGGGCTAACACAGCTTGGCTAGAATCATCGATTAGTTTTATGGGCTCAGCTCCATTTTGATCGATTAATTGGAATTTACCATTAAAAACGATTAGATAATTACTAAAACCAGCAATATCGCCGTAATAATTTTGATTATGATCGATATGTAGCGTCGGAGTGATTATTCCTTGGGCATTGGGCAAGGCTTGATCAGGATTAGTCACCTTATATATATCGCCACCGGCAGGAATATATAATACGTCCTCAATAATAACCGGGCTCCCAGTAGGCAATCCTAAAGAGATGTTGGCGACGCTGCGTTTGTTGTTGGCGTCAAGGTTTAGCGATATTTTGCGAATGGAATGATTCAAAAAGTCGTAGGCGTAAAGATAATTTTTACTGGCTAATAATTTGGTTACGTAATTTAATTTGATATCAGCAGGCAAAATATCACCAAAACTTACCGGAAAATTGGCGCTACTAAGGTCAACCTTTCCCGCTTCAGATGAGCTACCAGAGCCGGCGAACAAGGAATCTAGCTTAGTAATCTGCTGGTCGTGGTTAGCAGTTTTTGGTAATTTGATGATGGAATGATCAAGAGCAGCGGCGTAGATAAAATCACCATTAACAACTAATCCATGTAATTTAGGTAGATTCAGATTGGATAAGGACTCGCTGGCTTGATTAGTAAACACATCACCC
>JAERRU010000012.1 GCA_016735295.1 SAR324 cluster bacterium
ATTATTAATCGCTCCATAATCAATACCAGCAGTCTTTATTTATTATTTGAAAAATAATTAATTTTATTTTATTTTTATAAAATGATTTTTTAATAATTGATAATCGCTATTATTACCAAAAGATATCCCCTTTCATAGTGCTTAAACAAGCCCTAAAATGCACTAAAATACACTAAGATACGCTAAAAAATATATTGGATTTTAAGCAAAGGAAAGCCAACCAAATTAATAGTTCAATTAAAATAACGAACGACAAATAAAGCTGGTGAAGTGTGCGTCCCCAAGGGGATTTGAACCCCTGTTACTACCGTGAAAGGGTGGTGTCCTAGGCCTCTAGACGATGGGGACAGTTTGTTAATTCTTATTAATTTCTAATAATCACACCGAGCGAGGAGGGGGTCGAACCCTCGACCACCTGATTAAAAGTCAGATGCTCTACCACTGAGCTACCCGCCCTAGTGTGTTTGTTAGCAATTGTTTATTATATATGTGATGCGTTGCACCATAAAATAATAATCAATATTAATTAACCTACCACTTTTACTACACTTTTAGCCCTTGTCAACCTAAAAAGCAGTTTAATTTTGCTATAATTATTCTCAATTAATATGGGATTTAACTTAAGACTATAGCCGATTATTTCATTATTAAGAATTTCGTTCTGATTTTAGGATAATCATCCTCAATTAATATGGGATTTAACTTAAGACTATAGCCGATTATTTCATTATTAAAGATTTCGTTCTAATTTTAGGATAATCATCCTCAACCAATATAGGATTTAACTTAAGACTATAGCCGATTATTTCATTATTAAGAATTTCGTTCTGATTTGAGGATAATCATCCTCAACCAATATAGGATTTAACTTAAGACTATAGCCGATTATTTCATTATTAAGGATTTCGTTCTGATTTTAGATGATTTTCGCCCGCTTATCAGCTAAAATAGGCTTATATTTTACTAGAACTTTATAAATTATGCTGTAATAGCAGCTAAAAATAGTTCACCAATTATTTAGCCATCGCTTAACCAATCAAGCGTTACAAGCCCATAATTGCTGTCATTAATAATAATTTATTTATATTGATCACTATTGATTATTTGGCTAACGAATTTTAAATATTAGTATGTCCAACAATAAAGCCGATGTGCTATTAGTCGCTGGTGGAAGCTCTCTTAGATTCAGCAAATCTACTAACAAAACTCTTTATCTCCTTGACGGAGAGCCAATATTTTTGCGTTCGGTTAAAAAATGGCTATCTTTTGAGCCCCTTAATCATCTAATTATTACCGTACCTCATGGCCAATCTGATATTTTTAATCAATATCTTAAGCAGATATCTTTGACCAAATTAAAGCCATATAAACCTAAAAAAGTTAAAATTACCGTGATAAATGGCGGTAAAGAGCGTTATCATTCGGTTTTATTAGCCTTAAAAGAGTTAATTTCTCAAAAGAGTGATAGCCCCTATATATTTATTCATGACGCTGCTAGGCCATTTTTTTCATTAAATTTGATTAATAAACTATGGGAAATTTGCCAAACAGGTTTTGCTAGTGCACCATTAATTAAGATTAATGATTTAATCCGCCTTAGCACTCTCCATGATGCTGATGCTGATGCTGATGATAATTATGATTATGATTATAAAAAGCAAAGTAATAATTTTAAGAGTTACGCCACCCAAACTCCTCAGGTGATTTTGCGAAAATGGGTTGCCCAATATTTTATTACTAATCAATATCTTAAATTAAAACCTCGCGATGAAATATCTATTATAGAACATCATTCATTACCTTTAAAATTTGTTGAAGGAGAATTATTCAATATCAAAATTACCCATTTTTCTGATATAAAATTTGCTAACGATATAGTTAAATTATTAAGATAAAATCATGATTTACAAACAATCAACGGGGCTAAATACTGATTTATATCAATTAAGCATGGCGGCGGGGTATTTAAAGGCTGGTATTGCTGATAAAGCCTCTTTTTTTAATATGTATTTTAGAAAAACACCATTTAAAGGTGGTTTTGCCATTTGCTGCGGGTTAGAATTATTAATTGAACAAATCGAAAATTTTGCCTTTAGCCAATCAGATATTAACTATCTAAAAAAAATTAAATCCTCATCAGGAGAAATATTATTTGAAGATGACTTTTTAGAAACTTTGCTAAATTTTAAATTCAAAGGAGATATATGGGCAATGGCTGAAGGAGAAATTGTATTTCCTCTTGAGCCCATGATAACAGTGCAAGGTGGTTTGTTAGAATGCCAAATTTTAGAAACGCTAATCTTAAATAGTTTGAATTATACAACCCTAGTAGCCACTAAGGCAGCGCGGATTTGCTTGGCTAGCGGGCTTGAGCCAGTATTAGAATTCGGTTTAAGAAGAGCTCCAGGCATTGATGGGGGCTTATCTGGCACTAGGGCCTGTTATGTTGGTGGTTGCTCTGCTACTAGCAATTTATTAGCGGGTAAGATGTTTGATATTCCTGTGAAGGGCACACATTCTCATAGCTGGGTGCTTAGTTTTGCCGATGAGTTACTGGCATTTGAAGCATATGCTAAGATATTTCCTCATAATTTGGTTTTATTAATTGATACTTATGACAGCCTAACAGGATTAGAAAATGCCATTAAAGTAGCTAATAAATTAGCTAACCCTAAGCAATTGGTGGGTATTAGAATAGATTCTGGTGATCTTAACTATTTTTCTGCAAAAATTAGAAAAACGCTTGATATTGCTGGATTTACTAATACTAAAATATTTGCTAGCAATGATCTTGATGAATATATAATTGAGAATCTTAAATATCAAAAGGCTAAAATTGATGTGTGGGCGGTAGGAACAAAAATGATTACTGCCGATGGGGAAGCCAGTTTAGGGGGAGTTTATAAGCTTTCGGCATTACAAAATGATGATGGCCGGTGGCAAGGTAAGGTTAAAATTTCTAATGACCGCACTAAAATTAATAATCCTGGTCGTTATCAGGTTAGAAGATTTTTTGATAGTGATCATAAAATGATCGCTGACGCTTTGTATAATATAGATTTAAAAAAGCCTGAATCTTGGCAAATAGTTGGTGTTTTTGACTCAGATTTGCGAAAAAACATCATTAACCATCACTCTAGTAGGGAATTACTCAAGCCTATATACAAATCAGGAGAGATGATTTATAACTTCCCTACTATCCACCAAGTACGCCAAAATACTTTAAATAACCTAGCGACATTGGATAATTCGGTGAAAAGGAGTGTAAACCCACATCTTTATCCAGCGGGGCTAGAGCTTAGTGCTCATTTGCAAAAAGCAAAATTTATCGCCCAAGTAAGAGATTCACTATTTGCTAATAATAATTGATTTGAATTTATTTTTTTGATTAGTTTATGAAATTATGATTTTTGAAACCATCTATTGTATTTTTAAAAAAACCGACTATCAACGCTATCACGAGACTAAACTAGAGCAAAGCGATTTTAAAAGATTAAATAATAATCTTAAGCAAAAGATCAACCATGCTCATCAAACTCAAATGGAATTTTTTAATAAATTCATGGCATTAGCAGCCACCTATCACCTAGATATCAAGGTAGTGCCAGAAGATGAGCTAGCTTCAATAATCCATAGTCCTAAAACGCTAATCATTAGCTGCGGCGGCGATGGAACCTTTTTGAGCTGTGCTCAACGTTTCCCAAATTCGCCATTATTAGGTATGAATTCTGATTTTAGAACCAAAGATGGTGGTAGTGTAGGAGCTTTGACCTTGGTTAATAGCCAAAATTTGGAAAGATCTATCTCCTCATTGGCTAAAGGCAAGGGCACTATCAATTTATGGAATCGTCTTGGTGCTAATATCAATAATCAAAGAGTGGATAATTACGCAGTTAACGATATTTTTATTGGCCACCCTGTCAGCTATCTAACCTGTAATATTTCAGTAGAAATTGGTGATGTGAAAGATGATTTTAATTGTAGTGGGTTTCTAGCTTGCACTGGTATGGGCAGTAATGCATGGTTTGAAGCGGCAGGAGGGAGCCATTTTAGCAATGAGTTAGCCGCTTTTGGATATTTAGTTTTGGTACCTAGCAAAAAATGGCAACCAAAATTTATTTCTGGAATATCTAGTTTTGATAATCATATTAGCGTTATCCCCCACCGCACTGGCTATGTGATGGCGTTTGATTCTAAAAATGATGTGATTACTTTAAAAACGGGTGATGTGGTTGATATTTTCATTGATAAAGACAATCCAGTAAAGGTTTTAACGCTTGATGTGTAGGCTCGCATTTTGGGTGCTGACTAGATTATATTTTGCCGATTGATTTTTCTATCTTAGCCAATTCCTATAAAACATCATAGAATATACGTGTTTTGGGGCTGGATAACCTATCTTTTGTTGATTGATTTTTCTATCTTAGCCAATCTCCTTAAAATACCAGAAATAGATTTTATCTTGGCTTTACTCTGTAGCCATATCTTTTTAGGTCGAGCAGGAAATCCATAAAGCAAATCGCCTGATTTAGTGTTTTTAATCAAGGTAGAACTCCCACCTAAAATGGTGTTATCAGCCAATTTTAAAGAATCGCTAACCACCGAGCCCCCCATAATAATAACATTTTTGCCTGTTTTCACAGAGCCACCAATAATCGCTCCAGTGGCTAGCAGATTATCACTTCCTAGCGTAACGTTATGTGCTATATGGACTAAACTACTTATCTTAGCTCCTGATCCTATCACGGTATTTATCATGCTCCCCCGCTCAATCACGCTGTTTGCTCCTATTTCCACATCATCTTTTATGATTACTTTCATTCTATGGGGAATTTTATGATTTTTACCATTATCGATAACATATCCCCAGCCGTCTGAGCCGATAGTTACATTGGCATGAATTAGGGCATTCTTTCCGATTTCACAATCACGATATATCACGCTATTAGGCATAATCACGCTATTTTCACCAATATAGCAATTATCGCCTATATAAACCCCTGGATGCAGCACCACCTTGCTTGATATGATAGCATTTTCACCAATATGAACTGAATTATGAATTTCACATGGCTTATTTATTTTAGCTGATTTATCAATATCAGCACCACTTGATATAAAATCCTTAAAAACTGGCGGGGGGTGCAAGATATCGATAATTTTACAAAAACTAAGTCGAGGATTTTTTACTATCACCGCATTAGTAACTTTTGAACTGAAATCTTCATTAGTCAAAAAAGCTGCCGCCTTACTATGCGATAAATCTGATAAATATATACTACGGTACATTAGGCTGATGTCACTATCTTTAGCATCTTTCAAAGAAGCAAAACCAGTGATAATAATATTTTTATCCCCTTTAATTGTTCCACCAATTAAATTGGCTATTTCAAGAAGGCTAATACTTATTTTATTATCAATCTTTTGTTTCATTTAATCAGTTATCCATAATTAATAATCTCACAATCAAGATTATAATCGCTTGGGGGGTGATCTTTAAAAATTACACAACATGGAGAATCTTCAATAAATTGTTTCCAATATCCCTTTTCTGATGATGATAAATCTTTATCATGCAGCTCACCTATCAAAATCATTCCCTTGGATTGAAATAAAAAACTAGCTATTGCCAAAGAAGCAATCTTTTCTACATCTATTCGGTATGGGGGCTCATGCAGATATCCACTTAACTTCAAATCATGTAAAACCACTCGCTTTATTAAACTGCAATAATCCAGCAAAGGCTCATCATTCACCGCTAGCCAATTACCTAAGTTAGTATTTATCACCGATTGAGAAAACCACATCTGGTCTGTTTGGCAATAAAACCTATTATACCAATATACCTGCCCCGAAGATTCGCTTATTCCTCTTTGAAAAAAGAGCTCTAATAACCTCCATTGATCATTATTCATCCCCTTTATCACATATCTTCTTCCGCTATAAAATTCTCCATTTAGCCCATCTATCCCTACCTCGCTAGTGGGTAAAATGCTTAGCCCATAACAGCTGAATAGTTGCTCTTCTACTATCATTCATCTATCGAAAATAATTTATTATGTATCTTCTTTTTTGATAAATGAAAATGCCTTATCTGCCTAATCAACATTAACAGTGAGGCCAATAAAAATGCTAATAGCACCATTAATAATGCTAAAATTGCATAATTTAAAACTAATTTAGTGGTGATAATATCAATTATTCCCATCATCTATAATCTATAATCTATGACCCATTATCTATTATCCATTACTCATCACTATTGAAGAGCATATTTTTTCTTGACGCTACTTTTTATGTTTTGCCAAAAATAATTTATTGGTTGTTTTTGTAAATATTCTTTATCAAACCTCTCATGATCCGCAAATAAATCTAGGGAATAACCTTTTTTCAAACTAGCAGGCAATCTAGCTATGGTAACTCCATTTAGATCGGTTATATCAGGGGAGAGATCTAGATTTATATTTAGAATACTGCCCAATTTATGATAAATTTCAAAAAATTCCTCTAGATAATCGACCTGCAAAAATGAACCCAAACAACGAAATTTATTCTCAAAGCAAAGCAAGCTGAAAACCAAAAATGTTGCTGGGCAAAGTGAACTATCTCTTATTTCTTTAGCCGCTAACTTGGGATTGCCCAACCAACTTAGGCTTATATCTGCTATCTTAAGAGTTTTCACTCCCTTTTCATTAGTATTAGGCAGAGAAAATAATACTAATTGGGGAGCTATTTTGATTAGCGCTTTTTGGATTTTTTCATCAATTAAAATTTGTACAGCCATGCTATCAAAGCTATCAGACTCAAGCTCTCTTATCAAAAAATCCTTGATGACACGGTTAATATCAAAATAATAAACCTTACCTTTATCTAGCACATACCTTTGCAAGCTCTGGCAAAAATCTAACCCCCAATCAGTAAAATAATGGTATTTCTCAGGTGAAACCAATCTAGCCTTAAGATTATCTTGCAAGGCATTAAATAACTCTAAAGAATCTGCCGGCAAAATGCTATCAAAAATCAAATTATCCTTATACCTACTCGGTAACAACTGAATTTTTTTTTCTTTAGACCCTTGAGCTAAAGAAGTGATGATTGATTTTTCTACCTTTTTATAGGAGCTACTCTTAGGATTTAAAATTTTGCTGAGTTTGCTAGTATTAAAGCACAAAGCCCCACTCCAAGCGTTATTAGAAAAGGGCACACCAGAATAGGTACCCACCAAATAAGCCTTGCCACTAGGCATACCTAAAATGGAGGTAAGATCAATTCCATTAAAGCCTAATCCATTGGTTAAGCACTGGTGATGGGCTGTTTGCAGCACCCTATCGCTCAAAAAATTAGCGAAATCTTGTTCAGATAATATATGTTTGCTCTCTAGTGAATCTGGTTGATTATATTTATAATTCTTACCATCTATGCTGTTTTCAAGCTCAGTATCTTTTTTAAAAAATCCTCGCTTTAAAAATTCACTGCGAAAAGCTTCTACTAAATTACTATTAATTTGCCCCGCCAGAGCTGACCTATGGTAAAGCTTTGTTGAATATTCAGCCGCACTTATTTTACCAGAACTAAGCCAATAGCGAACGCTCTTCATAAATAATGATTATCAAAATAATTTCCCAGTTCTTTAGGTAGCCCCCCAAAATCTCCTTGGCTCATAAAAATTAAAATATCGCCCGCTCTAGATCCCTTAATTAATTGATTTTTTAAATTCTGCAAATCGTTTATCACACAAGCCCTATCACCAATCTCTTGCACTACCTTATCAATATCAAGGCGTTTATCAGGGGCCAGCTTTCTCCAACTAGCAGAGGGATATATGATAATTTTATCACAATGAAAAAATGATTTAGCCATACTAGCTTGGTGGATTTTACCAATCGATGTGTTGCTTCTAGGTTCGTAAATAACCTTTAGCCGAGAGTTAAGATGAGATTTTTTTATCGCTTTGCTAGTCTCTAATATAGCGGTGGGGTGATGTGAAAAATCATCATAAACTTTAAAATCATCGCTTTTATTTAGTAAATCTAATCGGCGAGCCACATTCTTAAAATTACTAATTCCATCTTTTATAACCTCCCAACTTAAAGAGCAATAATTAGCCACTAACGCCCCTGCGGTGATGTTTCGTGCATTAAATTCACCCCACAAGCTGGTACTAATAGGAATAACCTCACCTTCCAAAGTGTTTATATTAAATCTGCTCTTAGCACTCTTAATATCATAAGTAAAATTAGTCACTCTAACATCGCACTTATCCCCTAAACCAAAGCTGATCACCTTACTAGGCAAATCTTTAGTTACTGATAACGCGTCCTCATCATCTCCATTAACAAACACCACCCCATTAGCTGGTAATTGCCTTAACATCAACTTAAAGGATTTTTTTATATCCGCCAAATCAGTAAAAATATCCCCATGGTCAAATTCAAGATTATTTATTACCACCACTCGCGGTAAATAATGAAAAAATTTAGACCTCTTATCAAATAAGCTAGTATCATATTCATCGCCTTCTATCACAAACCACCCCCCCACATCACCAGCTCGCGCCGATACATCAAAATGTGCAGGCACGCCCCCCACCATGAATCCAGGGTTTAGACCCCCACTATCTAATAAAAAAGCGCTCAATGATGTTACGCTAGTTTTTCCGTGTGTGCCGGTGATTACTATATTTTTTCGTTGACGCAAAAATTCTATCTTCAAAAATTCTGGTAAGGATAAATAAAAATAGCCCTCATTTAAGATAGTCTCCACCTCAATATTGCCCCGGCTCAAAGCGTTTCCTATTATATAAACGTCGGCATTTATCTGCTTAATGGTATCTTTTTTATAGCCAGAAAAAATACGTATTTTATGTTTTAGTAAATATTCTTTCATCGGAGAATATATCACCAAATCAGACCCACTAACATCATACCCCAAATTACTACACATCACCGCCAACGATGCCATTGCAACACCGCCTACCCCACAAAAATGTATCCGTTTTATAATCACTACC
Source organism: SAR324 cluster bacterium (assembly GCA_016735295.1). Taxonomy (GTDB): domain Bacteria; phylum SAR324; class SAR324; order XYD2-FULL-50-16; family JAERRU01; genus JAERRU01. Next base: position 9,011 of record JAERRU010000012.1, read on the forward strand.
TAATTTTGAAAATATTGGTTTATCTTATATTGTAATAGCATAACGCTAGGTAAAACTATAAACAGCATAGACTAAGACATCATCACAACGATAATAATAATAATAATAATAATAATAATCGCTAAAAAACTTGTGCTGTTTAGAAATTAATCACCAAACAAGCTGATTAGCCAACCTAGCGGTGATTATCAAGCTAAACTAAGTTCGGTATTTAGCTAAAATAACTTCTAGCTTATCTCTGCCTTGCAGCTTTTCCTTTTTTAGTTCATTAATTTTAGCATGATTCACTATTTCAGAAGTAGCCTTCTCCAAATTAGCTATCTCTGCGTCTAATGAAAGATGATCCTCCCAAAGCTTGGCTAGCTCATAATCGGTATCTTTTTCTTTATTTATAATATCTAAATCAGATTTTTCCATTTTGGCACAATATATAAATTAATTAGTAGATTAAAAAATAAAATTCTTATTATTTAAGTTTAATCCTTAGCGATAGCGTCAATTTTATTCATAAAGTCTTCTTTGCAAATACTAGTAAATTTTTTGAGCTCATGCATATCAGAGCCCACAAAATTAAAATAAAATTTAATTTTAGGCTCAGTGCCCGACGGCCGTGCGGTAACCTTAGTTCCATTTGCTAATTGAAAAGAAAATACGTTAGCCTTCAAAGCCTTGGGCAAGGCAATTTCTTTATCATTTTTTTTATCAATTTTCTTTAAATTTAAATAATCCTTAACTTCAACCACCTTACTTCCTCCAAACTCAGTAAACGGATTTTTTCGTAATTCATCCATAATTTCAAGTATCTTCTTTGCCCCAAACCTACCTAGTATAACCTTATTCACCAACCCATCAAGATGATAGCCATATTTTTGATATATACTATCCAAAAAATCTGCTACGCTCTTTCCCTGCCGGGAAAGATCTCTAGTTAACTCAGCAAACATTAATGCTGCACTAATGCCGTCTTTTTCCCTGATATAATCCCCTAATTGATAACCGTGACTTTCTTCATATGCAAAAATAAATTTATCCCCCTTTTTCACTCTCAAATTCAATAATCGACCAATATACTTAAAGCCCGTTAAAGTTTCATACCACTTAACATTAAAGCTTTTAGCGATTTTTTCTCCTAAATTAGAAGTTACTATCGTGCTAATCACAAACCCATTATCTGGTAATTTATTATGAGTTTTTAGTAGCTCCAACCAATAGTATAATAAAATTTGGCCTATTTGATTTCCATTTAATTTAACCCACTCATCTTGTTGACGAATCATCACTCCCAGCCTATCTGCGTCAGGGTCATTGGCTAGTATCAGGTGGTCGCTATCTTGGCTAATTTTAATTGCCTCAGCCATTGAGCCTTCATCTTCTGGATTAGTGTGTGCCAAACCGGGAAAATTTCCATTGGGAGACTGCTGGCTTTTTACGCTACGGTAACTACTAAAACCCCTTCTAATCATCAATTCATTGACCATCTCAAAGCCCACCCCATGCAAAGGTGTATAAACAATCCCTTTATCGAATTTTTTATCAATTTTCGATAAAAATAACTTTGATACAACCTTATAATAATCTTCATCTACTTTAGGAGGAATCATTTCCACCTTTTGTTTTTGCAAAGATTCTTCCCATGCACAAAGAGATATTACAGGATTTTCTATTAATTTTTCTACCTCCGCAATAATTCCTTGGTCGTGTGGCTCGGTCACTTGGCAGCCATCAGACCATATTACCTTATAACCATTATATTCAGGAGGATTGTGGCTCGCTGTAATCATTATTCCAGCAGTAGCTTTTAATTGCCTTACCGCAAATGAAACTAGCGGGGTGGCGTGCGTTCGATCAAAAAAATGTACCTTTATTCCGTTACCAGCAAGCACTCTTGCACTTTCTTTGGAAAATTCAACCGATGAAAGCCTAGAATCAAAACCTATCACTACCGAAGGTTTTTCAATTTTTAACGCCTTTATATAATTACTTATCCCTTGAGTTACTTTGCGGATATTAAAAACATTTAACCTGTTAGTACCCGCTCCCACTACTCCTCTAATGCCCCCTGTGCCAAATTCTAATTCCTTATAGAACCTATCTGTTAATTCTGTTTCATTTTCTTCATCTAGCAGTTCTTGTATCTCTTCTCTTAAAACTGCACTTAGTTGGTCATTATTTACCCAATCTTGGGCCTGCTGGCGAATGTGTTTATCCATAAATTAAGTGAAACATATATATATAAAAATTAGTCTATCCCTGTACTTTTCTTTAACTTGCTTTATATGCTTATCTGCATTTGTTTAGCTAACTAAATGAGCATTTAATAACTAAATCAGTTAGCAAATATTAATTATCCGTTAACTAACACAACCAAACAAATCAGTCAACCAAGCCTTTAAGCGAGCTAACAACAATTAAACATTATCAAGGTAAAGTACTATCTACTAATAAAAGTTGTTTGCCTTTTATCATATTACAAAAAAAATTATCCACTATTTATGATAGAAAATTAATTTTATCACAAATTTAATTAAATTTAGACTACCTATTTTATTAATATTAGCTAAATATGTGCTATTAGTTAAACTTTATGTTAATCGTTATTAAATAAATTTGCACAAATAAATTATTAAATCATCACTACCGATAACAATAGTTAATGAGCAAAAATACCCCTACTACTCCTGAAAATAATGAGTCCTCTATGACTCTACTATCTCATATTGGAGAACTTAGAACTAGATTAATTCGTAGCACAATATTGCTGTTGGTGGTTTTTCTCACTTGCTTCGCTTTTAGTGAACAACTTTTGGAGTTATTAAGCCTACCATTAAGAGATTCTTTATATCGTTTAAAAATTAGTAGTGAGCTAGATTCTACTAAAGAAGATATATCTGAAAATAATATCGAGCAAGATAAATTAACTAATAACGACCCTATACCAGCTAATCAAGAAATTTTACCTGCCCAATATAATTGCCTCTGTCAAGAAAGCCCAAGCGGTTCGGGTTCTGGTTTGGGCACAAACTCAGATACAGTCTCAGAATTTAAACAAGATATTTTGCCTCAGGAAAATTCTTTAAATAAACCAAAGAAAACTTTAACCCAACAAACCACTAATTCATCTATTATACCTACTAACCCCCCGGATAAATCTTCTCCCAATCAATTTCCTGTTACTGATAAAGAGAGTGCCTTACTCCTAAATAACAATCTTAATATTAATATGCCCGCCTTAACTTGTCGCTGCCAGCCCACTAACCAGAAAAATGATTCCGCCACTATAAATAATGTTGGGCAAGCTAACATTGGGCAAGCTAACATTGGGCAGGCTAACGTTGGGCAGGCTAACGTTGGGCAGGCTAACGTTGAGCAGAATAAAGACGATGGGTTAGTTGAAGATAATACCGAACAAGAATCCTTAGTTCCATTTATATTTTTAGGGTTGACGGAAGTTTTTATCGCCAAGTTAAAAATTAGTTTTTGGGTAGCACTTTTTTTGATGCTTCCTTACCTATTAGCCGAAATTTGGGGGTTTGTGGCTCCTGCTATGTATAAAAATGAAAAAAAGATGTTTATTTCTATTATATTAGGCTCAATAGTTTGCTTTCTTGGCGGGGCGTCATTTGGATATGGGGTGGTGTTTCCATTAGGATTTGATTTTTTCTTAAGCCTTGGTGGGGAAAGTTTAGCCAATCCTACCATATCTTTAGAGAACTATCTTAGCTTCACTTTAATGCTATTGTTAGTGTTTGGATTTGTTTTTGAGTTACCGGTCGTGTGTTTGATTTTAGCTCAATTTGGTGTTATAAATGCTCCTATGATGCTCAAATATAGCCGATTTGTGATAGTGGCTATATTTTTTGTATCAGCAATATTTTCTCCACCAGATCCATTGTCAATGCTATTAATGGGGTTTCCTCTGGTTGTGCTGTACTTTTTTAGTTATGTGCTAATCGGCATATTAAAAGGGTTCAAACTGAAGGAAGAATAAAAGATTATTATTTATTTAACAAAAAATAATTTAATTAAACTATCGCCTATATTATGGAGCTAATAAAATTATATCTATCAAGTTGGGGAAAAGCGTTTACTCTGAAAGGGCGTGCTAGTAGGCTAGAATTTTGGTTATTTGTGTGTGCTAATTCTTCTATTGCAGTGCTGGTAAAATATGTATGGTGGCAATTCTTTTGGGATTCACTTAACTTTTTTAAGATGTTTGATAGTTTTGTGTTGTATTGGAATGTTTTTAAATATGCATTTGCTAATGCATCAGGGTGGTTTATTGCCTTGCTAGCTATTACTTTAGTAATAGGTTTATTAAATTGTATTGCTACCATCAACATTAGCGCTAGAAGACTGCATGATACAAATAAAAGTGCTGTTTCTTTGTTGTGGTGGGCAGTACCATTATTTGGCTGGTTATTTTTATTGATATTACATATTAAAAAGGGCACTGTGGGGGATAATCGGTTTGGAAAAGTTAACTAACTAACAGCTAACTAGTTCAAATTTATACCAAATTTAGATCAGATTTAGATCAGATTTGATTAGTTTGCTGCATATTTAGTAATTATTGTGCACTTTAATTGCTTAATTGTGCGGCTAGTGGTAATTTATTATCGTTTTATTTAATTGGTAATTGTATATTAACCCTAAAATAAAGATAATTTTAAAGTGGCTGTGAATAAATATATAAATTCTTATATCAATAGTTGGCGTAATTATTTTTCGTTTCAAGGACGGGCTTCACGCACTGAATATTGGACATTTAATTTAATTAACGCCTTCATAATGTTATTCATCATATTCATGCTCACCCCAGGAGATGGTGCTAACGCTGTTATAGACAATACTTTTGAGGATAATAGCACTTATCTTAATGAGTCTATTCTTAATTATAGTGATAATAATTTTTATCGTGGATTTTTTATAATAAGTCTAATTCCTTCAATCACGCTTACTATCCGCCGCTTGCACGATTCTAATAAATCAGGATGGTTGGTTTTAATATATTTCATGCCTTTTATAGGCTGGCTAATCGTGTTAGCGATGATGCTACTACCTAGCACCTATCTTAACAATAGATATGGCACTTTACCTGATTAGTAAATTATAATGAAATTATTATCTGGCTATATTTCCACATGGAAAAAGTCTTTTACCCTTAGGGGCAGGGCTTCGCGGGCGGAATATTCGATATTTTTTTCATTTAATATGCTACTCCTAATATTTATCATAGTACTCGCTATCCCAGCAAATGATTCAAATATGCATATTACCAGTAATTTAGATGATAGTTTTCTTGATAACTTGGATATACCTACTATCAACGGGTTAGAGATACCTATTAACGCCGAGTTAGTTAATAATTTTATTAATACTGGGGCATCTATTATCCTTTACTGCGGACTTTTTATAATAATAACCATAATTCCTTCAATCACGCTTACTATCCGCCGCTTGCACGACTCTAATAAATCAGGGGTGTTCTTACTACTATTTTTAGTTCCATTTGGAGGGCTGATTGTACTAGTACTAATGTTTTTACCTAGCACACCTAACGAAAATAAATATGGAGCTTTACCTGTTTAATAGAATATTATAACCATATACTTAAACCAATAGATTATTATGAGAAAATTATTATCTGGTTATATTTCTACATGGAAAAAGTCTTTTACCCTTAGGGGCAGGGCGTCACGGGCAGAGTATTGGACATTTATCTTAATTAACTTAATCGTACCTTCTATATTTTTCTTATTAATCTTGTTAGTGATGATAGTAATCATATACATCCTAACCCTAGGAATTTCTGCGGGTGCAGATATGGGCGTGGGTGCGGGTGTGGCTATGGCTATAACTGGTAGTATCTATATCTTAGATGAGTATATTATCACCCCTTTATCCGGATTATTTTCGATACTCATAACTATTACTTCGTTAACATTAACTATTCGCCGCTTGCACGACTCTAATAAATCCGCTTGGTTTCTTTTATACTTTTTGATACCAGTAGTAGGAGTGTTTATCGTGCTAATAGCTCTCTGGTTTTTACCTAGCACACCTAAGGAGAATAGGTTTGGGGTTTTACACAATCAATAGAATATTATAACCATTCACTTAAACCAATAAATCATTATGAAATTAATTTCACTTTGCTTAACTAGCTATATCTCCACATGGCAAAAATCTTTTGTTTTTAAGGGAAAGTCGTCGCGAGCGAAATATTGGTGCTTTACCTTGGCTAATTTAATATTATTGCTAATATTATATAAGCTAGTGCCCATTGACTTTCTTATTTTAGACTTATTATTTATCTTTCCTGAACTGGCGGTAACTATCCGCCGATTGCACGATACTAATAAATCTGGTTGGTTAGTTTTAATATATTTTATCCCTATAGTAGGGTGGATCATTATGACAGTACTAATGCTTTTACCTAGCAGGCTAGAAAGCAAACCACCTGAAATGTTGACATAGTTATCATGGTAAAAATAATAGATTTATTACCACGATAAATACAAGAAATAATAATTATATCTCTCGGCATTGATAGCCCAAAGCGTCAGCCACTGCTCGGCAGGTTACCTCTCCATGATGTACATTTAAACCATTTTTAAGATGAATGTCATCTTCAATCGCTTGCCGGTAACCTTTATTGGCAATTGTCATTATATATGGCAAAGTAGAATTAGTTAACGCCATAGTAGATGTTTTTGCCACCGCCCCTGGCATATTAGTTACGCAGTAATGAACTATTTGATCCACAATAAAAGTCGGGTTATCATGGGTAGTAGCCTCCGAAGTCTCTGCCATGCCTCCTTGATCTATTGCCACATCAACTAATACTGAGCCGGGCTTCATATATGAAAGCATATCTCTAGTAATCACCTTAGGGGCCGCTGCTCCAGGAAGTAACACCGCACCAATTAATAAATCAGTATCTTTTAATGATTCTATTACGGTTTGTTTGTTGGAAAATTTAGTCATCATCCGTGAGCCAAAATCATGATCCACTTGATATAGCCTATCGGCTGAAACGTCCATCACAGTAACTTGAGCTCCAAGACCAAGTGCCACTCTAGCGGCATTTAAACCGACTACTCCCGCTCCTATCACCAACACCCTGCCTGGTGGCACGCCAACTGCTCCTGGTAGCAATGTTCCGCTTCCTCCACTAGATTTTTCTAATGAATGCGCCCCCGCTTGAATAGACATCCTCCCTGCTACCTCAGACATAGGCCTTAACAATGGCAATCCGCCATGGTCATCAGTAATAGTTTCATAGGCTATGCCCACACAATCAGATTTAAGCAGGCCTTCAGTTAATTTTCGATCAGGGGCTAAATGTAGATAGGTAAACAAAATTTGCCCCGATTTTAGCTTATTATATTCAACTTCTAAAGGCTCCTTGACCTTAATTATCAATTTAGCATCATCAAATATATCATCAGAGCTAACAATCTTTGCCCCTATCCCTTTATATTCCTGATCAGAAAAACCTACTCCCATGCCGCTCATAGTTTCTACTAACACCTCATGACCAGCGTCAACACACATTTTAGCACCTTGCGGGGTAAGACCTACTCGGTATTCATGATTTTTAATCTCTTTTAGTACTCCAATTTTCATTTTCTTATAGTTTGTTTATATTTATCTATTTCATAGCCTTCATCAATAACTTATTAATTAACTAAGCACACCAAGTTATTATTTAACAGTAACTATATATTATATACTATCTATCTCATCATATAATCAAATCAAATAATTTTATGGTTAAATATCTATTAATGACGTTAATTTTTTGCTTCATCAATAAAACTTTTAAAGATTTTACGTTGATTTTCATCTTTAGAAAATGTGATTTCAGGATGCCATTGCAAGCCTAAAAACCATTTATGGGAAGGTAGCACACAAGCCTCGATTATATTATCCGGTGAAAATGCCACTGCTTCTAACCCTTCACCCAACCTATTAATCGCTTGATGATGCCAAGAAAGTATATCCATTTTCTGGTCGGTATATATATTTAAATGGTTAAACACCGTGCTATCTGTTAATTTAATCGCATGCTCCAACCCCTTATCTTGGCGTTCACGATGTTCTAACCACTTATCATCGGCTAAATCGGCAACCAAATCACCCCCTAGTAAAATATTTACCACCTGCAATCCCCGGCAAATTGCTAAAATAGGCTTATCATTTTTTAATGCTATCTTAGTTAACTCAAATTCAGTTTGGTCTCTTTCGTTTGATACCCCATAAATATTATCCTTGGCATAGTCTCCTCCATAAAGATTAGGGCTAATATCTCCGCCACCAGCCAATAAGATACCATCTACAACATTATAAATATCTTCAATCTCTTGAGCATCTTGCTCTCCTGGTAATATAACCAAAGGAGTGCCCCCACTTCCTCTGATAGATTCTATATAGGCCTTAGGTAAATAGTATCTCCCCTCTTGATTGGGGCTATAAGATACTACTGCTATTAATGGTTTTTTCATTTTTAAAAATCTAAGTTTATTGACTATTATTTACGAAAATCTAAAAATTATCCTAAATAATTAAGAATAATCACCTTAAAACCAAGAAATATATTATTTTTAAATCCCCTCTGCCACAAAGTTAATAGATGTTTCCAAAATATTAATAAATTTATCAATATCTTCCTTTTGCCATATCAATGTAGGTGATATAACCATTATTTCATCTGATAATGGCCTGATGATTAATCCATTTTTTAAAGCTTGATTGGCTACTAAAGTGCTAAATTTAATTTTATTACCAAAAGCTAGCTTATCATCTTTACGTTTAACAAATTCTAACCCAATCATAAAATGACTACCCCTCACATCACCTAGATAAGGAGATCTACCTTGCAAAGACCTTAATTCTTTCCATAAATGAGTACTAATACTTTTCACATACTCACAAAGAAATTCTTTTTCCATAATCTCAATGTTCTTGTTAGCCACCGCCGTGCAAGCTGGATGACCTGAATATGTAAACGCACTGGTAAACTCTCCCTTTTTTATTACATCAAAGACCTTATCACTAAAAATAATCGCCCCTAAAGGAGCGTAGCCCGAGGTTATTCCCTTAGCGACATTAATAAAATCAGGCTTTATGCCATAAATATTATTGGTCGTGAAAAATTCTCCCAATCGGCAAAACCCAGTAACCACTTCATCTGAGACATAAAAAATATCATTTTTTTCACATATTTCCCACATCCTTTTATGATATCCATTTGGCGCCACATAAATTCCACCCGCTCCCATAATAGGTTCAGCAAAAAAAACTGCCACATTATCAGCCCCTAACTCTGTTATTTTAGCCTCATACTCATCACCTAAATAATCAACATAATCAGCGTCGCTCATATCCTCTTTAGGCCTTCTATAACAATTGGGAGTTGATAAATAATGTATAAAATCTGGCGTATTTTGGTAATTTTTATTATTATCATCTATTCCGCTAATAGACGCAGTTAAGTATGTCATTCCATGATAAGCCATTTTTCTGGTGATGATATGGCGTTTATGGGGCATTTTTCTTAGATGATTATAATTATTTATAATCCTCACAGTAGCGTCGTTAGCTTCTGAGCCCCCATTAGTAAAGTATACATGCTGTAATTTATCATAGGTCAGATCAACTAGTTTTTTCGCTAATATGCTAGATGGTCGATTAGAAAAAATAGAAAATGTAGAAAAATATCCCAATTCCTCAACTTGCTCTTGATAAGCAAGCCCAAGCTCGCTCCTGCCATGGCCAATGTTAACGCACCACAACCCGCCGATACCATCAAGAAATTTTTGCCCATCTTGATCATAAACATACGCCCCTTCACCCTTAATAATAATTTTTCTACTATCAGAAAAATTCATATAAGGATGGATATTATGATCTTTATCCCACTTAACTATCTGCTCTTTAGTGATTTTTTTATTCATAATATGCTAAATTTAACCCTTAATTGAATGATTAATACTTAAATTATACTAAAATATAGATAATTATTTTATCATAACACCATAATTACAAATTTTATATATTATCTAAATACCAATCAAAATCTTTTCTCCCTATCTCATGATGAAAAGAAGAACATTCAAACTCTCTATTTTTGTGATATGTATCATGAAATTCTTCTCCCATATATTCAGGAATTACTTTTGATAACTTAAATTTTTCCAACGCCACCGGCCAATAGCAAGGTATTTGTTTATAGTCTTTTTCTCCATAGGCGTCGGCCATAGCGTGAGATGGCGGTAATTTTTTATTTTTTAATCCATAATCAATAGCCATTAAAATTCCTGCGACACATAAATATGAATTAACGTCGCTACCAGATATCCTATGTTCAAGGCGCGCCGATTCATTTGTTGCTTTAGGTAATCTTACTGCCACCGTGCGGTTATTCGCCCCCCACGCCTTATTTATAGGGGCAAAACTACCCTTCTTGAAACGCCTAAATGAATTAGCGTTAGGGGCAAAAATTGCCATGCTCTCATCAATTAAATCCAACATTCCCCTAATCGCAAAAAGTGCTTCCTTAGAGCAAGGGGTGCACAATTTAGGCATCTCCTTGCCACTAAAAATGTTTTCACCACTAGCTTTATTATATAAACTAATATGAAAATGTAGCCCAGACCCGCTCTCACGCTCCATCGGCTTAGACATAAAACAAGCTACTAAATTATTATTTCTCGCTAAACCCTTTATCGCCTTTTTCAAAAAAAGTAAATCATCACAAGCTCTAACCACATCATTAAGCGGGGCCAAGCTAAGCTCAAATTGCCCAGGGCCTGTTTCACTGATTAAAGTTTCTATTTTTATTCCTCGCTCCTCGCTTATTTTTGATAGACTAGTAAAAAAATCGTCCATCACATTTATATCATCAATGCTGTTACTACGAGGATAGGCAACCACCGCATCACTAGCTGTGATTATTTCTTTATTATTATCCCTTTGGGTCAATTTACTTTTATCCAATAAATAAAATTCTAACTCTATGCCTACCTTAATCCCAAGACCACGCTTACTAAATATATCCGCCATTTTTTGGAGCATATATCGGCTATCAAAACACGAAATATCCCTATTATCTTCTTCCATAAATGCCATAATCTGTGCCCCTTTCCCCACAGGATTTTTTGTTAAACTACCCAAATGCCCATAAATACTAACATCTGGGTCTCCATCTTTCATAGCGTAGCTTAAATTGCTACATACATGTCCCACGCTATCAAATAAATACATAGTTCTAGGTCCTTTTATGCCCTTAGCAAAAAAATCATCTATCGCCTCACCCACTAACCGTTTACCCCTCATAATGCCTAAAATATCAACTATAATAACATCTAACACATTAGCTGTTTCATGCTTTTGCTTATAATTTGCCCATTCTTTAAAATCAGTGCGTAAAAACATACTCATCACAACCTCCTATCAGTAAAACAATAAAAAATAATTTTATACATCCCACTCTCATTTTATGTTCGTCTATATTATTTGCCGAATTTTGTTATTTGATTATTATCCTATTTAGCCTATTTAGCCTATTTAGCCAGTGGCATCATATCTTTTTCATCCCAAAAACACCAAACCCTTTTACCCATTTTGAGTGATGATATGGTTTTTCTCTCATATTCAGATAATGAACACTTCATAATTTTTCCACTAGCTAATTTTACCTCCACCATAGTTTTTTCCCCTAAATATACTAGCACGCTAATCACCCCTTGAGCCATAATATGAGACTTATCTGGCACTGCGTCTACCATCAAACGAACTTTTTCTGGTCTTAAAGTGATATACATATCCCTTGGCCATTTATGATCTAGTTTCCAAGCCATCCCTTTAACTCCATCTATTTGCACCAAATTATTATCATCTAGCCTAGCTGGTAAAAGATTGGTGGAGCCTATAAAATCAGCCACAAACGATGTTTCTGGTTTTTCGTATACCCCATAAGGTCTACCTACTTGCAATATATCCCCATCTCTCATCACAGCTAACCGATCAGATATGCTAAGAGCCTCACTTTGATCGTGAGTCACGAATACAAAGGTTACTGCCGATTTTTTTTGAATTTTGACTAACTCATTTCTCATGCCCTCTCTCAATTTGGCGTCCAACGCAGAAAGGGGTTCATCTAAAAGCAATGCTTTTGGTTTCTTAGCCAACGCTCGAGCCACCGCTACTCTTTGCTTTTGCCCTCCTGATAATTGTGATGGCATACTCTTTTCTAATCCTTCTAATTGCACTAGCTGCACCACTTCTGTTACTCGGTTTGCTATTTCCTTTTTACTAATTTTATCTACCACCAAGCCATAGGCGATATTATCATAAACCGACATATGTGGGAACACTGCGTAACTCTGAAATACCATATTAACTGCCCTTTGGTAAGGGGCTACCTCGCTCACATCTTTTCCATCTATCAACACTTGCCCCTCATCTGGATAAATAAAGCCCGCTATCATGCGTAGTAAACTAGTTTTTCCGCAACCAGATGGGCCTAATAAAGCGAAAAATTCTCCTTTTTCTATCCGCAAAGATACGTTTTTTAATACTTGAAACCCATTAGGAAAAGTTTTTGACACATTTTTGATTTCTATCATATTTTATCCTACTGATCATATAAGCTTAAAATTAATTAATCGATTAAAACCTTCTTTTGCACCGCCATACCGCCTAATGTTAAGAGTACCGTAATAACTATTAAAATAGTCGAAGCCGCATTAACTACCGGTGTTACTGAAAAACGCAACATTGAATATACCTTCACCGGAAATGTTACGCTATCTGGACCAGATGTGAAAAATGTTATCACAAAATCATCTAACGATAATGTAAATGCTAACATTGCCGATGCTATCAATGCTGGTTTTAAAAATGGTAACACCACATCAAAAAATGCTCGCACCTCATTTGCTCCTAAATCAAACGCCGCTTCCAATTGATCAAAACTATACAAATTTATTCTCGCCGATATCACCATAGAAACAAACGGGAAACAAAATGTAACGTGAGCTATGATAATTAATATTAAATTTGCCGGCCAAGAACTCCCTAAACTTATTCCCCCAAATACCTTATTAAAAAATAATAATAGTGATACCCCCATGCATATCTCCGGCACTACTATAGGCAAACTCAACATACTCCCATAAAAAGTTCGTCCCCAAAATCTAAATCTCCATAATAAATATGCCGACATTATCCCCAGCACCAAACTAATTACCGTGGAGGCCGCGGCTATAGTTAATGAATTTATAAACGCCTCACGCAATCCTAAATCAAAAAATGCCTTAGTATAATTATTAAATGTAAAACCCCGCCAAATGGTTATTCGCTTGCTATCATTAAAGCTATATATAACTATTGATATTATCGGGAAAAATAACATTATCACCGCAAACCAAAACATCAATCGCGGTAATATATGCTTAGAATAATTTAACGGCTCATTTTGCCTCTTTTTCTTACTCACCTTATGTTTCCCTTATTTAAATTTATTAAATATAATCATCATCATCAACAATAACTTAATCACCGCTTATCCCTTCTCGCTCCATACAGCATATGGCCGAAAAAGAAGGCAAACGTGATATACATAAGTATAAATGATAACGCCGCCCCCAACGGCCAATTAGAGCCCGCACCAAATTGTCTTTGAATTACATTGGCAATCATCTGTGCATTAGGGCCTCCTAGCATATCAGGAATTAAAAATGTGCTTAAACTGGGAATAAATGTTAAAAATATGCCAAATCCTATCCCTGGCATTATCATGGGAATCATTATCTTAAATATCGTTCGCGTGTGCGACGCCCCTAAATCCAAACTAGCCTCTAAATATGATATATCCAACTTATCAAGCGAGCTATAGATAGGTAAAATCATAAATGGTAAACTAACATAAACCATCCCCGCTACCACCGCTCCATAATTATATAGCATGTCATAAGGTTCAAAATAATCACCACTCAATATTTGCCAACCTAACACCTCTTCTAGTATTTTTATTTTGTTCCAAAAAAATTCTAAAAGCTTATTTATCATCCCACTATTACTAAGCATAGTAGAAACTCCAAACACCCTTATCAAAAGATTTGTCCAAAATGGTAATATCACTAATATTAACCAAAACGGCTTCCACTGAGGAGAAGAAAAGGAAATATACAAAGCAACAAAAAAACCAATAACCAAGCATATCGCCGTTGCTAGTGCCGAAAAAAGTATCGTTTTTAGTAAAATTTTGAGGTAAATTGGCTGAAATGCGGTAAGATAGTTTTTTGTGGTCCATGTTAGCACCACCTGAAATTGCTCGTTGGTACTGCCAAAACTAAACGCCCACAGCATAATTAACGGCATTAACATGAAAACTCCATACCACCCTACTGGCGGTATAGAAAAAAACCAAAAAGCGGGCTTTTTATAAACCTTTTCCTTTTTCATATTTTTCATGGAATCATCTAGTTCTAAGCATATTAATGCAATTTTAAATCAACTCATCAAATATACATAAGAATATTATATATCACACTATACATGAAAATTTAGTGTTTCCAGTGTTTTATCTAGTGCCGGACTCCTTATAAAGCAATTTAAAGTAAAAGTAAAACATCTTTATAGGCCATATAATATCTGATAGCAAACGATTAACTGATATAGCAGTGATGGTAATATCATTATAGGCGGTGGCATTGCTAATGTTTTAATGACGACTCAGTGAAGATTATGGGGATGATGGTAGATGAGAAATAGGAGAAAATCAGCATAACTGCTCTCCGAGATTAGTCCAGATATTAACCGTAACCAAATAATCTGGCCTCAAGATATTAAGCCAAATATTGGCCGTAACCAGATAATTTACCCCCGAGATATTAAACCAAACATTGACCATAACCAGATAATTTACCCCCGATATTAGCCCAAACATTGACCATAACCAAAAAAAATATGCCAACTTGGCATCTACTTATTAATCTACTTAGTCTGTTTAATCTAAAATTTACCTATTTACCTATTTACCTATTTACCGATGCAAAATTTAGCGAATATCTCACCCAGTACATCTTCATTTGTCACTTGACCCACCACCGCTGCTAAAGAATCTAGGGCTAAGGTTAATTCATATGCTGAGGTATCTTCATTAGCTATAAATTTTAATTTATCAATCGCTAAAGTTAAATGCTTTTTAGCTGTTTGCAAGGCTCCTTGTTGGCGACTATTGAATATATGGGCGTTTTCAGGCTTTAATTTTTCTTGGCCTAATACCAAATTTTTTAATTGCCCCTTTAAAGATTCTAAACCTATATTCTTAAGGGCTGATACCTTTATTTTAGGTAGATTATTTACTGATTTAGGAAAATCAAAATTTTTATCACCCAAAAGATCTAATTTATTGCCGACTAACAGAATTTTTTTATCTTTTATGCTAGCTGGGATATCAAATAAAGGTTTGGTTAAATCCACTACCCATAAAATTACATCTGCTTTTTTAAACCCAGCAAAAGATTTTTTTATACCAATTTCTTCTACTTCGCCCACTTCATCTACTTCATCTACTTCATCAACCCCTACCTCATCTATCGTTGATGTAGCTAATTTTGCTTCTCCGTTTAATCGCCTTAACCCAGCGGTATCTAATATTTCCAGCTTTAAGCCATCTATTAATAAATAATCACCCACCATATCACGCGTTGTGCCTGCTATATTAGTTACTATGGATTTATCTTTGCCTAGCAGGGCATTTAATAATGATGATTTACCAACATTCACCAATCCCCCAATAACCACCTTACCCCCGTGGTGCATAATAATTGAGCTAGGGGCATTTTTTAGCAGTACCCCTATTTGCCCATTTACCACCTCTAAACGCTTGATTAGTTTATCCTTTTGTTCAAAATCTAAATCTTCATCGCTAAAATCTATTCCTGCATTTAGTATTGCCAACACAGATTTTAGTTCATTTTTAAATTTTATCACCTCCCCCTGCAGCCTGCCTTCTAATTGAGCACTCACCACTTGAGCCCCCATTAAAGAAGAAACTTCCATCATTTCAGCTATCGCTTCTGCTTTGGTTAGATCTATTTTATCATTTAAAAAAGCTCGTCTTGTAAATTCACCAGGCTCAGCTAATCTGGCTCCTAAGCTTAAGATATGGCGTAAAATGAGATTTAATAAAGCAAAATTACCATGGGCATATATTTCTACCATATCCTCGCCTGTATAGCTTTTAGGATGATAAAAATTGGCGATTAATGCTTGGTCAACCACCTTTTGAGCTATTTTTATATTACCAAACATTAACTTGGCTTGGCTAGCTTTTGATGTGTTTTTACTCTTTGGCTGGAATATCTTTTTTAATATTGAAAAGGCCTCATCCCCACTAAGTCTGATTATCCCAATAGCACCATCGCTATGTGCTGAGGAGATCGCGGCGATAGTGTCGGTTAATTTGAATTTATAATTAACCACGATAAACCTTGCTTTTGGGCTATTTGTTGCCTTACTTGAAACAAAATACTAGGGCAATGTTTGAGGGAAAATATTCCGGTAATCATCTGGGCTATTTGTTGCCTTACTTGAAACAAAATACTAGGGCAATGTTTGAAGAAAAATATTTCGGTAATCATCTGGGCTATTTGTTGCCTTACTTGAAACAAAACATTAGGGCAATGTTTGAGGGAAAATATTTCGGTAATCATCTAAATAAACTTCTTTAAAATCGTTATTCAGGCCTTCATCTTGATTGATGGCAATCATTTTTACCAACTTATTATTTTGCTTTGCTATGCTTTGCACTGCGTAATAATGGCGATTCTTTTTATCTTCACACTCTCTCACCTGAGATAGCATAAAATTAGAATCTTCCAGGGCGTACCACGAAAAATAAAGATCTTCTCCTCTTCTATAATGGTAATAACTGCTAAGATATTTCTTAGATAATACCTGTAATTTATATGCATGCGCCACTCGCGGCTCAGCACACTCCTCTTCATCATCGTTTTCGTCTTTATCTTCATCGCTAGCGGTGTCATCACTCACTGCGTCACCACCAGATAAAAAGAGTTGCTCCTTTTGTCTTTGTGCTTCTTCTAATTCGGCAATATTTCTTTCTATTTCATAATCGCTCGGTAAATCATCTTTACCATCACCAAATATTGCCCCATAAAAACTAGTTTCCTCTTTTGCTTCTGCTGCTGCTTGTTCTGCTGCTTGTTCTGCTGCTGCTGCTTGTTCTGCTGCTATTCTTGACTCTTCTTCCTTATCTATTTGGGAATACTCCGCCCTTACATCTCTGGGTGAGTTTTGTTCATTATTTGGGGGATATGCTTTATCCACATAAAAACATGAGCTCATAGATAATCCAAAAATAAAACTAACTATCACTAAAATTATCCCTTTATTAACTAGATAATTAGTAAAATTAATAATTAACCTGATTTTATCAACCAATTTAGTATTTTTAAAAATAATTTGAATCTATAAATTTACCGAAAAACCCCACTCTTAAAATTAGCTCATTTTTAATTGACCAATTTAATACCAGTTCATTCTTAAAAAAATGCAAAAATTAAACCATCAACTAGTAAATTCTAATCACCTAAATATTAGTTGGTTTATACCACCACTAAAAAATAATGAAATTTAATCAATAATTATTGATTTTATTAACCCAACTAAAGATAATCATTGACTTTTATATAAAAGTAATTATTGTTGTCAGCATTATACTAGGTTCACCTTAATTAAGGTTAATGCTTATAATTTGCTTGACTTTTGAGTTTTTATACTTTATACTATAATTTATTAGGTCTATGCCCTTAGGTAATATCTGCACTTATATCAATCGTCCCTCTAATTCCAGAAAAAGCTTTGCCACTAGTGCATAAGACGTTTATTATGAATTGTAGATAAATTGTAGATTAATCAATTAATTAATTAATATTTGAAATTAACTTTGTTATCAAAATTGTTCAATAATCAATATAACTAGGGTTTTAGTCGTTAAATTTTACTCTGATCATAATGAAATATAAAATCGAATTTTTAACATTGATAATGGCATCTATTTTCTTATTTGGGTGCCCGCCGACCGAACAAAAATCAACATTTGTTATTCCATCTGAGGACTCAACTTCTAATATCAAAAAAATAGGCAATAAAAGGCTTTCTGTGCATCTTGTTACCACTACACTAGATAATTATGGAGATCTCGTGTGGGCAGGAATTATCAATAATATATTTGCTAACTCTAAAGCCTATTCACTCACTAGAATTAGCTCTGTTCCTCATCAAGAATTAGTAGTTGTAGGAGCTCAAGTGGTTGATAGACATAATTATGAAATAACCACTTCTCAACCAATCACGCCGGGTAAATATAAATTAACTATTTGGGAATCTTCGGTAAAGGAATTTTTGGCAGAAGAATTCACCGTAAAAGCTGGTGAAGGAGCGGGCGGATTTGATGATGAAGAAGGAAATTACATCCCTTTTACTCCCGCTAAAAAATTATTTGATGATGGAATGATATTATCAGTAGTAGACGCCGAGTTAGGTGTGCCCAGCTATTATGTGTTAAAATTATCTATTCCAAATAATATTTGGCAAGCACAAAATGCTACTGATCAATATAAATCCAACAATAATTTAATTAAATCAATTCAAATCCATACTAACCATAATATTTCACCAGAAGTAAAAGTGGGAGCAAGCATTAACCCTGATCAAGTAACCTTAACTGGCTTTGATCCTAAGGATATTAAAACTACTATTGGTGATACAGCAAGTGGGTTGACTAGGGACACAAAACCGATAAGGGATTTTTATGAAGACACCGAAATCACTAAAGGGATAGACTTAAACGCTTTAGCTGATAACGCCTCGTTTAAACCATATCACAGCATAGAGATACTTGTTTTTCTAAATGATTTACCCAAGATTGATCAAATTTACACAGTATCTCTAAAAACTAACTATATTAATACAGCTGATGTTACCACATATACTAGTACTGATTTTACATTTAGAAACGCCTTTACTAAAACCACAGCCAACGTTTTTCTTTCTATTAAGGGGGTTGGTATTTGCGTAGTCAGTAAAACATCAGGCAGAGCTAAGTGTGTGGGAAATAATGTTGGCCGGCAAACTGGGTATGATACTTCTAACTATATCGCGGCGCATCCTTATCAGCTTACTTTTTTACCAAATTTAAATAAGGTACATCAAATAGTTTCCAATGATCTTGGTCAAAGCGCATGTGCAATCATGAATTATGATAGCGTAAAGCAAACTAGTATAACTAAATGCTGGGGCTCAAACTGGAAGGGCTCACTAGGCATTGGTGATACCAGGATTGGGCAGGTTAAAAAAGTTGGAGATAATTTAAACACACTAATAGTTTTACCTAGTGACGATAGCTTCTCTGAAGTAGCTCCTCCTTTCTCTTCTTCTGGCTCATATGCTAAATCTATGATTGCAGGAGTTGGCTATTTTTGTGCTTTAACTTTTGACCAATCAGTCTATTGTTGGGGAGCAGATAGCGGTTTGGGCAATTCTGTAGTTTCCACTGACTCCTATTCGCCTGTAGAAATTACGGTGCAGTACCAAGGTCAACCTATAAAAAATATATCCAATTTATTAGCTGGTAATAGCCCTAAGTCATGCATGTTGGGAGAAATTAACTCTAGAAAAGCTATCTATTGCGTAGAAAGAGGTATGAAAAAATATAATGAAGGCTATACATATAAAATATTAAAGGTATATTCTGGAGAGGGTCACGCATGTGTTTTGACCGATGAATCTGCAAATAATATAAGATGCTATGGAGAAAATAAATGGAACCAATTAGGAAACCTTACTAGCCAAGATACTAGAAATTCTTTTGCTCCAGCACATATGGGAGGTGAAAAAGCGATTGATATGGTGGCTGGCTCTCATTATACTTGCTATATTAATGAACAATTTAAATTAAAATGTGTAGGAAACGGCAAACCAGATATCACTCAAGATACTCCCAGAAATGTTGCTGATGGTTTTGTTGGTAGCCCTAGATTTGATTTTGGCTCTAAGGTTGATGTGGTGAGCCTTAACAGATCTGATAATATTTTATGTGCTGTGTTAAGGATAAATCCTTATGACAAAGCCTCACCTACTGCCGATGATTACCTTTATGCTACAAAATGTTGGGGGGGCTACGCTTTGATTGGTGCTAACTACTATTATAAAAATAATAATACTGATCCTATACATCCTAAGAGTAAACATAACAGAACACCTATCTTACGCTGGTAGCCTGGTTAATTTTTTATAATTAATTTTTATTATCAATATTTTTACTATTGATAGATTAAAATAAATTTAAAATAGATAAACTATAATAATTAATGAACAGCCGGGTAGTGGTAGGGATGAGTGGAGGGGTTGATAGCTCGGTAGCCGCGGCCTTGCTGCAAGAGCAGGGATATGAAGTTATCGGTATAATGCTTCGCCTTTGGTCTGAAAAGGGGAGCAATCGAGAAAATCGTTGTTGCAGCAGTTTATCTATTGATGATGCCCGTGGGGTGGCTATTAAACTAAATATTCCTTTTTATGTGCTTGATTATAGTAAGATATTTAAAACTACTATAGTCGATAATTTCTTGCATGATTATTCGATTGGCATCACCCCTAATCCTTGTTTTTCTTGTAATCTAAATATTAGGTTTGGGCATCTATTAAAAGAAGCTCTAAATTATGATGCTCGCTATTTGGCTACTGGCCATTATGCATTATTAGAAAAGATGGATAATGATAAATTTAGCTTGAAGGTGGCCATTGATGAAAAAAAGGATCAAAGCTATATGTTACACAGATTAAGTCAATTTGAGCTTAGCCACGCTTTGTTTCCATTAGGAAAATACCGAAAACCAGAGATAAGAAAACTAGCTAAATTTTATGGATTTGATATATCTGATAAAAAAGACAGCCAAGATCTTTGTTTTTTAGGAGATGACGGGCATAAAGGATTTGTAAAGAGGCATCTAGCTAAGTTCCATCGCCCTGGTCCTATAAAAAATTTAGCCGGTGATGTGCTAGGCGAGCATAGCGGGCTGCCTCAATATACTATCGGTCAAAGAAAAGGCTTTAGCATTAGCTCTAATGTTGCTCATTATGTGGTAAAAATAAATAGCGATACTAATGAATTAATCGTTGCTGAAGACCAACAAAGAGGTCACCGTTTTTTAACGGCACATAATTTTAATTTTACCTATTTCACGCCCCAAAATCTTCCTTTTGATTGCAAGGTTAAACTTCGCTATCACTCGCCATTTTATGAAGCTAAAATAGTTAGCATTAAAGACGATTTAGTTGATATTGAATTGAAAGATCCTGTTAAAGATATTACTCCAGGTCAAGGAGCGGTAGTATATGTTAATGATAATTTACTAGGGGGCGGCACTATATCTAAAATAGAAGATTAAAAATTGCACTAAGCAAATATTTTTAGTATTATTGCACTATGGCTAGCTAGTATATGATTTTATTTATTTTAAATAACTAATTGCACCTATGGATTTTTTACAGGATTTATCACTTATTGATTTACTTTTTTTAGCATGGCTGGCTATACATTTTGTGATTGGCTGGTTTGGTAAACTGTGGCAGGGTTTGGTGTTGGTGCTTATGTTTAGTGTATCTACTTATTTGATAAACAATCAATTAGGCGGGTTATCATCTGCGATGAGCGGTTTCATTAAAAATGAAGAATTTAGGCTAATTGCTACTTATATAGTTTTATTTGCTGGTGTTTATCTGTTAGGTTCATTTTTGAATATGTATATCAGATCTGTTAGTAAGGTTGGCTCTAAAGGCTTTATATCAATGATAACTAATTCTGTGGGTGGTGCTATTTTATATGTTTTGGTGGGATGTTTCACTATTTTTCATTTTTACAATTTCATCACCGTATTTTATCCTAATTCTTTATCTTGGACAAAAAATTCATTAAGTTATCAACTTTTTTTACAATCCAGTACTTTCTTTTAAAATGCTATATCTTTAGTTTATGATTAAAGTATCGGTTGAACGAGTATTTTTAGCTATCATATGGGGAATAATTTTTATTTCCATAACTGGGTGTAGCTATTATCTATCAAAAGATCGTCTATATTCTCATGAGCGGGGATCTATCCAGAGGCTGTCTAGCTTTAAGTATATCTATATAGACGCTAATAAGCGTGATTATAATTTTCCTAGTAGGATTGATTTAGCTAAATCATTTCGTAAGCAAAATTACTTTCGAATAATATCAGAATTGCCTACCGATGAGAAGCTGCTAGCACTTACTTTAGTAATTAATAGCAAAGTTAGTTTTGCAAAATTTTGGGAGCTAAACCTAGATCCTTTAGCTGAGGTAAATGGTGATCCTAATAAGTTAGAATCGATTTTATTGACTGCTAAAATAAAGGCAGATGATGATAGTCTATATCCTAGCATTGTCAGCAATTCTTTATTAAAATTACGATTTAAGCTTAGTAGTGCCAAAGATGGAATTATATTATTAGATACTGAAAAGAGCCTCGCCTTTCAACAAATTTATCAAGGGAAGGAGGTAGTTAAAGATAGGCCAGATGGTCAACAAGAATTTGATAGATTGGTTAAGTTGGGTTTTGATAGATTTGCTTATCAATTAAATTTTAATAAAAAGGAAGAATTCATTCACTTAGAAGCTGGGCTTGCCAATAGTTTTATCAGAAAAATGATCCCTTTCCTAAATGGTGAACCCACTATTATGAAGGGTATTAGGCTTGCTCAAGGAAAAAATTGGTTGAATGCTTTAACTACTTGGCTAATAGTTACCTATGAGCCACTTGAGGGAGTTAGCGATAAAACGTTTTTGAAAAATCGGGCTAGTGCCTTTTATAATATGGGACAGGTTTACGCTTACCACAATTTATGGGAAAGTGCGGTGTTAATGTTTAGTTACGCTAACCAGAGTGATTCTAAGGTGCATTATGCTCAAGCTTGGTCTGACTCCGTTACTGCGTGGAAAGAATATGACTATACTAGATTAATGGAAACTGACCTTATAAAACTTGATAAAGATATTCTTTCATTGGATCCTATAGAGAGGCTAAAATTATTAGAATTTGTTCCTGCTTTAAAGCGTGACACATTGTGGCCTGGCGCTGATTTTTTACGTATCAACTAAACTAGATATTCTTAGAATAGTATGTTGAAATTAGTGATAAAATATCCTTGACAGGATTATAAAATATGCTATAAATCTCTCACGCAATTTGAAATGTTATGCTATATTTTAAATGTTAAATATTATAATTAACCAAACTACTAATAATGCTAGTTTATATTCGTCCTTAAAATAAATTAATACGGCTATTTAAAAATTACTAACCCCTGTATATGTCACCAGAACCTGACCCTAGAAACATCGAGTTACCAAAATCAGAAAAGACTTCTTTTAAGAAGATTTTAGAGAAAAATTTAGAAACTTTCTTTCAAAAAACCGCTGATGATGTGTGTACCCCGCGAAATGAGATTGTTAGCATAGCTAAAAATCTGACTATCCAAGATGCGTTAGCGATTTTCAAAAAACATCTATTTTTGCATTATCCAATCCACGAAGAAAATAACCCCGACGAAATAGTAGGATTTTTAAATATTAAAGATATCTTGCTAAATATAGATCAAGCCAAAAAATTACGGCTAGTTGATGTTATGCATCCCACACATTTTTTTTCTTTTAGCGAACCCATCTTTCAAGTATTTGAAGTGATGAAAGCAAAGGGAATCAAGCTAGCCATAGTAATCAATGAGTATGGGGAAATGGATGGTATGATATTATTTGAATCTTTACTACGGGTTCTATTAGATAATATTTATAGTGAATATGACGCTTCAAATCAGCCATTAATACAGCGTTCGGCAGTGGGCGAGGCGGTGATAAAGGGGAAATATAGCCTATTAGAATTTAATGAAGAATTTGATTTAGATATAAAATTTGATGATATAGAAACTATATCCGGCTATATTAGCCATATGCTAGGAAGAATTCCCAAGATAGGTGAAACTTTTGATTTGGGGGGCATAAGATATAAAATACTTAATTCTAATAATAGAAAAATTGATCTTTTATTGGTTAAAGTTTTAAAAAACGCATAATTATCATTATTACTAACAGATTTAATATGGCTATCAACTTCTTTTATAGTGGTAAATCATTATCAGGCAATCGTCCACATTTAATAGCTGGTCGTTATTTTTCATCTACGCCTACCCCTCTACTTAATCTATTCTCTGGATATTTTTTTAGACTACGGCTGAAATTTGATTTATATTTTAAGTAACTATCACTATTAGGTTTATGATTGATTTTATTTGCTAAGCTGTTAAAATATTTTCTTATATATTGCTTACTAATCTTCATTAAGACATCATCCTTTTAGTGTTTTTGTTAATTAATAGCTAATGTTTAAAGGTGAAAAGATGCTTTACAATAGTTTAATATAAAAATAATGGCGAAAGACATTTTAATTCAATATATTCCCCACGAAATAAGGGTAGCCCTCAGAGAAGATGAGCGGGTGCAAGAATTATTCGTGGAAAGGCCAGATTTTAGAAATCCGGTCGGCAACATCTATAAAGGTAGGGTGCTAAAGGTGATACCTGGAATGGAATCAGCATTTATTAATATAGGTTTAGCTAAGGCAGCTTTTTTGAATATTAACGATATACAAGTAAATCCAGCGTTAAAGCAAGATATCTCTGCTGATATAACCGATACTGATAAACTATCTATATCCGATATTTTAAGTGAAGGCCAAGATATAGTAGTACAGATATATAAAGCCCCTATTAGCACTAAGGGAGCGAGAGTATCAACTAGTGTTTCTATTGCGGGGCGAAATTTGGTGTTTTTACCAGATAGAAAAGGAGTGGCTTTATCTAAGCAAATTTCTGGTGAAAAGGAAAAGGCTAGAATCAAAAAAATGCTAACTAATCTTAAAGGCAAGGACTATGGCCTGATAGTGCGAACATATGGCAAGCTTACCTCTGAGCTGGCATTTAAAAAAGAAATTGATTATCTAACTGGTCTTTGGCAAGATATCGAAAAAAAGGTAAAAAGGATAAATTCGCCCACATTACTATTTGAAGAGCCTAACATTATCTATCGTTTGTTTAGGGACAATTTGGGCAGTGATGTAGACAAAATATTGATTGATGATAAAGAGGAATATAGCAAATTAAAATCATTTTTATCAATATATATGCAAGAGCATGAGCATAAAATTATGCTTTATGAGGACCGGCAAGATATTTTTGACGCTTATTCGGTTAGTGAAGAGATGCATTTAGCGATGGCTAGAAAAGTTCCTTTACCTTCAGGTGGTTATTTGATTATTGATCAATCTGAGGCGTTAACTGCGATTGACGTTAATACTGGTAAATTTGTTGGTGATTCGTCTCACGCGGAAACTGTTTTACAGACTAATTTAGAAGCGTCTGTTGAGTTAATGCATCAAATTAAACTGCGTGACATAGGAGGGATTATCATAATAGATTTTATTGATATGGATAAGGGCACGCACCGGCAAAAGACTTATCAACTATTGAAGAGTTATGTAAGTAAAGACCGAGCTAGGATACATATTTCCGCCATATCTAATATGGGATTAGTGGAAATGACTCGCCAGCGCACACAAGATAGTTTAAATAAATTTATGTCGATGGAGTGTCATTATTGCCGTGGTTCGGGCTTGCTGTTATCTTACGAGGCTATTTTTTCTAATATGTGTCGTGAGCTATATCACATCAAGAGGCAACAACCTTTGCCGGATATGATTTATATTTGGACTCACCCTGATATAGTGGATTATGTGCGTTTTGAAAATAGCGAAGGATTTCGTCTTTTACAACAAAAGTTAGATACTAATATTAAATTATTGGTTAATATGAATTTTCATATTGAGCAATATAGAATAATCAAAAAGGATCAACTTAAAAACCCTGCACGCACAAAATTAGCTAGGCCTAACATCACTAAAGAAAATAGCAAATCACTTAAATGACTTTTGTGCTAGTAGTGGGTGGAGCTCAATCACCCATTAGGCTAGATAAATTTTTGGCTAGCCAAGATAAAGTTGTATCTAGAGAGGTGGCTAAAAAAATGATCAAACAAAGGCTCATCAAGCTAAATGGTGAGTCTTCACATCTTGAAGCAGACACCATTTTAAAAAAAAATGATCGTCTAGAATGCCTCCTCTTAAAACCAGAAAAGTTTTTACTATCACCCATCAAAAAACCAATCGAAATTCACTATGAAGATAACCACCTACTAGTAGTTTATAAACCAGCAGGGGTGGTTACTCATCCATCTGTTGGGCATTTTGATGAATCATTCACTCACTATTTAGCGGCTCACACCCAATTAGCTAAAACCGATGAGCCCTTGCGACCAGGGATAGTACACCGTTTAGATAAAGATACTTCTGGTTTGTTAGTGGTCGCTAAAAGTATTGATGCATTGACTAATTTAAGTAAGCAATTTGCCATCAAAACGGCAAAACGCAGCTATTATGCGATTATATGGGGCACGCCAAATCAACTTAGCGGAGTTATCGATCAGCAAATTAAGCGTCACGCCATTAACCGTAAAAAAATGACTGTCGTGGCTAGTAGGGGTAAAAGAGCGATCACTCACTGGGAAGTAGTGGATTCTATGGGAATGATTTCCTTGCTTAAATGTGAGCTAGAAACTGGGCGCACTCACCAAATTAGGGTGCATCTTAAATTTATCGGGTTGCCGGTGGTGGGAGACCAAACTTATGGCAAAAAATGGCAAAACACTAAACAATTAACGCCTAAGCAAAAAGATCTATTACTGACCCTAAATTATCAATGTCTACACGCTTTTAGATTAGGATTTGTTCACCCCACCATAAATAAACCTATGGTTTTTAGCCGAGATATGCCCAGCTATATGAAGCATATTTAGAAAGCTTTTAATGAGCCTAACAACTCAAAATAATATAATAGAATATATTACCTCGCCATAAATTATCAATGTCTACAGGCTTTTAGGTTAGGATTTGTTCACCCCATATTATAAATAATCCCATAGTTTTTAATCGAGATATGCCCAGCCATATGAAGCATATTTGGAAGATTTTTAATGAGCCTAATAACTCAAAATAATATAAAATAATATAATAAAATATATTACCTCGCCATAAATTATCAATGTCTACAGGCTTTTAGATTAGGATTCGTTCACCCCATATTATAAATAATCCCATAGTTTTTAATCGAGATATGCCCAGTTATATGAAGCATATTTGGAAAGCTTTTAATGAGCCTAACAACTCAAAATAATATAAAATAATATAATAAAATATATTACCTCGCCATAAATTATCAATGTCTACAGGCTTTTAGGTTAGGATTCGTTCACCCCATATTATAAATAATCCCATAGTTTTTAATCGAGATATGCCCAGTTATATGAAGCATATTTGGAAGATTTTTAATGAGCCTAACAACTCAAAATAATATAATAGAATATAATCGCTCAATACTATTTTGATGAATTTCGTATGCTTTGCCTATACTTACGAACTGCTTGATTATGCATTTTTAGATTTTCTGAAAAAGAAGTCCGACCACTTTTACCATCTTTAGCGACAAAATATAAATATCTAGTTGATGGGGGCTTCATCGCCGCAATCATTGCCTGTAGACCAGGATTAGCTATAGGTGTGGGAGGTAGGCCGTTTATTTTATAGGTATTATAGGGAGTAAATTTTCTTAAATCACTTTTTGTGATAGGACTATTAAATTTTTTGGTGCCATAAATCACCGTTGGGTCAGTTTGTAAACGCATATTTATCCTGAGCCTATTATGAAAAACCGACGATATCAAAAGTGCGTCTTTATCGTGAGCGGTTTCCTTTTCAATTATTGAAGCCAGAATTAATAGCTTATAGGGTGTAATCTCAAACCTACTCGCCGCCTTTTTAAAATCTTCTGGTAATTTGGATTTAAAATTATTTACCATGCGTTTTAAAATATCAATTTCTTTAGCATCTATTAAAAAAAGATATGTATCGGGAAATAAAAAACCTTCCAGCCCTTGTGTATTAGGGAAATTAGCTATAGAAAGTAGAGATGGGTCATGGAAATATTTTTCATACTCCCCCTTATTTCGTAGTGGGCTTGCCCTTAATGTTTTAAATATTTGAAAACTATTCCAACCCTCAAACAAAGTAAATTTATAGGTTGCTGTGTAGCCATTTTGCAAAATATTAATTAAATCCCACCACGAAAGATTATCTTTAAATAGATAGTATCCCCGCTTAAAATCAGTGTTAAAACTCAAAATACGCCCTAAAACATAAAATATTTTAGGCTTATCTATTATTCCTTTAGTGGTTAATATTCCGGTAATAGTGGTTAAATCGGCGTTTCTTGGTATTTTAATATATTCATTTTTCTTAGTCGCGCGCAAGCTAACGGGGTGATATACCACGTAATAATAGCCCACTGAAACTAATATTAAACAGGCAAACAAAGCATATGCGAACCATTTCCATAAACCATAATTCCTTTTTGATGGAAAGCTGCTATTCATGCCTCCATCATCCATGGAAGGTGATTTATTCATCAAATTATCTTTTGTTCTAACCATTTTGTAATATCAAAAAAAGTTTTTCTTTATTATATCCCTAATCTTAATAGGGGTCAGAAAAGACGTTGATTTTTGCTGTTCTACTGTTCCTTGATTGATAAATTTATCAGGTATTCCAAGAGTGATGATAGGTTGTTTCAAATTATTTTCATTCATAAATTCCAGCACCGCACTGCCAAATCCACCGCTTTTAACATTTTCTTCCAAAGTAACTAGCCATTTACCCGCTTTAGCTACCTTTTTTAGCATTTTTGCATCGAGAGGTTTAATAAATTTAGCATCAATCACGCTAATTTCTATGCCATCCTTAGCCAACATATCGGCTACTTCTAGGGCGTCTAACGCTAAACTTCCGATGCTCAAAATAGTTCCATCTTTCCCGTTTCTGATTTGTTCGCTCTGACCAATTTTTATTGAATTTTTTAAATCATCAATGCCGGGCAACTCATTTTTTTTATAATAATTTATGCTATCAGTACGTTTATATCTAATCGCAATAGGCCCATCATTATAATGATAGGCTGTGTAAATCATCTTAGTTAGCTCCTTGCCGTCTCTAGGAGACATTATAACTAAATTTGGTATTATCCTTAAATAAGAAATATCAAACATGCCGTGATGCGTTGCCCCATCAGCCCCTACAAAACCGGCTCTATCTAACATAAATTTAACGGGCAGATTTTGTAAAGCCACATCATGAATAATTTGATCATATGCCCTTTGTAAAAATGTAGAATAAATAGCTACAAAAGGCTTAAGCCCATTAGCAGCCATGCCAGCAGCAAGACAAACAGCGTTTGCCTCAGCTATCCCCACATCAAAAACTCTCTTGGGGTGCTTAACAAACAGCTCCTTTAGACCTAAACTCTGTATCATGGCAGCACTTATAATAACCACCTTTTTATCAGCATTAAATAATTTACTAATGCTATCACTCCATATTTCAGTAAGCGATCTTCCCGTAGCAGGCTTGGCAATAATGTTACCACTTTCTGGTTCAAAAGGGCTAACCCCATGATATCTAAGGCTATTTTTTTCAGCAAACGAATATCCCCGCCCCTTTATCGTTCTTACATGAACCAAAATAGGCCCCTCAATATTTTTTATCCGGTTAAATATATTGGTCATCGCCTTAATATCGTGGCCATCAATCAAGCCAAAATAATGAAATCCCAAAGCCTCAAACCACGCTTTAGGAGCTAAAAATTCCATAAAGGATTTATCCACCCTCTTCAAAAAATTTGCTAATGAGTTAACTAGCCTATTATTTTGTGAAATTCTTTTAATTAAATTTCTAATATAGTTATAAGATACGGTGGTTTGAATGAATGTTCGTGTTCTAATTAGCAACCCAATATTAACATCTATGCTCATGTCATTGTCATTTAAAACTACCACCAAATTTTTCTTTAAATGACCAGCTAAATTAACCGCTTCATATGCTAAACCACCTGTCATAGCACCATCACCTATAACTGCTATTACCTTAGATTTTGATGACGCTGCCTCACTGGCAATTAATATTCCTAAGGCAGCTGAAATAGAAGTTGAGGCGTGGCCTGCCCCAAAAAAATCATATTTTGATTCTGATCTACTTAAAAATTTAGCTATCCCTGGGCTAACGCCGATTTTTTCAAAACTAGAATTCCTTCCTGTTAATATTTTATGAGTATAAGTCTGGTGCCCCACATCCCAAATTACCTTGTCTTGCTCAAGGTTATAGATGTGATAAAGCACTAAAGTTAGCTCAACCGCACCTAAAGAAGAAGCTAAATGGCCGCCCACTTTGCTTACTACCGCTAATATTCTTTTTCTTATTAATTTGGCTAGTTGTGCTAATTGCTGATCGTTGAGATTAGCGATTTTAGATAAATCTGAATCAAAATAATTCAAAAAATCATCTAGCTTAGCAGACTCATTAAATTGCATGGCAGATGGGTAGGAATGGTGATATCTTAAAGATGATAGTAATTATTTGATGATTAATATAATTAATTATAATGAACAATTTATAGCTGTTTGGTACCTGCTTTATTTATTTTTTTACTATCCACACGGGTAGCAATCACTTATATTAGCAAGTTTAATCGTTTTTTACAACAAAAATTTATCTAACTAATCAGCTACTCTATCACTGAGCAAGTACTTATTTTGGAGCTTGCAATTTTAATTTAAATTATACATTATAATTATATACGACTATATGTATAAAAATATATAATATTTACCTTTCGCTATCTACTTTATACTATTTCTGATGATCTAGTGCAATTAAATAAATAGTCTGCTGCCTTGAATAGTCAAATAATGGTCATTAATTTTGACAAGGTGAGGGTGGGAATAATTGATAGTTTTTTCTTTGCTCACTCTCCGCTAAATCAATATATGATCAAAAGAGAATCTGCTAATGACCCTTGGTGGATGTTTGTGGATCGAAAATCAAATTATAAGGGCTATTTTTTGAATTTGGCTGGCTTGCTAGTTAAAAAATCTACTTTTAACTATAATCATAGAATATATTTGATTAAAAATCCTAAAAGCACATCAAATAAGGTGGATTTGGGAGTTATACTGGGCAAAATATCCGTTACTCATCAACTTGATAAAGAATATATGCAGGCCAATACCAAAAAAATTATTATTGATGGTAACACCCCTAAAATTATAGATAATCGATATTTTTCTGACTTTTATCTCACTCCCCAAAAAAAAATAATTTATCTGCTAAATCCACTCAAAATTATTGCCGCTAATCTTAAAAGATCTACTATCCTAAAATAATTATTATAAATGATCTAATGAAATATATAAGTACTAGGGGGCATAAGGATAAATTAGATTTTGAACAGATGATGTTTGCCACCTTAGCTCCCGATGGAGGGCTTTATATGCCAGAACATTTTCCTGATTTTTCGGCAGATTTAGAAAGATTAGCTAAATTATCATATCAAGAGTTAACTAGTGAAATTCTTAGAGTATTTATTGGTGATAAGATAAATGTTACCGATCTTGACGAGATAATTAGGAAGAGTTACTCCAGTTTTCGTCATCCTGAGATAGTATTTAACCAAGATTTTAAAGATTTTCAGTTGCTTGAGCTATTTCATGGCCCCACATGGGCTTTTAAAGACTTGGCGTTACAGCTATTAGCTGGTTTACTGGATCATTTTGCCGATAAAACAAATAAAAAATTACTCATTTTAGGCTCAACCTCAGGAGACACTGGCGCCGCCGCTTTAGCCGCTTTTGCTGGTAAGAAAAATATCAAAATAATTATTTTACATCCCCACCAAAAAATTAGCGAAGTGCAGCTCAAGCAAATGACTAGCTATCAAGATCATAATATAGCTAATATCGCTCTTAAAGGAAGCTTTGATGACGCTCAGCTAATTATAAAAACGATATTCTCCGACACAAAAAAGTTTAAGCAGCACGATTTAGTCGCCATAAATTCTATTAATCTGGTGCGTATCATCGCTCAAACAGTCTATTATTTTTATAGCTATTTTAATAGCTCTAAGAAAATTAACTATTTTTGTGTGCCAACCGGTAATTTTGGTAATGCATTAGCCGGTTTATTCGCTAAAAAAATGGGGCTACCTATCAAAAAATTGGTGGTTGCTACCAATCAAAATAATGTCTTGGAAAAATGTTTAAATGAGGGCATATATAGGTCAACAGATGTTCTAGCCTCTATCTCACCTTCCATGGACATTCAAATAGCTAATAATTTTGAACGCTATCTATTTCTACTAACTAATAAAAATACATCGTTAATCAATGATTATTATCAAACTCTTGATCCTCGTAAAGGGTACCAATTGCCTGATGATTTGATAGCAAATATAGCCGATGATTTTTTGGCTGGCCATGCTAGCGAAAAAGAAACTAAGCAAACCATAAAAGAGCACTATCAAAAATATGGTTATGTGCTAGATCCTCATAGCGCGGTTGCTGTTAATGTGGCGAAAAAAAAGATATCTGGTTTAAATGAGGCTTTTATTAGCGTGGCGAGTGCTCATCCTAGTAAGTTTTTTGATACTATTGAGGAGGTGTTAGGGTTTAAATATAATTTACCAACTGAAATTAAAGAGTTGCTTGCTAAAGAGCCGAAAGTTAATATTATAGAAAATAATTTGGATTTGGTTATAAAATTCATCAATGATTTTACTAAGTAAAGGGCTATGCAAGTAGATAATATTGTACTTTATGTTTTTATTATTACCTTCGGATTATTTTTAGGCTCATTTGGCTATAGTCTTTTTTTAAGAATTCCAGCCGATATATCATTACTGAAAAGTTCATATTGCCCTAATTGCAAGCAGAGATTAAAATTTTATTCATTAATCCCAATTTTTTCCTATCTTTTTTTGAGGGGTAAATGTCATTCTTGCTCAGTTAGTATAGGCAAGGAATATTTATTATGGGAATTAGGAGGAGCTATGCTGGCGGTGGTTGTTTTCCTAAAAAGCACATCTTTATTAGAATTCTTTTTATGGTATATGATCTGGTTTTTACTTTTTGTAAATTCTTTGATAGATTTAAAACACTACTGGTTAAGTTCATATTTAATGCTAGCTGGCTTAGTTTTTGGCATAAGCCAACTATTAATATTTAGAAGATTTGAATTAGTTGATAGCGTTATCGGCATGCTGGGAGGAGCGGGAGCTTTTTATTTCATCAGATTTATTCATAATAGCCTCCGCCAAAAAGAAGCTTTAGGTGAAGGAGACGTTACCCTATTTGGCATAATAGGCTTAAGTCTTACATGGCAAAGTTTGGTTATTATCAGCTATCTATCGGCAGGATCAGCTATTGTGGCTATTTTGCTACTGGGATTAATCAATAAACGAGCATTAAATCAGCCCCTACCATTTGCCATTTTTATAATAGGGGCAAGTTTTTTAGTATGGTTTTTTCCTGGATTAAATAATTTATTTTTTGATTTATACGCTTCTAATAGTTGACAATTTTTTTTTTTACTCCAGTATCAATAAATCTTGTTATTGGCATTATTTCATTGAATTATTTTAAAAATATTGTACGTGGCTACCGATAAACTTATAATTGTAGAGTCTCCGACCAAAGCGAAAACTATCAAAAAATTTTTACCTGATTATAAAATAATCGCTTCAATGGGTCATATCAGAGACTTGCCTAGTTCTGCTAGCGAAATTCCCGCTAAATTTAAAAAATTACCCTGGGCCAGCTTAGGGGTGGATGTGGATAATGATTTTAAGGCACTTTATGTGATTAATAAGAGAAAATTAGATACTCTGAAACTACTTAAAAAAAGTGCTCTAGAAGCTAAAGAAATCTATCTAGCTACCGATGAAGACCGTGAGGGAGAAAGCATCAGCTGGCATATTGCTAATGTAATAAAGGTTAAAAAGACGCCTAAAAGAATGGTGTTTCATGAGATAACTAAATCTGCAATTATCGATTCTTTATCAAATTTACGCGAACTTGATATGAACCTAGTTAATGCTCAAGAAACTAGGCGTATTTTAGATCGATTGGTTGGCTATAGTGTGTCTCCTTTATTATGGAAAAAGGTTGCTCCTAGCTTGTCAGCAGGTCGGGTGCAATCTTTATTAGTTTGTTTATTAGTAAATCGAGAAAAAGAGAGAATGGGCTTTACTGCCCTTCAATATTGGGATTTAACCGCTTTATTTAATAAAGGTGATACTAAATTTTTAGCTCGCCTCCATAAAGTTGATAATAAATCAATTGCTCAGAGCAAAGATTTTGATTCAATTAGTGGAAAACTAACAAAAAATTCTGCGGCATTGATTTTAAGTAAATCTGAGTGCGAAAAACTTAATAAGTCCTTGCAAGGAAATAATTTCGTTGTGGCGAAATTAGATTCAAGGACTATCAATAATAATCCACCCCTACCATTTATAACTTCAAGCTTGCAACAAGAGGCTATTAGAAAACTTAAATTATCTTCTAAAAACACAATGCGTATAGCTCAAAGCCTATACGAAAAAGGGTTTATCACCTATATGAGGACTGATTCTACTACCATTTCTACTAGTGCGATTGCTAGTATTAAAAAATTTATTGTTGCTGAATTTGGTGAAAAATTTGTTACTAATAAAGCTAAAGCCGCCCCAAAAAAAGCTAAAAATATTCAAGAAGCTCATGAGGCGATCAGGCCTACTAGTGAAAATATATCCACTTTTAGCCCAGCCAAATTATCAGATTTGGAGCTATCTTTATATCAAATGATTTGGCGAAGGTCTATGGCCTCACAAATGGCCCCTGCAAAAATGAAGCAGGTATCGGCTGAATTAACGGTTAAAAATTGCCTATTCAAAGCCAATGGCCAAACCACCATTTTTAAAGGATATTTACAAGCTTATCAGTATAGAGCGAAGATAACTAAGGATGTATCCCTTGGTATATTACCAGATTTGGAGCTAAAAGAAGAATTATCGGCAATAGAAGTTAATTCTCACGAACATAGCACTAAACCAAAAGGTCGTTATAATGAAGCCTCTTTAATTAAATTAATGGAAAAAGAGGGCATCGGCCGCCCTAGTACTTACGCAGTAATGATTGACACTCTGTTAGCCAGAGATTATGCCAAGAAAGATAAAGATAGTTTATTTCCTACTATGACTGCTTTTGCGGTGGCTAAACTTCTAGAAAAAAAATTACCTGATCTAGTTGATATCAATTTTACTGCTAAAATGGAGAAAGAATTAGATGATATCGCTAGTGGTAAAGCCAATAAAACCAGCTACTTAGAAAAATTTTATAATGGGGCTAATGGGCTAAAAGAGGTAATAAAGAATATTAGCAAAGAAATAACCCCGCAAGAGTTTAGAGAAGTGCATTTAGATGGCATTAAAACGCCTATTAAAATTGGTAAATATGGAGCCTTTACCCAATTTGAATCTCAGGACAAACAAGTTACCATCAAGATAGAAGATCATATCCCGCCAGCTGATTTGAGTAATGATTATCTAGTGAAGCAGGCGGCCATACAAAGTAAAAATAAAATTACTGATAAAGTTGGCGTTGATCCTGAAACCAATTTACCGATCTATTATATGTTAGGTATCTATGGCCCCTATTTACAAGTTGGTGACGCTCCAAAAGATAAGATAAAACCTAAAAGAGTTAGCCTGCCTAAAGATATAGATCCTGAAAGCATTACTCCTGAATTGGCGGTAGATCTTTTGAGATTACCGATTAACCTTGGCGAAGACCCTGAAAAAGGTGGCTCTATACAATGCAATATAGGTAAATTTGGCCCTTACATAATGCATGTTAGAGGTAGTAAAAAAGATTTTAGGTCAATTAAGGATATCAATGAATTACTTAATATTAGTCTGACAACGGCGATTGAGCTATTTAACCAGCCAAAAGGGGTTTACAAGAAAAAGCCGCTTAAAGTTCTTGGTAAGCACCCAGACGACCAACTTCCGATAGAATTATTTAAAGGACCTTATGGCGTCTACATAAAATGGGATAAAATGAATGTTAGAATTCCTAAAAATATCACAACAGATGAATTAACCTTGAGTATAGCACTAGACGCTATTAAAGAGCGTCAAGCCAATCCTCCTAAGCGTAGAGGCAAGAAAAGTAAATTTTCAAACTAACTACTAATTATTATTTTAGACTCTTATTTTTATGACTGATTATCCATCTTTGGCACTCAAAAATGTGTGTCATCTATTAGAAGATGCTAAAGCTATTGATATAAAATTTTTTGACCTAACCCCTCTTAGCCTTTTATTTGAGAGTGTGGTGATTGTGAGTGGTTCATCTAACGCCCATGTTAAGGGGATTTCGGAAAAAATATCTATCCTCCTCAAAAAAGATATTATCGGCATTGAAGGAAAAAAGGATTATAACTGGGTACTCATTGATTATAATGAGGTATTAATTCACATATTTTTAGATAGCTTACGAGAAAGCTATGATTTAGAATCCCTTTACCAAGATTGGATTGATTCTGCTATCCCCAAGGCACCAAAGCCCGTCAAAAAAGCATCTGAATCTCTAAAAAAAGTATCACTATCATCAAAAAACTTGATTGATTCTGTTAGCCCCAAAATACCCAAGCCTACCAAAAAAATATCTGAATCTCCAAAAAAGATATCGCCAACATCAAAAACCTAATTGATTCTGTTAGCCCCAAGATATCCAAATCCACCAACTAATTGCCAATATCAGCAGAAACAATATCCCCTTAACCCCTATAATGGCCACTATCAATAAAAGTCCCAAAACCTTTAAGGTAGTCCAAAGCCCCAAATATTGCCATAATAGCCATGAAAAACAAAGTATTAGCAAAAAAAATACCTAACCCCACAGACTCCTCATGTCTTAATAGCAACACCGTGAGGACTAAAAATCCTATCAGCCAAAACATAGTCATATTGTGGTTGAAATGATATTAATAATTAACCTATCTAGCTATATAACCGGATTGGCTATTGATTCAAGCAATATTCTTATTATATCGAACAAGT
>JAERRU010000017.1 GCA_016735295.1 SAR324 cluster bacterium
ATAATAAAAAATCGGTAAGCGTACAAACTTTTAGTGACTTAATCTCTTTTTGGAAATTTACTGATACTATTGATTATCATATAGGCAACGATAATGGGCAAAGGCATTTCTTTATCGCTCGAGGAGTGCCTACTTTTGGCATTTTCGGGCAAGCAATCGCCTCCGCTTGGACACCGCCTGATGCTAATATACATGTAACCATTGAAAATAAAGTTTCGTGTAAATTTAATTGTCTTGCTATTTACCCTGCGTGTAAAATTGAGTGTTTAGATATAAAATTGCTTGATGTCACTAACGCCGCCTTACGCGAAATAGCAAAACACTTTCCTGAGCACATGAAAAAATAGAAATGAAAGTTCTCTTAATACACATAAGAAAAATCGGCGACGTGCTGCTAACCACTCCGGTAATAAGAGCTTTAAAAAATACTCACCTTGATTGGGAACTTCACTATCTTACTTCTCCTCCTTGCGATCAGATTTTGCAAAATTCTCCTTATATCAGTAAGGTTTGGCTGCTCAATAGAAAAGCTGGTCTTAGAGGAACTATTAGTATCATTAAGAATATAAGACGTGAAAAATTTGATGTTTTAGTTGATCTTACATCTTATCCTCGCTCTTCGGTTATTTCATTTTTCAGTGGTATCCCTAAAAGAATCGGCTATAAAGCACCGCACTTAAGGCATCTTGCTTATCATATTAAATTACACGAGCCTAAAAATATACCCACCTATTATGCCTCTGATAAGTTTGCATTATTGGCTCCATTAGGCGTTAAAGGCGGTAGTTTAGATGCAGACTTTCAAGGGCAAAGAGCCCGTAAACCTAGAAAAATCGGCGCTAACCAAAATATAAATATCTCTGTGTCAACTGTATCTGAGTCTACAAATAAACGATGGCCTAAAGATAATTTCATCAAACTAATTAACCGCATCCTCGATAAAGTTAACGCTCGTATATTTTTAATAGGTAGCACGGCAGAAAAAAGCTATGTAGAAAATATTTATAATGCTATTGATAATAAAAAATTGGTAAGCGTACGAACTTTTAGTGACTTAACCTCTGTTTGGAAATTTACTGATACTATTGATTATCATATAGGAAATGATAACGGGCAAAGGCATTTATTAATTACTCGAGGCGTGCCTACTTTTGGTATATTCGGGCAAGCAATCGCCTCCGCTTGGACACCGCCTAATTCTGATATACATGTAACCATTGAAAATAAAGTCGCGTGTAAATTTAATTGTCTTGCTATTTACCCCGCATGTAAAATTGAGTGTCTAGATATAAAATGGCTTAACGCCACTAACGCCGCCTTACGCGAAATAGCAAAACACTTTCCTGAGCATATAAAAAAATAGAAATGAAGGTTCTTTTACTACAAACAAAAAAAATCGGTGACGTGCTGCTAACCACTCCGGCAATAAGAGCTTTAAAAAATACTCACCCTGATTGGGAACTTCACTATCTTACTTCTCCTCCTTGCGATCAGATTTTACAAAATTCTCCTTATATCAGTAAAATTTGGCGACTCAGGAGAAAAGCCGGTCTTAAAGAAACTATTAGTATCATTAAAAATATAAGACGCGAAAAATTTGATGTTTTGGTTGACCTTTTATCTGCCCCTCGCACCGCGGTTATTTCATTTTTCAGTGGCATTCCTAAAAGAATCGGCTTTAACTCTCCTCACCTCAGGCATCTTGCTTATCATATTAAATTGGATTTGCCTGATCGTAAAAATGATAATATCTATGCCGCAGCTCTCAAAATTAAATTATTATCATCACTAGGTGTTAAAGGAGGTAGCTTAGATGCAGACTTTCAGGGGCAAAGAGCCCGTAAACCTAGAAAAATAAGCGCTAGCCAAGATATAAATATCTCTGTATCAACTGTATCTGAGTCTGTTAATAAACGATGGCCTAAAGATAATTTTATAAATTTGATTGATACCATCCTCAACAAAGCTAACGCTCGCATATTTTTGATAGGTAGTGCGGAAGAAAAAAATTATATTGAAAATATTTATGATTCTATCTATAATAAAAAATTGGTAAGCGTACATACTTTTAGCGACTTAACCTCTTTTTGGGAATTTGCTGATACTATTGATTATCATATAGGAAACGATAACGGGCAGAGGCATTTATTAATTGCTCGAGGCGTGCCTACTTTTGGTATTTTTGGCTCAGAAATCGCCTCGGCTTGGACACCGCCTAATTCTGATATACATGCAACCATTGAAAATAAAGTCGCGTGTAAATTCAGCCATTCTTCTATTTACCCTTCTTATCAGATTGAATGCTTAAATATAAAATGGCTTGACGCCACTAACGCCGCATTACGAGAGATAGCAAAACACTTTCCTGAGCACATGAAAAAATAGAAATGTTAGTTATGCCATTATTTGATTGGCGGATTGCAAATTGCATTAGTCTTTATAAAATAATAATTTTTTTACCCAAACTTGATTATGTTGATATTTAAGATAGTAATAAAATTCTTAATTTCCTTGCCGGTGATTATGCTAATCACATCTAACCTTTATGCTCAGTATAAAGAACTTAAATTTTATAATGTTGAGTTTTTGGTAAAGGAAACACCACCAATTAATATTTACGCTGTTACTAAACAGGTAAATGGTGATTTTACGAGAAAACTAAAACTGAGTTTTTTAGAAAAAGCAATTGGTCTGGAAATTATTGAACCAGAAAGATTAATATTAGATAATCAGCAATTTATTTTTTTAATTGCCACCTATCCTAACCATGTAACGCTAGATACTAACCCTTGCTACAATAAAAATAATCGATATTTTTTGATTCTTAAATATAAATATAATTCTTTACAATTGGTAAACTCCGAAGCTCTAGATAATTGTGTTAAGGGAATAAAACTAGCCCATAATCAAACCAGTGATAATAACAGCTCCGATAATAATAATAATAATAATAATGCCGGTAACACCACCAATCCCACTGATGGCACTGCTGACACCGGTAATGCAAATAAAAAGACAGTAGATAACAGCGATAGTAATAATAATAATAATAATAATGTTTCCATCAAATGGATTCCCGATAATATGAGTTTTGAGCTAAATTTTGCTGAACATTCTCATTTACTTGAAGATGATCGCCCGGTAGTGTATACCACCGGTAATTCTGATTCTACTGCAGCCACTATCGATACTAATAATAGAAATAAAGATGAGAAATCCACTATGCTAAAAGCTAAATTTGGTTATAATACTAGCCTCAAGCGGTTTTTATTAATTGTTGATAATTAGGTATTATTAATATGATTATTTTTGCTAAATCATAAATGACTATTTCTCAATTACCAGCTAATGAACTAGCTGAGTTAAAATCTGAGTGTTTAGATCTTCTGCAAAAATTAGAAGAATCATTACTCCCTTTAAATGAAGAACCTAACTTGCCTATTGTTGATGAGTTGTTTCGTTCATTTCATAATCTCAAAGGAATGGCCGGTTTTATAGGTCTTTTGCAGATGCAAAAAATTGCTTCTGAGAGTGAATCTTTGTTAGATTTTCATCGGAAAAAATCTCTCGGTGTGACCCAAGAGATAGCAAATATATTTTATCAAGGGATTGATCTTATTAAACGAAACCTCAACGATACCGATGGGTCACTGACTGATGATTATTTGCAGGAATATCAAAAGAAAATTTCTGATTATTTATCTCAGGTTGGCAATGAGAAAAATAAAGAACCCACCAGCACTACTTCTGATATTTCAAATAATCATTTGGAAGATAATCGCTATAGCGACATTCAAAATATTGATATTATATTTCAAAATATCTCTACTGAATGGACTCATTTTAATAATCACAATGCTAGTAATACTGATATAAAAAACCTCCAACAGGCTTTTAAGCAAATAAATAATTTCGCTATCAAAGCAGATAATTCTTCCATGGCTGAAGTGGCTAAAATATTGGATGATTTTTTTGCTATATACCTAAAAAGCCCTTTAGATATCCCATATAAGCTTATCTCGCAAGCTAAAGAAGTGCTTGATTATATATTTGGTTTAGTTTTTGTGGCTAAAAATAATTTACCCATTGGCCTGCTAAAATCTCAAAATTCGCTAATTATCGCTTTTAGGGAAAGCTTTGAGGATATGATGGAGAGAAAGAAAAACGATATTTTTGCTAGAATTGAAAATTCTACATCTTTCTCTTTTCGTATAGAAGCTGATAATATGATAGTGATTGTGAAATCTTTTGAAGATCTATCTAGTACTGTGAAATCATTAAATTTTCAGGTAGAAAATGATGATAAGAACAATATTCCTGATGAATTTAAAAATGATCTGGCCAAGTTTAATGAAAATTTTAACCTAGTGCATGAATCTATACACAAAATTACCAAAATTCCGCTTAAACAACTTTTTTATAGATTTGCTCGAGTAATTAAAAATGCGGCTGATTTAGTAAATAAGAAAATAGAACTTTTCATGAAAGGTGAGCATTTAGAAATAGATAAATCATATTTAAATGCTATTAATATATCAATTATACATATCCTGCGAAACGCCTGTGATCATGGAATTGAAAGTCCAGAAGAAAGATTATCAATAGGTAAAAACCCGACTGGAGCAATTGAAATTTGTGCTGATGTAAAGGGAGATAAATTAA
The DNA here is from genome assembly GCA_016735295.1 of SAR324 cluster bacterium. Lineage (GTDB taxonomy): Bacteria > SAR324 > SAR324 > XYD2-FULL-50-16 > JAERRU01 > JAERRU01. Next base: position 4,663 of record JAERRU010000017.1, read on the forward strand.
TTTTAACTATTCGTGATGATGGCCGTGGTTTATCGCGCGAAAAGATTGCTAAAAAATTAATTGATCTTGCGTGGTTTACACCAGAAGAGGTTAAGGCAATGAAAGATAAGGATATATTTTTTCAAATTTTCAAAGCAGGATTTTCTACCTCTGCCGTAGTCACAGATATAAGCGGGCGAGGAGTGGGAATGGATGTGGTTAATCGCGAGATTAGCAGCCTAAAAGGAGAACTAGACATCTCATCAAAAACAAACGTAGGAATGACCATTAAATTTATAATTCCTTATCAACCCTTGAATTAGGGAATATCAGGTCATCACAATTTAACTACTCGCCTTTTTTTTATAATCAGATAGCCACTAATAGCTACCAAGCTTAAAAATACTATCAAGCTAATTATATAAATCACCGATTGCGACCAAAATTTTGATTTTATTGATATCACTAGCTCTGATTGATTAGTGCTATCATCTAGATTAATTCTCCTAACAAAATATCCATCTGCTCCCCCAATTTTTATTGTTTCTTCAAGAGAATCAATATTATCTATCTCCAGTGTGATAGATTTCTTTTTATAAATAACTTCCGCCACTTCAGTATTATCAATCAAACCTGATTTAAATTTTCGGTAGGAAAAAAAACTAGGTAACTCATGAGTAAAGAAAATTACCCTTTCCCCTGGCAAAAAAGGGCCGTTGATTTGCACATTATCGCCATCAAACACCACCTGCTTAAAAATCGTGTCGGGAGAAGAAAAATTATCCAATCGAGCAGGTAGCTTTTTAATTAACGGCTGCTCAAGTTCTATAATTTTATTAGATTGATTAAGGATATAAATAAAATAAGCCGCTTCAAACCCCTCTTCAGCAACATTAAAAACTATAGTATCTCGTTTGATGATTAAATTTTCTTTATCTTTAGTAGACGCCGGAATAAGTAAATCTTGCTTGATGTTGCTAGTTTTAGAGAAAAAAAGCGGGCTAAAAATTTGTAATCCCTGATAATGAATCCCAACTTTAAAAGAGCTATTTTTAGATACACTATCCACCTTAAAGATAAACTTACCATTATCTGTTATAGGTTGTTCATCAATTATTTCAGTGAGCACTCCACCATTTTGATCTAGGAAAAGTTTTTGTAAAAAAACACTATTACCTAACCCAGATAAACTAGTTTGTCCCGTTAATTTGCCACTAATCGATATGGCAAAATGTTCACTATCTGTTTTAGGAATAGATGGGTGAGCTAAAGGATTTAGTTTTTGTTTAATTAAAAAATCAAAACTAATATTTTCTTGTCCCGAGTAGGTAAATGTATCAGAAGCGAGCCTATTTTCTAAAATCAATATTCCCAATTGAAATTGGCTGCCTTCCTCAAAATCAAGATCTGTAAGGCTATACCCGCCCTTTTCATCTGTAGTAGTACGCCCCACCGGAAAAAGTGCCGGCGTTTCTCCTGGAGGATTGAGCTTTAGCACAACCAAAGGAACCTTACCCACCAGCTCTGGTTGAGGTGGATAAATTAACTTTCCCTCAATGCTAAAAGCATTAACTAAATGATTATTACCGAAAAAGATTATTAATATAAAAAAAAATCTTGGTAGAAAAAATCTCAAACTTCCCCTAGCGAGAATAGAGTTCAACTATCAATTGCTCTTTTATTAATATCGGTATCTCTTCTCGTTTAGGAGTTCTCACAAAAACGATAGTCTGGTTACCAGAATCAATATCTAACCAAGGCATTTTTAATCTGCTTTCAGTGGCTTGCGCACACTCTTGCACCAATTTAGACGAGCAAGCTCTTTTATGAACAGTTACCTTATCTCCATCTTTAATCGTCATAGAAGGAATATTTGCTTTTTTATCATTCAGCAAAAAGTGACCATGATTAACCATTTGCCTGGCCTGAGGTCGAGAATTGGCAAATCCAGAACGAAAAATAACACTATCCAAGCGTCTTTCCAAAGATTGCATCAAATTAACCCCGGGAGCACCTTTCATCTTACTAGCCTTAATGAAAATATTACGAAATTGCCTCTCGGTGATACCATGAGCAAATTTTAGCTTTTGCTTTTCAAGCAGTTGTTTGCCATATTCAGAATGCTTAGGCCGTCTACCAGTAGAGCCATGCTGCCCTGGTGGCGTTGGCCTTCTTTCTAGGACCTTATCATATCTATCAGTATCAAAAATATTAATACCTAATTTTCTAACTAGTTTTCCCTTAGCCCCGCGAAAAAGTTTCATGAATTAATTTAAAAGATTGATTTTATGTTTATTATTAGCTAGTTAATTTACTAATCCTACTTAACTTTGGCAGAATCTTTCATTATTTAATGTTTGTCAAGGTGAAAATGATATTAATCCAAACTATCTTATGGCAACAATAGGCATAGATTGCGGGGCTTCAAAAATAGAATTTATGCTCGCTTATAAAGATATTTCGCACCCTATACAGACTTTTAGGCTGCCCACCCCTAAAAATGATGACTATAATAATTTTCTGATTACCTTAAAAGAAGGTATTGATAAATTAATTAAAGTTAGTTTAGATCCTGTAGAAAAAATTGGTATTGGCGTGCCGGGGGTGATTAACCCTACGAATAAAATTATTAAAAAATCTAGCATCTGGGCGATTAGAGATAAAAATCTTGAAAAAGATATATCTAATTTGGTTAATATCAAAACTTTTGTAGGTAATGATTCCAAATGCTTTGCCCTATCAGAAGCCATTTTAGGAGCTGGAAAAAATTATAAAACTTTAGTTGGCTTAATTATTGGCACAGGGTGCGCCTTAGGATATGTAAGAAATAAAAAATTAATCACCGGCCATCACGGAATGACGGGCGAAATAGGCCACTGGGTGCTAAATCCTAATGGCGATAAATGCCACTGTGGCCGCTACGGATGCATTGAAACTATGATTTCAGGCAAGGCTTTGGAGAAACTTTATTTTAAAAAATCTGGCTTACACAAAAAAGCGAGCGAGATATATGAAAAATATAAAATAAACGATGACGCCGCTATATTATGCTGGAAAATATATTTAGAAAATTTCGCTCAAGTTTTAGCACTCATTATTAATTTATTTGATCCAGAGGTGATAGTGCTCGGTGGAGGTGTTTCTAATCTTGATATACTTTACGATCAAGGGATTAAATATGTAGGGAAATATGTTTTTAGCGACCATTGCCACACTCCTATTATCAAAAATGAATTAGGGGATTCTAGTGGTGTTTTTGGTGCTTGTTTGCTTCATTAAATATAAATAAAAATGGCTTTTTTTTTACATTCTAGGCAAAATTATCAAGAACTACTCCCAATACTCAATCAGATTATTATGGCCGATAAAACTGATAGTATATTTAATCAAACCAGCCTCATAGTGGATGATAATAACCAGCGATTGCATCTTAATTTGCAACTTGCTAACCTTTCTAGCATCAGTGCTAATTTAAAATTTCACCGTTTATCTAGCTGGTTAACTGAATTTTGGCATTCATTAAACCCTTATAAATTAGAAAATTTCACCGATAGGGAACGCTTGCTATGGGAGATTTTTAAATTATTAAAAGATTCTAAAACTAAATTTCACCCCCAATTAGCCCAAGAAGAAAAAGATGATTTTTCCATGTTTTGCTCTGCTGAATATATTAGTAATTATCTTCTCCAAGTAATTAATTACCGCAACATAGAATTAGATGATCGAAAAAATAATAATAATTATTTAGATCTACTTAATAATCACTTAGCTCCACTTGGTTTTATTAGCCAATTAGATATTTTAAATTACATAAAAGCGAATCACACAAATATTAAAGTTGGTCCTGAATTTAAAAAAGTTATTATTTGGGGATTTGATGGGCTTTACCCTCTTTGGTTAGATGTGATAAAGCTTTTAAAAAATAAAATAGATTTTCATTTTTTCTTGCTAAGTCCCTCTAATCAATATTGGATTGATAAAGAGATATCTAATCATTACAGTGGTTTAAAGTTGGCTAATGAACTAGCCATTAATCAAAAAAATTTACTTACTCAGCTATTATCTGCTGAATTAATTGAAGATTTCGGCGAATTTATTATCCCAGATAGCAGCTCTCACCAGGATAACTTGCTATCAACTCTTAAATTATCTTTAAATAACTTAACTGGCGCTAACGACTTGCCCCTCGACATAAAAAAAGATGTATCGGCTAACACCAAAAGTGGATATAACCCTAATAATAACCCGTCCAAAAACTTACAGATAATATCCTGCCAAGATCCCTATCAAGAAGTTAATTGCGTGAAGCAAACTTTAGAAGAACTATTTGAGCAAGATAAAACCCTTCAAGCATCTGATGTGCTTATATTGGTTAGCAATCTAAATACTTATATATCCCCATTAAAGCATTTTTTTGCTGACCCTTTTGACTATTCTCCCAAATTTTTAGCTAACCTATTATTAAAAAATGATTCTTTAACACAAGATTTTCTATCTCTTTGCCAATTTTTAATTAGTGATATCGCGGCAAATGACCTTTCGGCTATTTTGAAAAGTGATTCTTTAAGAAATAAATTTAATCTTAGCTCAACCGATTTATCACAGATAAGATCAGTTTTTAATAAATTAAAATTTTTCTGGGGCACAAAAGCAAAGGGGGTTAATCCTGTAAAAAATAATGAATCAAATTCATCCCCTAATCAAATTGCTCATTTACCTGCTAATAATTTAGATGATATAGTATTAACCATAGCAGTTAGCTTTTGGGCTGGTCCTTTTAAAACCCCTAACGATATTTTAAAGCGTGATGATTTGTCTACCATTGACCTTAGTTTTGATAATTTTGGGGGTATTTTCGAGAAATTTCTAAAATTCTATCAATTAATTGTTAAATGGCGTTCTCACCCCACCGAATCTATTTTAGAGGATCATAATTTGCACCAATGGGCTGATATTTTATACAAAATTAGTCAAGACTTTTTCATTTCCAGCAAAAAAAATAATGATGAAATAAGTAATCTATTGCAGCCTTTATTATCAGCCTCCAAGTATTATACCAAAGATATTAGCTTTGCATTGGTGTTCTCATTACTCACAAAACAGCAAGCTAGGCTTAATCAGGCTGGATTTCAAGAAAACTTTCGCCATCAAGGAATAAAATTTGGTGCTTTACAAAGTTATTTTGCCTTTCCTGCCAAGATTGTTTTTTTACTAGGAGCAAACCAAAATTGGCTATCTGATGAATCAACGGGTAAATATATTAGAGAAATTTTCCATAAATCAACCCGCCATGACCCTTGTGCATTAGCTGATTATCAATCTAAAATATTAGGCATCTTGACTCACAGTGAGCAATATTTACAGATTAGCTATCTTGGCAGTGAGCAAGAAAAAATGAATCATATGTTGCCCGCTAATTTTGTGGTTTTGCTTAAAAATTGGGCTAAACATAACTTTGATTTAGATATAGAACAAGAGTATATTACCAAATATATGACTAAAGATGTTAATATAAAAAAATATCCTTTAATTAATAAATCCCCCCATACCAGTTTAGCTGGTAAGGTATCAAATTTTTCTCACACTAAAAAATATTTCCAAGCCACGAAAAGCCTAACTATTAATGATTTAAAGCGTTTTTGGCAAAATCCTACCAAGTACTGTGCCCTGAATGTTTTAAAAACTAAGTTGCCTGCCTTCTATGATAAAACAGATAAAAATTATTTTGCTACTAGCAATTATACTAAAGATAGTCTTGTAAAAACAATCACTGTAGCTCTCTTAGAAGATGGATCAACTCAAGCTAGTGATATGTATCTCCAATTTAAAAATATACTTCCCGAAGGAGAGCTTGGTACACAAGATTTTAATGCGCTATTTGATAAAGCATTCAAAATGATGGATAGGATTAGAATCACTCAAAACACCTTATATAGAAAAAATATCCCTATCGCATCATTTGATTTAAAAGGAAAAGAAAATACTTATCATTTGCATGGAGATATTAACATCTTGTCTAATGGCGATAACAAAAATTTTTTCCAAGCTCAAAGCCGATTAAACTGGGTAGAGCTAATTAGTAATTATATAGATTTTCTATGTTTAAAAACCACCCCCAACAACGAATACTCCATATCAATTGGTGGTTGGGGGAAAAAAGATTTATTAGTGTTTGAATATCAATCTAATCCCAGCCATAAAGCCAAAGAATTGTTAGGCGAAATGATCGATATTTATAATTACGCCCAAAATAGAATTTTCATGCTTGATACACAATCGGCAAAAGATTTTATATATAAAAAGTATGGAATCACAATAAAAAAACCATCTTTAACAGATTATTCTGCTATGGCCACTACCCACTTTAAAAAGATATTTGCCAATCCTAAAGCCATCTCATATGGCTCTGATAAACATTTAGAAAATGATTGGTTATATAATACTTACCAAACCTTTGCTAAAAATAAAGATTATTACAAAGATGACATAGCTATGACTAATGCTGTATTAGAAAAAATACAGCTAGCCAAGTGTGAATAATATATACCTAGCCATTAATTTTATTTAATCATTGTTTATAGCACCACCGCAGTTATACATCTGATAAAGAAATTAATTTTTCAAAGCAATAATTAAAATAAGACGTCTCCCAAAAATGAAATAGTTATGACTAAAATAGTGCTATTCAAAGAAGGTGATGAAGCTAATATCAACCCCATACTATTAAAAAGAAAAATTATTCATGTTGATATGGACGCCTTTTTTGCTTCGGTTGAGGCGCTAGATAATCCATCATTAAAAGGTAAGCCTTTTGTGGTAGGAGGCAAGGCAACAGAAAGAGGAATAATAGCCACCGCAAACTATAAGGCTAGAGAATATGGTATAAAATCTGCCATGCCCACTGCCCGAGCACTCACCTTGTGCCCTAACTTAATAATAGTTAAGCCTCGCCATGATAGATATGTGGATATTTCCAAAAAACTTTCACTTATTTTAACAGAATTTTCTCCAATTTTAGAAAAACCATCACTAGATGAAGCCTACCTTGATGTAACCGGTAATTATCACCACGATAATGCTAGCAAGGTGGCCATTAAAATAATAAATTCCATCAAAAATAAATTAAACCTAACTTGCTCAGCTGGCACCGCCCCTAATAAATTATTGGCTAAAATTGCTTCTGATTTCACCAAACCAAACGGATTAACCGTGATTTTACCTAAAGCAGTAAGAAATTTCATGCAATATCTCCCGCTCACCAAAATACCAGGGGTTGGCAAAGTAACCGCTAAAAAATTAGCATTTATCAATGCCCATAAATGTGGCGATATTTGGAAATTACCAATAGAAGATTTAAGCAAAACCTTAGGGAAATACGGCGTATCCCTGCACTCCCTCGCTCAAGGATTAGACGAAAGCTCAGTTAAAAAATCAAGAATCCGTAAATCTTATGGATTAGAAAGAACCTTCCGTCAAGATTTAATCACTAGCGAAGATAAAGAAAAATCGCTGCAGGTGATTAAAGATAAACTAATCATTATGATAGATAAATATAATATTAAAGCCCACACCCTATCTCTCAAAGTGCGTTACAAAAATTTCCAAACCATTACTAGATCAGTTACTCAAATAGAAGTAATCAATAGCACCAATTTAACAAAATTAATCAATAAATTATGGCAAAGCAGAATTGATCATAACCGCTCGGTAAGACTGCTAGGATTAACTTTAAGTAACTTGCGAATCATAAAAAATAATGATCATAACAAAAATTTAACCCTTTTTTGAGGATTTTATGTTTTATTATACCGCAAATCGGCCGCTACCCTGTTAATAATAATATTTTTTGAGATAAACTTATCCCCTAATCATCTACTATTTGGGAGGCACTAAAATCAGTATCATCTAGGGTGACATCATTGAAAAAACAATTGGAAAATATCACCTTGTTAAATTTATTAGCATTAAAATCACTATCACTAAAATCGCAAGAACGAAATTGAGTGCCATCAAACTCAGCCATAGACCAATTGGATGCACGACCATTAACGCGACTAACGTTTACTCCTTTAAAAATAGATTGGTGGAATGCCCCAAAAGAAAAATTAATTAACGTGAAATATTTGTTATTTAAAGTGATATCAGAAATAGTCATATCCTCAAAAGACTGCCTATTATCATGATATTCTTTGAGAGTATCTTTAAGTCTTGCACTAAGTTCATTTTTTTTATTTTTAGAGAGCTTTTTATTTTTTATCCTAGTTTGCCTAGATAGCTCCTCAGCAACACTTTTATATATTTTATAAGCGATTCTAGCGATCTTTAGCACTTGAAACTCACTAATCGACAATATTAAAGTATTATCTTCAGTACAAATCACTGAATCAGTACGTGGTTTGCCTGAAGCGAAGCCTGCTAACCCAAAGTGATCACCGCTTTCTAAAAATTCATCTTCATATTCAAAACCATCTGAGCCTTCCATAACTACCGCCTTGCCCGATATAATAATAAAAATCTCATTACCCAAAGAACCAGATCTATAAATAGCGGCATTTTTTTGATGAAATCTACGCGGTGAATTTTTGACTAAACTCTCAATTTCCATCACCGATAACTCTCTAAAGAGCTTAATCGATCCTTTTAATTTACTATAAAGACTACTCATATTTTAATTTTTTATCTATGCCACTAACTGCAAATCTCCAACTCTGCATCCAAAGTTACCCCTTCATAAACACCTAATTTTCTTAAAATAGTTAATTTTTCACAAGAAATAACCCTTAATTTATACGCCTTATAAGCATAATCTGAGTTAGGCCAAGAAATACTTCGTAACTCCACCAAATCTGATATAGACTGCCTTTGCAATTCAACCGCCTTAGTTAAATAATCAACATCTCGCTTAGCAAGGTAAGAAGATTGATATTCATCAGCTAATTTTTGATTAAGATTAATTCTATCCCATTCATTAAGCCACTTTTGCAGCCTTTCTGATTCAAAAGGTTGTTTTGGTGTAATTTCCAAAACCTTCGTTTCTGGAATCATATACACAACGGCCGCTTCAGAATTAGGAGATGCCTTTTTTAAAAAATATTGCTTCTCTGGTAATTCTTTGGAGTAGCGTTTAATTATCGCTTTTTCTCCTAAATAGTTAATTGATTCTTGATCTAATTTACTATTTATAGCTGACTTTTCTTTTTCTGGAACTGCTTGAGTGCTATTTTTATTTATTGGTGCAAAAAAAATAATTGCTATCCCGAACAAAAAATATATCCACCAGCTAATAAGATTGACCTTTTTTATCACGCTAAATTATTTAGTCGGTTCATTCTTAGTTATGCTAACTCCCTTAGCCTCCATTTGATTTAGCGAATTATTATCAAATTTGCAATTCTTAAACATTACCCGATCAAACACGGTTGCAGATAAGTTTGCTCCCTTAAAGTCACAATCAGCAAACATAATGTTGGTAAAATTAGCCCCCACAAACGAAGCCGCATCAAACACATTATTTTGAAAACGTCCTCCCTTAAAGTCTGAATCAACAAATAAAGCCGATTTCATCTCAGCTTTAGAAAATAATACATTGGTAAACTGAGACGCTCTAAGATTAGCTCCTTTGAAAGAACCTCCTCGCTCAGCATATTTTTTGATAATTTCACCAAATTTAGCCCGGCTCTTAGCCTCATCAGCCGAAACATCGGTAAATCCCTTATTGATAATTCTTAATCTATTGGCCATTAAAGTTGAAAAATTCTTAAACAATTTATAAGCTAAACTCAAATTTTTCTTCAGCACCACCTCTTGTAAAACCAATAAAATCAAAGATCCATCTGAAAATGCACTAGCTGATCGCTGTGAGCCATCTATCATGCTCATCTCGCCAAAGCAATCTCCCACTGATAAACTAGCTAACACTATATTAGCCTTTCCATCAGCTTGTTTTACAATCTTGACATCGCCTGATAAAATTACATACATTTCGTTGCCTTCTTCCTTCTCTAAAAAGATAGGCTCGCCAGCTCCATATTCTCGCCTTGCTGATAATTGCAGCAACTCTATCATTTCCTCATCAAGAAAATTATTGAAAAAAGAAATTTGTGCCTTCAACTTTTTTATAATCTCTCTAGGAATAGCTATATTCTCTGGTGACATATCAAAATCTGTGTTTTAAATCTCCACTTAAAAATAGTGGATTATCATTAAACTATTTGCTTTAAAAAATATCTAGCAGCCAAAAATATTTATGTTTGCTAATTAAAAACAACGTTGGTATAGCTGATTGGTAAGTAGTATACTAAAATTTGTATTTATCTATATCTTATACAAATTTATTGATCCACTAAACCGATAAAAGAAAAATATCTTCTCATAATAACACCACAAATTCAACAAATAAGCCAGCAATCTGGTTTATTCTAGCTACAGTAGCAATAGACACAACTAGTCTGGGCATTATAATACCAATCATGCCCAAGCTAATGCAAGAAATAACCCAAGAGACAATAAGTGATGTGGCTATTTATGCTGGCTATATGATGTTTACCTTTTCCTTTGCTCAGTTTATCTTCTCTCCTATATTAGGCTCATTGAGTGACCATTATGGGCGTAGGCCTATTTTGATTTTATCTTTATTAGGGTTAGGAATAGACTATATAATCTTAACTTTTGCCAATAGTTTAAGCTGGTTATTTTTAGGTCGCATTTTAACAGGCATTATGGGGGCTAGTTACACCACAGCTCTAGCTTATATCGCAGATATTAGCACCTTAAAAACTCGGCCTAAAAATTTTGGGTTAGTGCAAGCCGCCACCGGATTAGGTTTTATGATTGGTCCTTTCATCGGTGGGGTGCTCGGCGATATAAATTCACGCCTGCCCTTTATAGTAGCCGCTATTTTAGCCATTAGTAATGCTATTTATGGTGTATTTTTTTTACCTGAATCATTAGCATTTAATAAACGCAGTCGATTCACCCTTAAAGGCATCAATCCATTTAGCAATATTTTATACTTCACCAAAAATCCTAAACTAACTTTAGTGATGGTCGCCTATTTTTTGTTTCATATGGGTGAATCGGTATTTCCTAGTATTTGGCCATTTTTTACTATCGAAAAGTTCAATTGGTCGCTCACCATGATTGGTTATTCGTTAGGATTTTTTGGATTTTCATTAATCGTAATCCAAAGCCTGTTAGCCGAGCCAGTAATAAAGTTGCTAGGTAAAAGAACCACCATTTTAGTGGGAATTACCATCACAGTTATTGGTTATAGTGCTTGCGGTGTTACCGATCGGGGGTGGCATATGTTTCCTATATCTTTACTTTTTGAGTTAGGCTGGCTTAGCATGACTGCTTTTTTAAGCCTTGCAGTAGCAATGGTGCCAGATAATGAGCAGGGCAAATTTCAAGGAGCTTTAGCATCTCTGATTAGTGCCACTAACATATTAGGCCCTTTAGCTATGACACAAATATTTTCATATTTCACTCAAGATGATAAATTTTACTATTTCCCTGGCGCTCCTTTTTTATTTGCTGGGTTGCTCGCTCTTTTATCTTTGCCTATTTGTTATTATTGGACTAAACCCAAATAACTCAAATAATCCAAATAACCAAACCGAAAACTATAAATTAATTTTACGCACTCAAAAATAATAAAAATTATAATTCAATTGGCATATCCCACACATCTTTAGCATAGTTTTTTATCGTATAATCGCTAGAAAAATTACCCATAGATGCCAAATTGATAATAGTTTTTTTAACCCATTCGCTCCGCTCATCAAATACTCTATCCACCTCATCTTGTGCTTTAATATAGCTATTAAAATCGGCTAATACCATAAAATGATCAAAACTTATTAACCTATTCACCACCTCTGTATGATATTTTTGCATACCATTAGATGAAAAATTTATCCTAATTTGATGAATTATTTTCTTTAAATTTTGATCATTTTCATAATATAAAAATGGATCATAGCCAGCAGAGCGTAATTCAGCCAATTCTTCAACTTTATTACCAAATAAAAAGAAATTTTCTGCTCCCACCGCATCTCTAATTTCTATATTAGCACCATCATAGGTGCCAATTGTTAAGGCTCCATTAACGCTAAATTTCATATTTCCCGTGCCTGAAGCCTCAAATCCTGCGGTAGAAATTTGTTCAGACAAATCGGCTGCCGGAATTATTATTTCCGCTAATTTAACCGAGTAGTTAGGTATAAAAATTAGTTTAAGCAAATGATTGGTGCGACTATCTTGATTAATTTTATTTGCCACATCATGAATTAATCTTATAATGAGCTTGGCTATATAATAAGATGACGCCGCTTTGCCTGCTATTATCACGGTTCTTGGTACCCAATTTTTATCAGGATTATCCAAAATAGCGTTATAGCGATGCACAACATGCAATAAATTAAGCATTTGCCTTTTATATTCGTGAATACGCTTAATGTGAACATCAAACAAAGAATCTGGGTTTAACTCTTCGCCCAAGGTATCTTTGATATAATTAGCTAGATATTGCTTGTTATCCCTTTTAATTTTGGCAAAATTTATCTGTAATTCTTGATCGTCAATAAATTCTGTTAATTTTTTAATTTGCTGAAAATCCACTTTCCAACCATCTCCAATTTTTGATGTTATCAGTTCGCTTAATTTAGGATTAGCCATTATTAACCACCGCCGATGAGTAATCCCATTGGTTATATTGATAAATCTATCCGGAAAAATAGTATGTAAATCCTTAAAAATAGTTTGCTTCATCAACCCACTATGAAGCTTAGATACTCCATTTATCTTGTGCGAAGCGATAGTTGATAAATGTGACATACGAACACTTTTTTTGCCAATCTCATTAATCAAAGAAACCCGTGCTAAAAATTGATCATCATATTTTTTAGCCGCTCTTAGTTCACTCAAAAAATCTTGATTAATATGATAAATTATATCTAAAATCTGGGGCACAACCTTGCCCATTAAATCCACTCCCCAAGTCTCTAATGCCTCTGGTAATAAAGTGTGATTAGTATAAGAAAATGTTTGCTTACAATATTGCCACGCCTTATCCCAACTAACTCCATGACACAGAGTTAATACCCTCATATATTCTGGCACCGCTAAAGCAGGGTGTGTATCATTTAAATGAATGGCTTGATATTTTGGTAAATCAGCAAAATCATGATGATTTCTAGTAAATCTAAAGAGTATGTCTTGCACCGATGCCGAGCTCAGAAAATATTCCTGCTTTAATCTTAATTCCTTGCCCTGATAAGTGCTATCATCGGGATAAAGCACATTTGTGATATCTTGAGCATTAGTTTTTTCATGAGACTCTCCCTCATAAGCTCCTATCTTGAAACGATCTAATAACGCATCTTCAGTTGAAGCGGCCGACCAAAGCCTAATTCTAGTGATTTGCTTTCCTTTATAACTGGCAATTAAAATATCATACGCCCGGGCATAAATATTTTGCGTGTCTTTAACAAAAATCTCTCCCTTATCATTTTTAGCTAAAGAGCCATAAAAAGAAATAATATATTTAATTTCAGGGCGATGTATCTCCCATTTATAACCATTAATCAACCACATATCAGGGGCTTCCATTTGCTGGCCATTATTAATAAGTTGGGCGAACATCCCATATTGATAACGAATTCCATAACCAAACGCCGGCAACCCTAACGCCGACAAGGAATCCATAAAACAAGCTGCTAACCGGCCTAACCCACCATTTCCTAAGCCTGGTTCAGGTTCTTCTGCTTCTAATTCTTCTAACGATAAACCATAATCATGTAATACCTCTTTAACTGGCTCTGATAACTCCAGTAAAGCTATATTTTTACATAGGCTTTTACCGATTAAAAATTCCATTGAAATATAATTAACAAACTTAACGGAGGTATTTTTTTGGTTAACTTTTATTTCATTTAATCGAGAAAAAATATGCCCCCTAATCAAAATAGTCAAAGCATGCAACCAATCCTTTTTAAGTGCCTCTGGAGGAGTTTTTGCAAAATAAAACCCCAATATATCTAATAAATGCTTTTTAATGCCCTCCTTATCAAATGACCAGGAAGACCACCCCATCTTTTTTTCTTCTTTATTTTGATTAGTCGCCAAGTTTTTATCCATTATGATGATTATTATGATTAAATATTTATATTTATATTATCTAAATTATGTACGAAAATTATATAAAAGGTAACATCAAGCTGAATATATCTTAATATACTCCCTAGCTGACTCTCTCCAGTAATAACGCTTAGCCATCGCCGATTTAACGACTGATAAAAATTTATCTCGGTGATTTTGATAAACATCAACTCCCCACATCACAGTATTATATACAGCCTTAGCAGATGGTTCATCAAATACAAACCCACTGCTATTTTGAAAATTAGCAATATCATAATTTCGCACAGTATCTTTAAGACCCCCCACTGAGCGCACTAGGGGCAAAGATCCGTATCTTTGAGAATACATCTGATTAAGCCCGCAAGGCTCAAATAAAGAGGGCATCAAAAAAAGATCGCACCCCGCCTCAATTTTATGAGCCATCTCTTCGCTATAGCCATGCCACCAAATTAACTTATCAGGAAATAAATATTTTAAATGATGAAAACTATTAACCAATCCTAAATCCCCATCACCCACCACCGCCACCATAATTCCTTGTGCCAAAAGCCTATATATAGCAGGAATGGCATAATTAAATCCCTTTTGCTCAGTCAACCGGCTTACCATGCCAATCAAAGGCTTAGTATCATCATTTTTTAGCCCAAATTGCTTAACTAAATCTAACTTGCAATGCCTCTTATTAGCTAAATTATTAATTGAATAATGCTTAGCTATATATTTATCGGTTTTAGGGTTCCAAATCTCATAACTACATCCATTTAATATACCCAAAAATCGATCCTTCTTTTGTTGATAAGCCATATACAACCCATGACCCCCACCTAGAGTTAACAACTCCTCGGCATATCCCGGGCTAACTGTGTTTGTATAATCAGAATAGAATATCCCCCCCTTTAATAAGTTAATATGCCCACAATCTTCATAGGCGTACATATGAAATGCCTCATTTAAACCCAAAAAACCTTGATAAAACGCCGAATGCTTTCCTTGAAAATGCCCATTATGCACCGTAAGTAAGGACTTGGTTTTTTTGAATTTACTGTTGACCTTTTTTAATCTACTCAAATATAAAGGAGCTAGTGCAGCTTGCCAATCATTGCAATGCACACAATCAGGTACAAAATTAATCTTTTGTGCCAAAGCCAAAGCAGCAGCTGAAAGTAAACAAAATCGTTCTATATTATCTGGGTACTCATTCACCCCATCATCATAAAGACGCGGCCGATGAAAATAAATTTGATGCTCCACCAGATAAACCTGGATAAAATCTATCTTTGTCTCGTAAATAGAACAACCAATCTCAACATTTCCTGGTTTAACTATTAACGAGTCTAAAATCTTTTTAACCGGCCTCTTAATTAACATAGAATGAAAAGGCATAACCACCCTAGCGTCCACCCTTAACGCCTTTAACGCCTTAGGTAAGGCGTAAGACACATCGCCCAATCCTCCCGTTTTTGTTATACCGGCCAGTTCACTAGTGATAAATAAAACCTTTAGCTTACTTTTATCTTTCTTGCTCATATTTTTAAAATTAGTATTATGTGTTTTACTCCTCCCAGCTAATATCAAATCCTAAAAATAGCTAACTAACTAACTCCTAATATCTATCCAATCTAAATAAACTACTCTATTCTATCACCACCCCTTTAGGGATAACCACTATTCCTGATTCTGATACCATACAACCAGGCAAGTTAAGATCATCTTCTCGATTAAAACCTATCGTTAAATTAGAACCAACTTTTGCTCCTTTATCCATAATAGTTCGGTTAATTCTAGTATTACGCCCTACATCGTTATATCCCATCAAAACACTATGCTTAATTTTTGAAAAACTATGCACCTTAACCGCAGAGCCTAAAACTGATTCATAAACCTCTGCTCCGCTAATAATCGTACCTGCTGAAACCATTGAATTTATCGCCTGACCTGTTCTAGAAGGGCTATAATGAACAAATTTTGCCCCCGGCATCGCTGGAAAATAACCCCTTATCGGCCATTTAAAATTATATAAATTTATCTCTGGCGTAACGCCCACTAAATCAATATTAGAATCGAAAAATGATTCAATTGTTCCCACATCTCGCCAATATACACTGCTTGTTGCATCTTCTCCAGGGACCTTGTTTCTTCGAAAATCAAATACGTAAACCTCATGCTTAGGATAAAGAGTGGGGATTATATCTTTCCCAAAATCATGGCTAGAATCAAGCTTTTTGCTATCTTCTTCTAGAACTTCGCACAATATATCTCGATCAAATATATAATTTCCCATTGAGGCTAACACCTTTGTAGGATCTCCAGGCACTGTTTTTGGTTCTTGTTTAGGCTTCTCCACAAAGCCTATCATTCGCCAATTATCATCTACTTCAATTATACCAAATTGGCTAGCCTGCTCTTTAGGTACTGAAATAGCCGAAACTGTGAGCACCGCCTTGGTTTTTTCATGAAATCTTAAAAGTTGATTAATGTCCATCTTGTAAATGTGATCCCCACCAAACACCAACACCTGATCGGGGGACTCTTCTTCTATTAAATTCATATTTTGAAACACCGAATCAGCCGTGCCCTCATACCACCTTTTCCCCGTCCTCATTTGAGGAGGAATAGTTTCAATAAAACTATTTTCCATGCCTGATATCCGCCAACCTAATCTGATATGCTGCATCAATGATTGGGCCTTAAACTGAGTTAATACATATATCTTAAATATCCCCGAATTAATGAAATTGCTGAGTACAAAATCTATTATTCGATAATTGCCACCAAAAGGAACTGATGGCTTAGCTCTTTCCATAGTCAAAGGATAAAGCCTGGTGCCCTCTCCTCCGGCTAAAATCATTGTTAATAAACTCATTGATTTATACTGCTAAACTTATACTAGTTGCCACTCATCCGCTATTTTAGCAAATGCTGGCAATAGTGTTTGATTTAATAAATCGGCTAACTCTATATCAAAATATTCTTCCACCATTAACATATCTTTACGATCCACATTGCGAGCAAAATGCTTGTCTTTTATTTTTTTTATCACAGATTTTGCTTTCATTCCTACCATCTTTGTAGGCCTCATCAACGCAACCGCCACGCAAAAACCAGACAGCTCATCAATCGCCACTAAAGCCTTCTTAATATCACTATCCAAAGGAACATCATGCCACCCGCAGTGAGCTTGAATTACTGTTATCCAATCTGCTGGTACATCTTCTTGTAATAAATATTTAACCGTTTTTTCCCCGCAATGCTCTTTAGGATTACTAATTGTGTCCTCCCAATCTATATCATGGAGCATACCTATTATATACCATTTATCCATTTCTTTACCACCCCCAATCCTTAAACACATCGCCTCCATCGCTTGAGCAACATGCGCCATATGCCTTTGTAATGAAAAGCCACACCGCTCTTTTACTAAAGCAGTCGCTTTTATTCTATTTATCATGCTTTTATTTATATTTTGATGCTTATTTAAATTAACTCTCCACAGGTCATCTAACTTTCATTTTGACCTTCTAGTTCGTAAAATTCACTCCATAAACATTCTACTTCACTAGATAAATCCTTTTCTGTTAACTGCAAATCATGTAATTTTTGCTTATTCTTCGCCTCATATAAAGTAAGGTCAGCTAATTTAGCTCTAATAGTAGCCAACTTTGCTTCTAGGGTAGTTATTTTTTGCTCAGTCTTCTCTTTTTTTCTTAATTGCTTAGCCTTCTCCCTGCTAGCTAACCAATTTAGTTTACTTTTTGATTCATCTATTTCTTTTGGGGTTGCCTTGATTGAAAGCCGACTATCACTCCCCGCCAAAAACACCTTGCCCACTTCGCCGCCTTCATTTGTATTTGCATTTACATTCGTCACCTCGCCACAGTTATTGCCGGCATCATGCTCATTTTTTTGCTGATAATAAAGATATTCTTGGTAAGTACCTTGATAAAAAAATACCCCCTTAGGCGTAAATAACATTATTCTAGTCGCCACTTGATCAATGATAAACCTATCATGGCTAATAAAAAACAAAGTGCCGGCAAATCTCTGCAAAGCTCCAGTTAATGCTTCAATTGATTCTAAATCAAGATGATTTGTGGGCTCATCTAATAATAACAAATTAGGCTTAATCGCCATCAAATAAGCAAAATAAAGCCGGCTTAACTCTCCCCCACTTAACACCTTGATTAGTTTTTTATTATCCCCTTTCTTTAATTTTACCTTAGCTAAAATAGAATGCACCTCATGGCTACTTAAACCAGATGTTTTTGCATATATCCAATCATAAACATTGGTCGACCCTGATTCTCCTAATAACTCTTTAATCTCTTGAGCAAAGTAGCCTACCTTTACATTACTACCAAGCTTAACTTCTCCTTTATCAGGGGTAATTATACCAGCTAACACCTTTAACATAGTGCTTTTACCCAAGCCATTACTGCCTATTAAAACTATTTTTTCGCCAAGTAAACACTCAAAATTAATATTTTCAAATATCTTTTGTGCAGCGTAGCTCTTCGCAATATCATCAGCCACTAACACCCGGCGAGCAGATTTAGCCTCTCCCGAAAAATTATATTGATAGGCTATTCTTGATGATGTTTTGATGGTTGGTAAAACCATTTTTTTTACTAATTTTTTCTTGCTATTGGCCTGCCTGGCCTTAGTCGCTTTAGCACTAAACCTTTGTATATACTTTTCTAATAAATCCCTTTTTTGAATTTGGTTAGCAATATCTTTTTTTTGCTGTTCATCAATTGAAGTCTTGGTTTTTAAATAATCGTCATAATTGCCGGCATAGGATTTAATTGTTTGGTAATCTATATCTAAGATATAGTCGCTTAACCTATTTAAAAAATAACGATCATGAGAGGCAAAAATTACCATTATTTTAGTTTCTTTCAAAAACCCCTCTAACCAAACACTCGCCGGTAAATCAAGATGATTGGTAGGTTCATCTAGCACTAACACATCAAATTTACCAAATAATAATTGGGCTAGCATCACCCTAATTTTAAACCCGCCAGATAAAGATTTTAATTCTTGCTCATGTTTTTCTGGCGATACTCCTAAATTAGTTAAAATCTCTGTCGCCCTGACCTCTGCTTGATAGCCATCATAATCAGCTATTATTTGCTCCAATTTAGCTAGTTTAATCCCTTGTTCATTATTAAGTTTAGATTTAGCCAAGAGTTGTTTTTTTTCATACATCGCTTGCCATAAATTTATATTGCCCATCATCACCAAATCTATGATGGTGCAATCGTCATATTCAGCAGTAAATTGCTTTAAATAGCCAATTCTAGCCCCACCAGGGAAATTTATATTTCCTTTTGAAGGGCTGAGTTGCCCGCTAATTAGCTTTAAAAGTGAACTTTTTCCTGATCCATTTGCCCCTACTAAGCCATAATTATGGGCAGGATTTAAATTTAGCGTTACCTCAGAAAATAATACTTCCTCATGAAAATTTAGGGCAAGATTGGATATTTGAATCATAACTGAATAATTACTAGATAATTTGTGGTGATAATTGCAGTTATAATCAAAATATGTTACCTCAAGGATTGTGCTGAATTTGGATGGTGTTTTTACCTCCTCGTTATCAGACTAGACTGCTTAGTTTTAATTTTAATATTATCACATTAGGTATGATTATGCAAAAAATCGATGAATTAATCAAAATTGAGATGAAAAATCGAAATCCTATTATGCTAAAAGCCTTTCGCGCGGTTAAAGCTAAAATTATGCTGGAAAAAACTAAAAAAAAGCCTTCCTCAATCAGCGAAGAAGACTTGTTCTTACAATCCACTAATAAAGAAATTAAAGAACGAATTGAGGCTAACAGCTACTTTAAAGATGATTCTCATCCTGATTTAAAAGAAAATAACATTATCATTAAAGGATTAACTAAATTTTTGCCTAGTAAATTATCCAAAGATGATCAACTTAATTTTATTAAAAAAATAATTACCACCGCTAAGGCTAATAGCATTAAAGATATAGGATCGATAATGCAAAAGCTAGCTCCTCATAAATTATTACTAGATATGAAGTTAGCCTCTCAGCAGGTAAGAGATATCTTGACCTAAACTTTCACCATAAATAACCAATCAAATAATAAAGTGATAAAGTTATTGACATAATCGGCAATCAATTATCTAATAGAAAAACTTGAACGATCACTAAATTAATTAAAATTAATAACGCAATCTAAACAAAACAAACTCAATTAAAATATTTAGATGAACGGAAATAATAGTAATAATAATAACAACACCAATAATGATGACCCTTGGAAAAATCATGGCGAAAAACCAAAAAATATTGCTGATTGGGTAGATCAGGGTCTTAAAAGATTAAGTGAAATAATAAAGGGTGCCGGAAATAGTGGCGGCAATTCTAGACCTCCTGGCTCAAGTGGTCAAGGTGGAGCTAGAAAGAAAAATCTATCTAATAAACAATTATTTGTTGTGATCGCTGCGGTAATCTTTGGGTTAATAACATATAATTCTGTTTTTCAAATTCAACCAGGAGAAACTGGGGTTATATTAAGATTTGGTGAACATCACCGTAATGCCACACCTGGTTTGAATTTTCTATTTCCTTTTATGGAAGATCTGAAAAAAATTAACATAGAAGTAGTGAGAAGTATTGAATTCAAAGGCTCTTCTGCCAGCACTAACTATGATAATGTGTCTACTATGATTACTGCTGATCGTAATGTGATTAACATCAATTGGGTTGTGCAATACCGCATCAAAAATCCAGAAAATTTTTTGTTTCATGTTGTTAGCGTGACCGATGCCATTAAAGATATATCTGAATATGTGATAAGACGGCTAGTGGGAAATAGAGATTTTGATTATATTTTGAATCAACGTGAAGAGCTAGCTTTTAGTGCTTTTGAAGAAATTCAAAGTTCACTTGATAACTATGAATCAGGTATAGAATTAGTGGCCTTACAACTATTAGACGTAACGCCTCCTGAATCGGTTAAACCTGCTTTTAATGAAGTAAATGAGGCCGATCAAGATAAAACAAGATTAGTGAATGAAGCTCAAAAAGAGGCCAACAAAAGAATTCCTAAAGCAAGGGGTGACGCCTTAAAAACTGTATTAGTAGCTGATGGTTATGCGATTCGTCGTATTAATGCCGCTAAAGGAGACGCGAATAGATTTAATTCTATTTATAATCAATATCGAAAATTCAAAAAAGTTACCCGCACTCAGCTTTATGTAAGTACTTTGAAAAGGGTATTGCCGCAAGTAAGCGATGTGGTAGTAATCGATAAGAAGGGTAATTTATTGCCTTTACTTAATTTACAAAAATCAACTACTAGCCCTATAAATTAATTATATTATGAATAAAAACATTATTAGTTCTATTATTGGCATCGCTATTATTTTTGCGGCCTATGATTCTGCTTTTGTGGTAACTGAGGTAGAGCAAGTAGTAATCACTCAATTTGGTAAACCAATTGGTGATAGCATCAAAAAACCGGGATTAAAGTTTAAAATACCTTTTATCCAAAAGGTTAATACATTTGAAAAAAGATATATTCAATGGGATGGAGATCCCAACGAAATACCAACTAGCGATAAAACATTTATTTGGGTTGATGCTAATGCTAGATGGCGCATTAAAGACCCTTTAGTCTTTATGCAAAGAATCGGATCGACTGCAAGAGCTGGGCTGGTTTTAAATAATTTAATTAATGGTTCTTTACGAGATTTAATCACTAAAAGTAATTTAATTGAAGTTATTATAAGTTCTGATTGGAAAGAAGAATATCTTTTGACTACTGAGAAAAGTCGTCTGGCAGAAAGACGTAATATAAAAGTAGGACGAGATAAATTCTCTGATTTGATAGTTAAAAATATAAAAAACGAAATGTCTAAAAATGGCATTGAGGTAGCTGACGTATTGATAAAACGTTTGAATTATACGGAAAAAGTGCAACGAAGGGTATTTGATCGTATGATATCAGAAAGAAATAGAATTGCTGCCGAGCTAAGATCTCAAGGTGAAGGTTTAAAATCTGAAATTTTAGGAGCTATGCAAAAAAAACTTAGTTCTATAGAATCAGATGCATCAAGGAAAGCTGAAGAAATTAAAGGAACGTCTGATGCTGAAGCTATTAAAATTAGTGGTCTTGCCTATAGTAAGGACCCTGAGTTTTATCAATTTTGGACTACTTTGCAATCTTACGAAGAAGTATTGGGTAAAAATACTAGGTTGGTAATTGATATAAATTCTGACTTATATAAATTTTTATCTCGTTCAAAATAGTTAAACCTCTGTATTAGCTACTACCTGTAAAATATCTCCGGTAGTAGCTCTTTATCTGCCTATAATCGCATTTCCTCAGTATAAATTTAGCTCATTTTCAATATTATAATATCGCTCACGCTTAATCATCGTCCGATGATTATTTATTAAAAATTAATGTTGATTTATTTTAGACAAGACGATTGTGATGCTGGGCTATGACGCGTCAAGATTTTGTAATTTCACCATTTGTTCTTGCAATAACAAGGCTTGCACTACTTCTTCTAGGTCCCCAGTTTGCATTATCTCTTCAAGGCGGTAAATAGTGAGCTTGATTCGGTGATCGCTTATTCGCCCTTGTGCATAATTATAGGTTCTGATTCTCTCCGATCTATCCCCACTACCGACCATGCTTTTACGCAATGATGCTTCACTTTGCGTTTTTCTCTCTAATTCTTGTTCATAGATTTTTGCTTTTAAGTAATGCATTGCCTTAGCACGATTTTTAATTTGAGAGCGTTCTTCTTGACAAGCCACCACAATACCTGTAGGCAAGTGAGTTATTCTAACTGCCGAATCGGTGGTGTTAACATGTTGCCCACCAGCACCTTGGGAGCGGTAGGTATCTATCTTTAAATCAGGCGGGTTGATAACCACCTCTTCCACTTCCTCTGATTCTGGCAAAACTGCCACAGTAACGGTGGATGTGTGAATACGCCCTTGTGCTTCAGTTGCGGGAACTCTTTGTACTCGGTGGGTGCCTGCTTCGTGTTTAAATCTACGGTAAGCCCCTGTTCCTATGATTTGAAAAATAAATTCTCTAAAACCACCTATTTCGGTGATAGAGCTATCTAGCACATTCACCTTAAAGCCTTTACCCTCAGCATATTTCCGATACATTCTAGCTAAATCAGCCACAAATAAACCGGCCTCATCCCCGCCAGCACCAGCTCTAATTTCTACTATAGTTGAGCTATTATCGTGGGGATCTTTCGCTATCAATAGTATTTGAGCTTGTTTATTTAGCTCTACTTGCTCACTTTCTAATTGAATAATATCCTCAGTAATCATTTTTTTCATGCTACTATCGGACTCATCTAGCAAAAGGCTATTGTTATCTGCCAGACCTTGGCTGATTTTTAATAGTTTTTGATAAATCTTAACGGCAGGTTCAAGCCCTGCTAACTCTTTGGAAAGCTTACTTAATTCCCTGTTATTTCCCTCATAACTAATCGCCTCTAGGCTATAATTAATCATATCATAGCGATTAGATAGCTTTTTTAGTTTTTCTAGCATAACTAAAACCTACCTCAAGAAAGGTGAGCTAAATAGCTATTGCTCTTTTTCTGAACTCACCTTAGCTTTAGGAATTGCCTTAGCTTTGCTAACTGGCTTTGCCTCTGCCTCCTTAGGTTCAGGAATTGCCTTAGCTTTGCTCGCTGGCTTTGCCTCCACCACCTTAGATTTGGGGCTAGCTTTAGCTTTGCTCGCTGGCTTTGCCTCTGCCTCCTTAGGTTCAGGAATTGCCTTAGCTTTGCTCGCTGGCTTTGCCTCTACCACCTTAGATTTGGGGCTAGCTTTGGTTTTACTTTCTGGTTTTAAATCTGCAGTATCAGATTTTTTTGTGATATGCAAAGACTCCATCTTAGCAAAACGCTTTCTAAATTTTTCTACTTGTCCTGCTGTATCTACTAGCTTTTCCTTACCTGTAAATAAAGGATGACAATTAGGGCAAATGTCTATTTGCACATCTGCACTATGAGTAGAGTTGATAGAAAATTTATTACCACAAGCACAAGTGTACTTGGTTAATCGAGAATCTGGGTGAATTGCCGTTTTCATAAAATTTATGTGAAATTATCGCTACATTAACCTTTAATTATTCTAAACCTTTAGCTATTGACCATGCCAAGTAACGCTTTATTGTCTTTATAAGTTTTCATTTTGTCAAGCATAAATTCCATCGCCTCAATTGATGAAAAATTAGTCAAAATTCGTCTTAATTTCCATATTTCCGTTAAATGTTCCTTAATCAACAACTCCTCTTTACGGGTAGCGGATTTATCTATATCTATCGCAGGGAATATTCGCTTTTCTACTAACTTGCGATCTAAAATTATTTCCTGATTACCTGTACCTTTGAATTCTTCAAAAATAACCTCATCCATACGGCTACCTGTATCAACCAAAGCCGTAGCTACTATCGTTAAAGAGCCTCCATATTCTATATTACGTGCCGCCCCAAAAAATCTTTTTGGTTTATGCAACGCCTTAGCATCAACCCCACCAGATAAAACCCGCCCACTAGCTGGAATAACTGTGTTATTAGCTCTAGCCAATCTAGTAAGAGAATCTAATAGTATAACCACATCATGCTTATGTTCAACAAGCCTTTTCGCCTTTTCCAATACCATTTCTGCCACTTGAACGTGTCGCGTTGCTGGTTCATCAAAAGTTGAACTAATTACCTCTCCGTTAACCGATCTCTTCATATCAGTTACTTCTTCTGGTCTTTCATCAATCAATAATACTATCAAATAAACCGCCGGGTTGTTTGCCGTGATGCTATTGGCTATATTTTGTAAAATAGTAGTTTTTCCCGTGCGTGGCGATGCCACTATCAAACTACGTTGACCCTTTCCTATGGGACAAAACATATCCACCAATCTACCTATCGCATCTGTGCTTTTATATTCCAGCTGCAACATTTCCTCTGGATATAAAGGAGTTAAATTATCAAATAGGGTTTTGTTGACCGATTTATCGGGTGATTCATAATTAAGTTCTTGGACTTTTAGTAAAGCATAATACCTTTCTCCATCTTTAGGCGGGCGAATTAATCCTGATATAGTGTCTCCCGTTCGCAAGCTAAATCTCCTAATTTGCGATGGTGAAACATAAATATCATCTGGACCGGGCATATAATTATAATCAGTCGATCTTAAAAAACCAAATCCTTCTGATAAATTTTCTAATACCCCTGTGCTGTAAATAGCCCCTCCTATATCACTTTGGGCTCTCAACACATCAAAAGTTAAGTCTTGACGCCGCTTGCCTGAGGGATTTTCTATTTTTAAATTACTCGCTATAGCCTCTAACTCCTTTATATCCATCCTCTTTAGTTTATTTAGGTCGATGGTTTCCACATTTTCATCAATCGCGTGCACGTCTTGCCGTTTATTATTTACTTTATGCTGCGACGGCGGCGACTGTTGATTGTGACTGTGGTTGCCACGCCTTTTAAAAGATGACCTTGGGGCTGGGCGATTAGTTTCTTTTTCAGTTGGATTCATTATTTAAAATTGGGATTGATTGATTTATTAGCTCACTAGTGTTTGAGCCTCATATGGCTAAAGATTACTAATTTTTAAAACCTGAAGGTTTATTTTATTAAAATTTTATCTGGGAAAAATGGACCCGCCTACCCTATTAGATAATTGGTGAAAAAATGGCGATATCTTGAATAGAAAATACTATTGATTATTAATTAAAAGATCAATTCTACCCATAATAAAACTCTCTTATTTGAGAAACTTTCGCACAGGAGAAGGATTATAATAGCAATATGCCACGTGAAATTGTGGCGAGAAAACTATTATTTAAGTTGGGTGATTGATATATACTATAAGATAAATAAAAATTAAGATTTTTTAAAGTATAAATCTCACTTTTAATGAGCTTTATAAGAGTTTTTAATCAATGTCAAGTAAACCTACTATTTATTATCATAATAAATTCAATAAACAACCTACATCCCCCCATTATAAGGGATGAAAATGAATAAATAAAT
>JAERRU010000001.1 GCA_016735295.1 SAR324 cluster bacterium
CCGAAGGGACTAGCAAAGATGGTTATCAAGAAGATAATTCTACCGATAAATAGACCTCTGACTAGCCCCAAATAACCAATAATTTTTTTAGGTGCTGGTGGGGTAATGTTTTTCGAACCTTTCCCATTTCTTGCTTGTTGGTGATAAAACCTGGCACGGCTGGTACTTGCTTTTATAATTCATGCTGGAGCAATCTTTCACCCAAAAACCTAAATAATACCAATCCAATTTTAGTTTTTTTGCCAACTTTATCTCGCTTAAGGCAGTATAAGACCCTAAAGAACGATTAGCATAATCGGGCGAATAGGCGCTATATTGGCTGTTTATCCCTGTTGGCAAAACGTCAATCCAGCTGGCGGATACTAGTTTTTCTCCTAGATAATAATTTATCACTCTGGAATAATCAGGCCCCTCCATTAAAGAATCCTTAAACATATCAAAAGAAATTTCATTAATCTGATGTTTTTTGGATATATATTGCCGATAAAGCTCATATAATTGGCTAGTCGCCTTTGGTTTTTTAATTATTTTAAATTTGATATCATTATTTTTACGCCAAATCTTTTTTTGTGATTTACTAAGAGTAAAAGATTTTACATCGACTCTAAGGGGAATGCATTGTTGGCAGTTTTCACAAATATTGTGGTAATACAAAAAACCACTCCGCCGATAGCCCTGATTTATTAGTTTCTCAAATTCTTCGGCCGATACGTTTTTGCTATAAAATGATTCAATACTCCATCCTAGATTTGGCAAATAGGGGCAGGGGCCATTATCATATCTAGATAGTTTATTTAGCATTTAGTTATTTAGCATTTAGTTATTTAACATTTAGTATTTAATACTTATCATTAATTCTAGCTTGTTGGGCTTGCTCTTTAGCTAATATATCACAGCGTTCATTGTATTTTACCCCACTATGAGCTCTTACCCACCGCCAATTTATATCCATTTTTCCTATAAGGAAATCTAATTCTTGCCAAAGATCTTGATTAAGTAGCTCTCCGTTTGCTTTACGCCAATTTCTTCGTTTCCAGTTGGCCAGCCAAAGAGTAGCCCCTTTAACTATATAATTACTATCGCTATAAACAACCGCCTTATATCCGCTGGGAACAGCTTTAAGCGATGATATAACTGCTGTTAGCTCCATGCGGTTATTTGTTGTGTTTTGCTGGCCGCCACTAATTTCTTGCTGATTATTTTCATCAAAAATCAAAATCGCCGCCCATCCCCCAGGGCCGGGATTTACTAGGCAAGAGCCATCAGTCCAAATTTCAACCTTTTTTTGTTCTTTAATGGCTACTTTTTTATCACTGCTATTTAGATAATGTTCGATTAATTGCCGAGAAGATGCGTCAAAATTAGTTAAGAGGGATTTATTTTTAAAGGTCTTTTTCACCTTTTTTGCTAAAAATTTTCCTAGCTCTACCCCCCATTGGTCAAATGAAAATACATTCCATAAAACCCCTTGCACAAAAACTTTATGCTCATATATCGCCACTAGTTGCCCCAATGAAAAGGGGGTTAATTCATCTAATAGCAAACAATTACTAGGGCGGTTACCGGGAAAAACTCGGTGAGCCTTAATGAAATCTTCACTTTTTTTCTCTGTTAAACTATTAAAATCGTCCATCCCAAAAGCTAATGCTTGCTGTTGAGCAAAAAAGTTGGCCATTAAAATATGGTGATTTTCAGCAAATGGGGCGTTAGTTTTTCTAAATCCGATAAAATCGCTAGGCACTATTTTTGTGCCCTGATGCAATAATTGAAAAAAAGAATGCTGCGCGTCTGTTCCGGCAGCTCCCCATATGATAGGTGCACTTTGATAATCGATTTTTTTTCCCTCACGATCTACCATTTTGCCATTACTTTCCATTTCTAGTTGTTGCAAATAACTAGGAAATAAGGCTAAATCGGCACTATAAGGCAAAATAGCTGAAGTTTGGTGCCCCCAAAAATTGTTATACCAATAGCTAAGAATAGCCAATATAACCGGTATATTTTTGTCATATGGCTCGTTTATAAAATGATTATCTATATAATTCATGCCCGCCAGAAGTTTATCAAACTCTTTAGGGCCAATGGAAATCATTAAAGAAATCCCAATCACCGAGGCTAAAGAAAATCTTCCTCCCACCCAATCCCAAAAAGGAAAAATTAGCTCTTCCGCCACGCCAAACTCCTTTGCCGCTTTTATATTTGTCGATAATGCTATGAAATGATTTTCTATATTTGACGATTTAGTCAGTTTTTCCTTTAACCAATTCTTCGCATTGGTTGCGTTGGCGATAGTTTCTTCGGTGCTAAATGTTTTTGAGGCGATGATAAATAAAACCCGCTCAGGATCTGTTTTTGCTAACACCCTAGCCAGTTCAGCAGGGTCTACATTAGATATAAAATCTACTTTTAGCCTGGGATTGGCAAAATCTCTTAACGCATAAACCGCCATTTTAGGGCCTAAATCTGAGCCCCCTATGCCGATATTTATGATATGGTTAATTACTTTGCCCGTCGCCCCGAGGATTAATTGATGGTGAACTTTTTCTGCAAATAGGGACGCTTTTTTATAAACGTCGCTTATTTTTATTTTTATGTTCTCATTGGAAACATAAATAGGCTCTTTAGATGGGTCTCTTAAGGCGGTGTGCAAAACGGCTCTTTGCTCAGTTTTATTTATTGCCTCTCCGGTTAGCATTGCCTTTATTTCTTCATCAAGGTTTAATGCTGTTAACAATTTTAAAAGATCCTTTAACGCCTCTCGAGAAATTAAGTTTTTTGAATAATCAAAAAATATATTATCACATTTTATAGAAAAATCATGGGCTCGGCTCTTGTCTTTAGCGAACAAGTCTTTAATATGTTTTCCTTTAATCGCTTGATAATGCTTTTTTATTATGTCTACTTTATGACCCTTCGACATGGTATGAACTAACTATAAAATTTATTTATCTTTAACTATTGTTAAAAAAGTACTAGGTTTTATAACTAAATTGTATCTTATTCCATAAAATGAAATTTATTGATAGCGTTAAAATATCCATCGCTTCGGGCAAAGGGGGAGACGGCTGCGTAGCTTGGCGTCGAGAAAAATACGTCGCTTTTGGTGGCCCAGCAGGGGGAAATGGCGGCCGTGGCGGGCATATAATAATTCAAGGTAATTCAGGGCTTTATACCCTTTATGACTTTAAATTAAATCCTCATAACAAGGCCGAAAAAGGTAAAAATGGCTCCGGAAAAGATAAACACGGAAAAAATGGTGCCGATCGAACCATTTCCACACCCCTAGGAACTAGCGTTTACCACTCTTTAACCGGTGAATTGATCCACGAAGTACTTTCTGATGAGCCCAAAATATTATTATTCGGCGGTAAAGGCGGAAAAGGAAACAGCCACTTTAAAACTAGTACCAATAAAGCCCCCAGTTTCGCTCAACCAGGAGAGATAGGTAAAAATTTGTGGGTTCGTTTGGACCTTAAAGTTTTAGCTGATGTGGGCTTGGTAGGCTTTCCTAATGCGGGCAAATCTTCTCTGCTCAAAAAAATAACCAATGCCTCCCCTAAAGTAGCCGATTATCCCTTTACCACCTTAACTCCACAGCTAGGGGTGGTGCAATTAGATAACTATCAAACCATTACTATCGCCGATATACCCGGCTTAATTGATGGAGCCAGCCAAGGCCATGGGCTGGGGATTCGCTTTTTAATTCATCTTACCCGCACCAAGGTGCTAGCTTTTTTACTAGATATTTCTAAATCCCGTTTGCAAGAGCCAGAAATTGCATATCAAAAATTAATCACCGAAATATCCGCCTTCTCCCCCGATCTATTAGCCAAGAAAAAACTAGTTTTCCTCACTAAGCACGACCTTATCGATCCAAAAATAAACTTATCTGATACTATTTCTCATTTTGAAAAACAAGGCGTTTTATGCTCCCCCATATCTAGCTTATCTGGTGAAGGAATTGATATTGCCTTAGGTAATTTAAGCAATCTATTAACTTGATAATCAATATAAATTGATAACTAGGCTATTTTAGTAAAACCTTTTCTCCAACCATCAACCCATAACCAAACAGCACCGCCCCTATCAGCACTTGCATTATTGAGCGTAACGACCCTTTTCCTGTGATTGATTTGGTTATTTTTGCGCTTACTAAAACAAGGGTTATGAAATATGTGCCGGTAATTAACTGCACTATCATAACCTGAAAAAGAAATGTGTAAGTTAGGTTTTTATAGCTCGGGTCAATAAATTGGGTGAAGATTGTGAAAAAAAATATCATCGCCTTAGGGTTAAGTAGCCCAATTAGCAAGCATTTATAATATACTAAATAATTAGCCGTTTTCTTTTTAGTAGTGAATTCCTCCACTTGTGTTGCCCTAGCGCTATTCTTTTTTCTAATTCCATCATAAATAAATTTAACCCCTATCCACCCTAAATAGATAGCCCCCACCAGCCGCACACTATCAAAAATATCTGGGTAGGCCTTTAAAAAACTAATCGCCCCAAAAGAAACCAATATCATATAAATTAAATCCGCACTAATCACCCCAAGAACCCCATATATCCCTTGTCTTCTCCCCTGTTTAAACGAGATAGATATTATATAAAGGCTATTTGGCCCCGGCAATAATATCGCTAAAAAAGAGGCGAATATAAATGCATAAATATTAGTAATTCCTAACATTAGTTTGTTTTATTTAACCATTAACATTATATATCTATATTCTTTGCTTCTAGGGCGTTTTCCATAATAAAGTCACGACGAGGCTCAACAAAATCTCCCATCAACAAGTTAAATACCTCGCTTGCCTCTACCGCATCTTCAATTGTTACTTGAAGAAATTTACGCCTAGCGGGGTCCATAGTCGTATCCCATAATTGATCGGCGTTCATTTCTCCTAATCCTTTATATCTTTGGATATAAAAAGATTTTTTGCCACTGGCCAACAATTCTTGAATCATTTTTTTAGCATATTTATATTTTTTTGTGTTCCCCTCCCCATCTAATAATTCAAAATTTTCCGCTTGGCGATACTTTAAAACCTGCTCCTTTAATTTCTCAAAAAGAGCTTGATAACCCTCTAGATTAAAGCTTTGCAGGTCTTCTTCATTTATATAATAGGTATCAGAATTTAGCGTTATCTCATATGTTTGGCTACTTTCTTCGTAATTATAATAGAACTCGCCTAGAAATGTATTTTTTGTCATTTCTATCAAACTATTTCCTAAATCAGCTAAATTCAATTTTTTTAGCTCTATTTGATAATTAAAAAATAATCTGTGTAAAAAAGACATTCTAGCATTATGACCAAGCTGGCTAGACTTCTTTTCTAATTCATCAAAGTTAATGCCAAATTGCTCTAAATTTATATCAGCAAAAGGTTTAGAAAATGTATATTTTCCCAGCGATGCTTGAAATAATTTTTTAGTAAGCTCCTCTTCATTATCTAAATAAAACTCCTCTTTACCTTTTTTTATCCTATAAAGCGGTGGTTGTGCCTTATAAAGATATCCTCGCTCAATTAATTCTGGCATTTGCCGGTAAAAAAAAGTTAACATCAAAGTAAGAATATGGCTGCCATCTATATCAGCATCGGCCATCATAATTACCTTGTGATAGCGAAGAGATTCTATGCTAAACTTATCTGCCGCTATACCTGTTCCTAATGCGGTAATTAAAGATCTAATTTCTTCGTTACCCAACATCTTTTCAAATCTTGCTTTTTCAACATTTAAAACCTTACCCCTTAACGGTAAAATAGCTTGATTCTTCCGGTTTCTAGCCCCTTTTGCTGAGCCTCCGGCTGAATTTCCTTCCACTATATAAAGTTCGCTAAATTCTGGCCTTTTTTCCTGACAATCGGCTAATTTACCGGGTAAAGAGGCTGAATCTAACGCTGTTTTTCTCCTGGTCAATTCACGAGCCTTTTTTGAAGCCACTCTTGCCCTTTGTGCGTCAATACATTTAAAATGTATTAACTTAGCCTGCTTAGGATGCTCTTCTAAATATTCATAAAAATGATGATAAAAAATCTTATCTACAATCCCCCTAACATTACTATTAGTGAGTTTTATCTTTTTTTGTGATTCAAATTGTGGCCTCGGCAACTTGATGCTTATCACCACCGTTAAGCCTTCTTGGGTATCTTCTTGAGAAAATTTATCCACATCTTTAAGCGGCGCTTTAATTAATTTATTGCTAAGCGCATAATTAGTTATCGCTCGTAAAAGAGATTGCCTAAATCCTTGATCGTGAGTTCCACCATCTACTGTATTTATATTATTTACAAAATTAAGATTTTGCGTGTTGTAAGTGCTATTATATTGCATGGCTATCTCTAACTCGATATCTTCATCAGTGCCAGTAACTACAATAGGTTCCTCTAATAGCGTTTGTTTGCCGATGTTTAAGTGCTCAACAAATGTTTTTATCCCTCCATCAAATTTAAATTCTTTAAACTTTCCCTTTCTCTCATCTTTTATGCTGATATATAATCCCTTGTTCAAAAATGCTAATTCTCTAAACCTTTTGGCTAAAAAATCAAAATTAAATTCAGTTTCTTCAAAAATAGAATCATCTGCCTGAAATGATATCTTAGTTCCATATTTAGAACTTTCTTCAAGCTTAGTTAGTTTGCTTGTGGGAGACCCGCATTCATAATTTTGTTGATAGTGATGCCCTTTTTGCCAGATATCTAATGTTAATTTTTTACTCAATGCATTCACAACCGAAGCCCCTACCCCATTTAAACCTCCAGAAATTTTATAATTAGATGTATCAAACTTTCCCCCCGCATGCAGGGATGTCATCACTAATTCTGCCGCTGGTTTACCGCTCTTTTCATGCATTCCTACTGGAATTCCTCGGCCATTATCTTCAATCACCAGCCAGTCGTCTTCTTTTAAGCAAACCTCTATCTTATCACAATATCCCTCCAGCACTTCATCAATACTGTTATCAACTATCTCATATGCCAGATGGTGCAAGGCCTTTACATCAACCCCACCAATATACATTCCCGGTCTTAATCTAACAGCTTCTAAGCCTTCTAATTGCTCTATGGCGTTTGCGTCGTAGTTGCTTTTTCCTTTTTCTATCATTTGTTTTTATTTTATTTAGGTGGATACTATTTCACCTTTATCTATTTCAAAAAACCTAGCCTCTTTTCCTAATCTTACTTGTTCTTTCGTGTTTGACGTTATAAATTTTTGTTGCGGTGAGTTTTCTATTTTTTTTAATAATTTATTTTGTGTTTGTTGATCTAAATCAGAAAACATATCATCCAATAAAAAAAATACTTCTCCTTCCCCTTCATCCATTAATTGTTTTGTTACGCTAAATTGCAGAACACAAAACGCTACCTTATACTGCCCTACTGAAAAATCGCTTAGCTGTTCCCCTTTATAAAAAGATAATTGATAATTATCTAGGTGGCTCCCATAAAGCACACGTTCTCTTTTTCTTTCTTTATCCGCATTTTTCGCTAAAAAACCCATAATTTCTTTTTCTACCTGAGCAGTATCCTTTTTATAATCTACCGCTATACTAGGTTTATAAATTAATTTTAGGTTTTCTCCCTCTTTAAAAAATTCTTGGGCCTCCTCTTTTATTCTTTTGTTTATGCTTTCCACAAACTCTCCCCTCCATTTTGATATTAAAGCAACTTTTTTACTTAACTGCTTGTTCCATAAATCAAAATCTAATTTAGTTCTTTTATTTCGTAAAGTTAAATTTTTTTGTTTAGTTATTCTAGTATAGTCTTTATATTCTGTTAAGTAATCATCATACGCGAAACACATATATCGATCAAAAAAACTTCTTTTGTATATCGGAAAATTTTTAAAGAAAAAAATCGCCTCTCCAGATATAACTACCGGTAAAAAATTTCTACTAACATAACTAGATTTACCAACCAACTTATCATCATAAAAAACCGTCTTCCCCCCCCTTTCAGTTACTATGTTTACCTTGTGTGGCCCTGTTAAATTATTAAATTCAAGCTCTAGTTGTGCCCTCTTTTTATCATAATTTATTATCCCTTGGTGGCTCCTTCCCCGAAAAGAGCGTAAAGTAGTTAAAAAATGGATTCCTTCTAATAAATTAGTCTTCCCTTGTCCATTTCCTCCCCAAAAAACATTATTTTTATTATGTAAAGGTATGTCCAGATTGGCTAAATTTCGAAAACTATTAGCACTAAATCTAATCATCACCATATTTACCCACCATTAGATTAAATTAATTTTATTTTATCAATTAATTGATTCTAAGGGGCATAAGTATATGTCTATAATGGTCTACTCCTTCATTTTTTATAACCGCTGGGCCGCTTCCTCCCGTAAATTCAATAACTGTCTCCTTTTCTTGATCCATATTTTGCAAAGCTTCTGCCAAAAAAAATACATTAAAATGTATCTTTAATTCTTTTGCACTATACTCGCAGTCTAATTCTTTTTCTATTTTTTCTATGTTTCCCTCATAAATAAAGGCTACCTTATCAGATTTAATATCTAATTTTATCTCTTGCTGTTCGCTATCTGCACTATTTTTAAAAATCCTTAAGTCATTTGATATCTCTTTTGTATCTATTCTCATAGAGGCCTGACCCTTATTATCATAAAACTTTGTGATATCTGGATATTTTTCTGAAACTAACAAAGATTTAAAATATATATCCTTAGTTCTAATTACTACCCTACGCTCATCAAATAACATTTCTATTTCTTCTTCTTCCTTTAAAAAAGACACTATTTTTAATATATCATCTAAATTTCGCTTAGCTATTATAAAGTTACTATCTAGTTTATCATCTTCTTTAATGTTGCTTTGTAATTGTTTTTTATAAACATTAATTCTAAAAGAATCAGATCCCACAAAATACCACTGACCTTTATAATAGCTCACGTTCATGCCCATTAAATTTTGGCGAAACTTTTGATCCTCAATACAAAAAGATACTTTTTTTATTATATCACTCATTTCTCCCGCAGTTAACTTTATGGATAGGGGAAATTCCTCCTCTTTTTTTACTAAAAAAGATTCTTTCTTGCTTTCGGATATATTAACCTTATAACCAGAAGTCTTTATTAAAATACTATTTTTAGTTTCCTCATTTTTTATTAAGGATATATCGGCATCTAAATCTGAATTTATAAAACTAAACATATTTTTAGTTTGAATATTAAACTCCCCCTCTCCTTCTCCATCAATAGTTAATCTTCTCCAGAAAGAAACCTCTGTATTGGAAAAAGATAAATCTAAATAAAGATTATTATTTTGAGAAATAACGTTAAAATTAGTGGCATTGTTATCAGAAGAAAGTATCGTTTTTTGATTAAATCCATTAATTAAACCCAATTCATTAGCTAATACCTTTCTTTTAATAGTTATATTTATCATTTTTTATTTATTGATTAA
>JAERRU010000039.1 GCA_016735295.1 SAR324 cluster bacterium
TGTTTTTGTTCGTATGCAGAGGCTACAGAGATAGATCATTTTTTACCAAAATCAAAATTTTCTGAATTTTCCATCGCGCCGATAAATCTGGTTCCTGTGTGTAATCGTTGTAATAACGAAAAAAAGGCTTATTCCTCTCAACGTGATGAAGAATTTTTCATCCATCCATATTACGAAACATGCACGGAAGATTTATTATGGTTGGAAGCTTCTGTTGAATTCAAAAGTAACTACCCTATTGTTAGTTATTTTATACGAGATGCTATTAGCTCACCTTTAAAAGAGCGACTGAAATTTCAATTTGATAAGTTAAAATTGGGTGAAAGATATAGACTTCAAACTGGCAGAGAATTTAGTGGCCGAAAATATAGATGGACAAAAGCTAAAGATGATGGGGGAGAAGTAGCAGTTAAAGCAGACCTACAAGAAGAATATGATTCAGAGAAGGATAATAATAAAAATTCTTGGAAATCGGCTCTTTATGAGGCTCTTTTGCTGAGCGAACAATTTTGTGAAATGAAATGGAAAATTTAAAAAAGATAAATTTTACGAAATAGATGGGTAAAGGTAAATGGCGTAATTTTTATTCATCACTAATAGATATCCGGTAATCTTTTTAAAAAACCTTATAGCAAGCCTTACAACGCGTGATTATGACTAAATAATTTGGATGCAATGGGAATGCATTAACCTACACTCAACCTAGTTCTAATCAATGATTAACCACCTTAACTAACATAAAATTTTTCATCAGAATATGCTCGTTGAGATATCCAAAATAGCAAGCCTTACAACGCGGGATTGTGACTAAACTATGTGGGATGAATGAGAGGAAGAATTAACCTACACTCAACCTAGCCCTAATCAATGATTAACCACCTTAACTAGCATAAAAGGTAAGCAGTTAATTGAGTGTGTGGCTTACTTGATTATAGATGTCAAAAAAAAAATTATGCACTTAACCCAGTGGCTTGGCGAACATCAATGCCCATTTCTAAACAAGAATTTACTATAGTTGCCCACTGTTCATCTCTATCTTCAATAAAAGGGTCGATAATGTCACACTCCATGGCACTTTCAAGGCTAAGTTGCCCTTCACTTTTAGCCGGTGCGGGCTCAAAAAGTGATTCTAATTTCATTTTTTTAGGCTCTTTTAGTAAATAATTAAATTGATTTAAATCCACTTGCTCGCCAGAAAATTTTAATCCTAACCCAATATTAGCGTTAAATATTTCCGTTGCACTAACCGCAATAAAATCCTTATAAGGAATCGGCTCCCAATCAAAAAAATCATTAACTACCAACTCTCGCATATTCATTTTTTGCCTGACGCCAATATCAGTCATTAGACCCTTTTTAGAGGGTTTAAATTTGTAATAACCAAGACCATGCAAAATTTGTAATTTCACATCACGCGGAAAAATTTCGAATGATTTAGCTAATTCTGCGTAATAGGCTTTAGCGTAAACATCTTTGTCTTCTTTGGCCAATAGCGACACCTTGTTTTTGGCATTTATTAAGCATTGAGTGTAGGTGGCGTATCCAAATCTGCTAACTGCGGTGTGCCTTGCTTCAATTTCAATAAATTCTTCTGCATATTTTCCAGAGACGTAGCCTTTCTTATCATCTGTCAGAAAATCCATCACAATTTCAGGAGCTAAACAAGCATGCTGATGCAATAAATTTCTAAAATCTTTTGCTCCACCAGTAACTGTCATGTTATCTTCAATGCCCCATTTTCGCATCATTTTTTGGACAACAAACATATCCCACGTATTATAAGTTAAGTGGTTGCCACAAGGCTTTCCGCTAGCTAGAATTTGGGTAAGAACTACATGAATATTTCCTAGTTGGCTATACTCTGCTTTGGTGAGCACAGATTTTTTAGGTCGAGAGAGTAGAGCCACCAATTCACTAAGGAAGACCTCTGCTTGTGGATGGGTTAAAGCACCTTGTTTGTCAAATTTTTCTACTACATCAATTAACGCACTTGAGAAAGGGCGGCGTGCACTAATAATTTTTTTCACAAACGCCTTGTGTTTTTTATCAACTCTTTCTAAATCAAGTACGCTATTAAACATACGAAAATATAGCCCCCGTACATCACGAAATGCTGTGGAGTGGCATAATATATTATTTCTTAGATCGTAATATCCATGGGGATATAACGACATTACCGCAAATATTTTGCGAAACATTTTTAGTTCATCCACAGAAGCCACGCGAATAGCTCCATGCATGATTTGATTTAACAAATCAAGTTGTTTTTGGGTGATAATCTTATCATCAAGCCCTTGTTGGTTCACTGCTCGCACTAATTCTCCCATTTTTTTAAATAGAGGAATCTTTGCTTCATAAACAGCAATTAACCTATGTACGAATTGGTCAAGCAACCACTTAGAGCTAACAAATTTTTTAAAAGAGGTTTGCATAGTGCAATAGTAGGGCAGGAAATATTTTAGTGGTGAATTAATATTTTATTATATTGATGATAAACTATCAAAATATAAATTGTATGGCTACAACTAAATAATATTAATATTAATTTGGGGCAGCAAAATTAGAATATACTAACTGCTGATTTATTTTCTTAGGGCAATAAAAGACTTAAGAATAGCCAAAAATTAATAGTAATTAATAATTACCGATTAATTTTTTTAAAAAAGGCTATTCCTAAGTGATGGTATTATTTTTTATTGACAGCTTCTTTTAATCCTTTACCAGGACGAAATTTAGGCACAGTAGAAGCAGGGATTTTCAAGGTAGCACCAGTTTTAGGATTTCTACCATTTCTTGCTTTTCTGTCTCCCGTGGTGAAGGTACCAAATCCAACTAAAGTAACCGACATTTTACGCTCTAGGGCCCCTTGGATGGCGCTCATCATTGAGTTTATTACTTTTTCAACTTGTGCTTTAGGTAAATTAGCACTACTAGCACAACTTGAAACTAAATCTGCTTTTGTTAAGCTTTTTGTCATTTATTTTCCTCCTTAGAAAGTAATTAAATTAAAACATAGGTCACATCTAAATTTATATGACCATAAATACTAGCTCTATTGGTTAAAAAGCTCAAGCAATTTTGTCAACATTAATTTTTTATATTACAAATCTTAAATGGCATATAACCGGCGATAATATAGTTAAATCAGATGGTTAGCTGACCAATAAAAATAAAAAATAATTTATCATAAAATCTAAAAAAAACTTACTTTTTGTCAGAAAATGCGTATATCTGTAATAAATAATGATTACTTATGGTACGATTTAATACAATTTAAATAGAATAATATTAACCATGTGTGAATAAATATAGGGATAAATAATCGTGTATGGGATAAAAGTTTTACCAGATAATTTAATCAGTCAAATATCAGCCGGTGAGGTAATAGAAAGGCCGGCATCAGTGATAAAAGAATTATTAGATAATGCGATAGATGCTAAAGCCTCCACCATTAGCTTAACTATCAAGAAGTCGGGAAAAGATTTAATATCAATTCTTGATGATGGAGCGGGCATGAGCAAAGAAAATATTTTGCTAGCAGTAAAAAGGCACGCCACCTCTAAAATTACTTCACTAGAAGATCTTAATAATATCGCCACGTTAGGATTTAGAGGAGAGGCTTTAGCTGCTATTGCG
Source organism: SAR324 cluster bacterium (assembly GCA_016735295.1). Taxonomy (GTDB): domain Bacteria; phylum SAR324; class SAR324; order XYD2-FULL-50-16; family JAERRU01; genus JAERRU01. The sequence goes on from JAERRU010000039.1 coordinate 3,637, forward strand.
GCTGTTTCTAAATTAGAGCTATTTAGCAGTAATTTAAATTCTGGTTTGGGATACAGCATTAAATTGGCTCATAGCAAAATAACTCATCAAGGAGTGGTTGATTTTCCTATGGGCACTAGGGTGATAGTGGAGGATTTATTTTTTAATACTCCCGCTAGGCTAAAATTTTTAAAAACTGATCGAACTGAATCCAACCAAATTTTTAATTTACTAAATAGGATAATTTTTAATTATCCCAAAATAAGATTTCACATTACTCACAAAAAAGACATTCAAGTATTTCCCGCGGCGAATAGTCTTTTGGAGCGATTAACTAGGATGATGCCTAGCGATATTGTAGAATCGCTAATTCCAATAAACAAAACCAGTAGTGATATTAAGCTAGAAGGTTTTATCGGTCACCCTTCGTTAGCTAAAGAAAGAAGGCTTTATCAGTGGGTATATGTTAATGAACGGCCTATTTTTAGCCATATCATCAACCGCGCTATTTACCGCGGGTTTCATAGTTTATTGATGCGAAATCAGCATCCTCTATATTATATTAAGGTTCATTTACCACCTGATCAAGTTGATGTGAATGTGCATCCCACAAAAAAGGAGGTAAGATTTGTTAATGAATCTTTGATGGCTACTGTTATCGCTGAAGCAGTGCGAGAGGCGTTGACTAGCAGCACCAGAAAAAGTTTTTTGCAAGCTGAGCCATATAGCATTGGCAACCAAGGAGCTAGCGACGGGTTCATAAAAGTGACTGACGCATCTATGGCGACTAGTGATAAACATTTTACTAAGCCCTTTTCTGAACCATTTTCTGAGCCTTTTAGTGATCATAAGCGAGCCTTAAATCCTGCCAATCAGGTGGATAACAATTTCACAACGGATCTAAACGACGCCCCTCAAAACATAGAGGGGAGGGAGAAAATATTTAAAGAAGATAATTCATCTGCAGCAATCGAAGCGTTAACCGATAAAGCTGTTGATAAGCATTTATCCGCCCCTCCCTCAGCTGAGATGCATTTGCCTGGTTTAGATGTTAATGATGGCGGTAATTTTAAGATATTGGGTCAATTTGATAAATATATTATGGCATTTAAAGGGGATAATCTAGTAATTTTTGATACGCACGCCACGCACGAACGTATTTTGTATGAAAAAATAAAACAAGATTTTATCAATAAAAAAAAGATGTCTTATCAGGTATTAGAACCTGACATTATCAAATTAGCCCCATACGAAATGTTTATCTTGGATAATAATCAAGATTTATGGGAAAATTTAGGTTTTGAATTTCGGAGTTTAGGAAATCAAGATTTTGCGGTAGTGGGAGTGCCAGAATTTTTACAAAAACATCTCTTACATAAGATATCAATTAAGGATTTTATGCGTAGTGTGTTTGCTAGTTTGGCAGAGTTTGATAATTTAAGTGATGTGGATAATTATTATCATCAAGTATATGCCAGCATGGCGTGCCACTCAGCAGTTAGGGGAACAGAAAAATTAACCGATGGCGAAATAAAATTATTGATTGATCAATTATATAGCATTCAAATAGACTTATATTGCCCTCATGGAAGGCCCATTTTTCGCATCATCAGGAGGATAGATTTGGATAAGATGTTTAAGCGTGTTATCTAGATATTGGCCTTGGCAATATCGCTAAAAGTGGCGGAGGGTATAATTATGGATTGTAATTGTGCTTTAACTAATATATATAAAATATTTTATTATTTTTATTAATTATTATTTTAAGATAATAGTAAACGAAAGTAAGGGACGAAGAATACTAATTTAATTGATTAATAGTAAGGTATCTCGTTGCTAGATATGAAGTTATCATAATAATTGTTTTTAAAAGAACTTTTTAAATGAGAAAAAGTATATTAATTGTTTTAGGTATTTATTTTGCAACTATCCCTGCATGGGGGCAATCCACAGTTGTTGATAAATCTATAGAAGAACACTCCTTAACAGGGACTAATTTTTATGGACAGAGTATAATTCCTTTTTTACTATTACCAGGGTTTTTACCAGAAGACCCTGAAGAACGAGATTATGGATATCCAATTTTCAATGATAGCTTGAAGGGTGGACATCCTTTAGATATGAAGCAAAGAAATTTAGCTATTGAACAAACTGAAGGGAAAATATTAGCACGTGCTAAACCGGTAGCTATAACAAAGGTGCTGGTGCTTAGCGTTGATTTGATTGATTATAAAGAGTTTGACATAGAAAATCCGCTAGTGGGGTTGGTGGTGATTAGCGATAATGAATTGATTACTGAATTATCGGTAAATGGTAAGGATATATCTTTTGCTACGGAGCTGGTGGTGGAGACAGAATTAAATCTTTCTTTGAAAGATGGTCTGAATGATGTAATCATTGAAGGGAAAATAGCTGGTGGGGATGTTTTTTCTAAACATTATAAGGTGTTGTATAAAGAGAAAATCACTGAAGGCTCGGTGAGGTCTTGGCAGGTGGTGGTAAACATTGAAAATGGTTATAATACTAATATTAATGGTGCACTTGATAAGGGGCTTGCCATAGGTAGGCTAGGAAACATATACGCTAAAAGTGAAAAAGCAGATAGTTATGCATCAGGCAGAATAACTGTTGTTGATGAGATAGGCGAGGATATAGATTGGTATGTTGGGGGGGGGATTCAGCTGCATACTAAAAAAGAGAATAAAAATGAAAATATATCTTTAGCCTATGGGGCACTTAGTTGGGAGAAGGACGAAATTTTATCACGTTTATCAGTTTCTAATTTCATCACCGAGTCTAAGGATAGCTATACTAGTGTTGTGGTGGGGGCTAGTTATGACTTGGATTATATAGTGGAGCCCCATTCAGGTACTATTATTGGGGCTAATTATGTTACCAATTTTCTTAAAGATGGAGACAAAGGAACGGGCAAGGAACTTTTTGTTAGATATAATGGATTTTACTTGGCGGAGTGGATAAATTTAACGGTATTTAATGCTTCACTGGGGGATAGAGGATATGGTGATTTAGACAAAGATTATAATTTTTATAATTTTGGGGTAGATGTTATCTTGAATAGAACCTCTTGGGATCTTAATGCTTCTTTGGGGGTAGATCATAGGGTGTATAAAGAGCAACACTCTTTGGATATGGATAATCCTGACTCAATGCGTAATGATTTCTCAATTAGTGCATCTTTGAGATATAGTTATTTCTTAATGGAACTTTTGGATATATACGCTAGTGCTGCTTCTACTACTAATTTCTCTAACTATTCTCCATATAAAAACATAGTAGTTGCGATTGGGACAAACTATATTTATTGATTTAGCCAAAAGCAAAATCAAACAAAACAAGCATAACAAGCAAATTTAGCATATCAAATAGGGCATTATTTTATGGGGTATCAACCGCAGTTGATAGAGAAGAAATGGCAAGATTATTGGGTTAATAACAAAGTCTTTGCTGTGGAGATAGATCATAGCAAAGAAAAGCTCTATATTTTAGATATGTTCCCCTATCCATCGGGTGATGGGCTGCATGTGGGGCATGTAGAGGGGTATACGGCGACAGATATTTATAGCCGTTATAAAAGAATGAGAGGCTTTAATGTGCTGCATGCTATTGGGTGGGACGCATTTGGCCTGCCAGCAGAGAACTACGCTATCAAAACAGGGCAATCGCCCAAAACCACCACTGAGCGAAATATAGCTAATTTCAAAAGACAAATAAAGGCGTTAGGCTTTTCATATGATTGGGATCGAGAGATTACGACCTGTGAGCCTGATTATTTTAAATGGACGCAGTGGATTTTCTTAAAAATATACCAAAAGGGGCTAGCATATCAAGAGAATGCGTTGGTTAATTGGTGTGAAGAATTAAAGGCAGTTTTAGCTAATGAGGAGGTGATAGATGGCCTATCAGAAATAGGCTCGCACCCGGTGATAAGAAAGCCTTTGCGGCAGTGGTTATTAAAGATAACTGACTATGCTGATGTTTTGGAAAAGGATTTAGATCAGTTAAACTGGCCAAAATCTATACTTGAGATGCAAAAAAATTGGATAGGCAGGTCGCAAGGAGCCAATTGCAAATTTTCGGTAGTGGGGACAGAGGAAAGTTTTTTGATATATACCACTAAGCCCGATACTTTGTTTGGCGTTACTTACTGCGTGTTAGCTCCTGAGCATGAGCTAGTAAAAAAGATAGTTAGTGCTGAGTATCAAGAGAGAGTAGATAAATTTTTATTGAAGGTCAGTAAAATTAGCGACAGGGATAGGATAGATCAGTCGCAAAGCAAGTCAGGGGTGTTTACGGGCTCTTACGCTCTTAATCCGGTGAATGATAAAAAGATTCCAATTTGGATAGCAGATTATGTGTTGATGGGCTATGGAACGGGAGCAATTATGGCGGTGCCGGCGCATGATGAGCGAGATCAAGATTTTGCCCAGCAATATGGGTTACCTAGCCTAAAGGTGATTGAGGGGGATGATGATGATAATAAGACTAAAGGAGTGGCGATTAATAGTGATTTTTTGAATGGATTAAAAACTAAAGATGCCATCTCAAAAATGATAGATTATTTGGAGAGTAAGGGGCTAGGAGAAAGGACTATAAATTATAGATTAAGGGATTGGATATTTTCGAGACAAAGATATTGGGGGGAGCCTATTCCGATATTATTAGATAATAATAACCACGCCTATCCGCTTAAAGAAGAAGAATTACCTCTTTGTTTGCCTGAAGTTAAGAATTATCAGCCATCTAGTTCTGGCGAAAGCCCGCTTAAGGGAATAAAAAGCTGGGTTGAGTGTGAGAGAGAAAATAAAACATTATACAGAGAAACAAACACAATGCCACAGTGGGCGGGGTCTTGTTGGTATTATTTAAGATTTTTAGACCCTAAAAATGATCAGGAGCCCTTTAGTAAAGAGGCCGAAAAATATTGGATGCCAGTTGATCTTTATGTAGGAGGAGCTGAGCATGCGGTGTTGCATTTACTTTATGCTAGATTTTGGCATAAGGTTCTTTATGACTATGGATATGTAAGTACAAAGGAGCCTTTTGCTAGATTGATAAATCAAGGCATTATTTTAGGAGAGGATGGGGTAAAGATGTCTAAATCTAGGGGAAATGTGGTTAGTCCTGATGAGATTATCAATACTTATGGAGCGGACACTTTACGTATGTATGAGATGTTTTTGGGACCTTTGGAAAAGAGTAAACCTTGGCAATCGGGGGCGATTGAGGGTTGTTATAGATTTTTGCATAGGGTTTGGGGGTGGTTGGTTGATGAGAAGGTGAACATTTTAAAAGATAAAGTTGTTGATAGAGCAGGAAAAGCTAGCGAATTAAAGTTAATCAATGGTTTAATTGAAAAAATTACTGATGATTTTGATAAATTAAAATTTAATACGGCTATTTCGGCATTAATGATTTTTTTAAATGAGGCTAGAGCGTGGCAAGATATACCAAGAGAAGTGGCTAAAGATTTTATTTTATTGTTAAGCCCATTAGCACCTCATATAGCTGAGGAGTTGTGGCAAAAATTGGGAGAAAAGAAAAGTCTTAGCCATCATCCTTGGCCGAAAGTGGAGGCTAAGTGGTTGGTTAAGGATATGATAAAAATGCCTGTTCAAGTAAATGGTAAAATGCGAGCTACTATGGTGGTGGAGATGGATCTAACGCAGCAGCAATTATTGGATAAAGCTATGCAAGATAAAATTTTGGCTAGGCATTTAAGTGATGTTACCATTAAAAAGGTTATATACGTAAAAAACAGGATAATAAATTTTTTGATTTAAATATAATTATTTCCGATAGAGGGCGATAATTTTTATATATCATCCCAGTATTATCACTATTAGTGTTAATTTGACGGTAAATATAATTATTTCCAATAAAGGGTGGTAATTTTTATGTATCATCCCAGTATCATCACTATTAGTGTTAATTTGGCGGTAAATATAATTATTTCCAATAAAGGGCGGTAATTTTTATATATCATCCCAGTATCATCACTATTAGTGTTAATTTGGCGGTAAATATAATTATTTCCAATAAAGGGCGATAATTTTTATATATCATCCCAGTATCATCACTATTAGTGTTAATTTGGCGGTAAATATAATTATTTCCGATAGAGGGCGATAATTTTTATATATCATCCCAGTATCATCACTATTAGTGTTAATTTGGCGGTAAATATAATTATTTC
>JAERRU010000005.1 GCA_016735295.1 SAR324 cluster bacterium
ACATATCCCCAGCCCCCATAATAATTTTCAATTTTTTTGATAATTTTATCGTATTTAGGGTGAAAATATTCACTATCAAAGCGCCGGGCGTTATCTATTTTCTTTTTACTGGTAGTAAATGAAAGCTGATGTTTTGGTTTGTAATTCACCATATCAAGCTCTTCAAGTAATATTTTCTCTGCCTGTTTATATAGCAATTTGGATTGCTCTCGTTTGTGGTGAGCTGTTTTTACTATTGTTTCTATTTCTTGCTGGAATGATTGGGGGAAGATGGGTATTCTTATTTTTCTAGCAGAGTGTAAATTCAACATTTTTTGGACGTTTCCGCAACTTAAAGCATTGGTTTGCATCCTCCCTATGCGAGAGTTAAGGAATGTAGAAATATAATAAGGTGAAAACTTTTTATTTATATTTTTTATAGTTATCACATGTCTATCTGTATTTCCTATTATGTTTGTATAAACTACAGACGCATTGCCTACGGTTCCGACAGAAGAAAGCAAAACACTATCTTTTTTTAATGATGATCTTTTATTCTTATCATGAAGTCTTTTAGTGCAAGTTCTGATTCCCTCAATATTTAAAACGTTATCTTTAATATTATGCCCCGATAAATAAATAATGCCGCTTTTACTATCAAGCTCTGGTGCTCCATGCTCACCATCCGTGATGTCTGATATCTCTGATAGCAATTTAGCACCATCTAGGGGGAATGTTTGTAAGGATACCAATAAATATTCACTATCAAAGCGCTGGGCTTCTTTTATATCCTTCAGCCTTACCTTGCTAATATGTGCCATCAATAAATACTATTATCTCCAAAAAGTTAGGTTTTGTCCTTTTGCCCAAATTTCAAATTCCTTAGCTATTTCTCGTAGGTCATGCTTTTGTATTAAATGTCCGTGTGCATCTAGTTTGCGATTTCCTTGCACATCAAGCTCATAAAGCTCTTCACCCGAATTATCCTTCCCCGAGCATGTCGAGACCGCCATAAATACCTCATAATCATCTTGTTTTGGATTATATGTTTTTGAATCTTTATTCTCATCCCATTTTTGAACAAAAAGAACAGAAGTTTTTGTTCCTGTATGGGGCTTAAAGCTATTGACGTCAAGACCCACAACCGCCAACAATCTTGTTCTTTCCATGATAAACTCTCTTATCTTAAGATCAGAAACATTATTAAACCTACCTTGGGGTAAAACTATGGCCATTCTTCCTCCATTTTTTAGGAAATCCAAATTGCGCTCAATAAACAATACATCTCGCGATAATTCCTTTTTTTTCTTGCCTTTATAGTGAGCCACCTCATATCCGGCAATCAATCTACTATCCTTAATATTGCCGGCAAAAGGTGGATTTGCCATTACGATATCAAAATTAAATTCCTTTGGATGGTTACTGTCCTTCGCCATATCTAGTAACCTATTATATCCATCATTATATATTTTACTCCAATCACGATCTTTTGGTCGTTCATTCCATCTATTATAATCTAGGCTATTAAGATAAACTACATTAGTTTTTCCATCTCCAGCGATCATGTTAAGAGTCCTAGATACCCTTACCGATCTTTCATCAAAATCTATCCCAAAAACATGAGAAACATAGTTTTTTTGTGCTTTTACGAGCTTTTTATTAGAAAAATTAGAAAACTCAGCCTTGCCCTTGCTCACTAACTTATTCCACACATTAAATAACGTATGTACAGTAAACCCACAGCTACCACATGCAGTATCAATCATATATTCATGAGCCTGTGGATTTATCATATATACAGACATATCTATAATGTTTCTTGGCGTAAAGAATTGCCCCTTTTCTCCTTTAGATGATTTATTTACTAAATATTCAAATGCCTCATCTATTACTTGTAGATTTGAATTGAATAATTTTACATTCTGCAAAAACCCGACACAAATTTGTAAATGATTTTCATCTGTTATATTGAGCGTTTCCCCATCCTTAAAAATACCTGGCCACTGCTTTTTAGCTTTAGCAAATAATTTATTTATTGTTTCTTTTGTGCAGTGTGCGTCGCCTCTTGATCTAAATTCAAGTTTTCTAAAACCTTCATTATCAACTTTTACGAGTAATTTTTTGTCAGATAATCCATAATTTAATTTTTTGAGCTGTTTTAATTGCGACTCTATTGAAACTCTATCTTCACTAGATTCCATTTCATCATAAAGTTTAGTGAAAATAAGTTTAAAAACTTCTTCAAAAACATCAACTCCTGCATTTGCCAGCACCTCATCTTCCATGTCTTCAATTAGTGATTTCAAAGATTTTTTCTCCTTTCTGAGCCTATCTTTTTGCATAAGCTCAAGATAGGTAAATATCTCATCTTTAATGTCGTCTATGGTCTCACTATATTGAGGAATATCAGATAAAGGCTCAAAATAATTAGGATCTAACCTTTCGTAATAATCAATTGCCGTTCCATTTGTCCAGACTGCAAGCGGTGCACCGGTCGCATTAGTATAGCTTTTTAATTGGTCTTTGCCGTCTTTTGATTTATGTTTTTTGATTTCTAAAACACAGTAAACACTAGTTTTATCTGATTTATTAAGAATAATAATATCAGCTAATTTTTTTTCTGTGCCGAAACGAACCGTATATTCGACTTCTAATAATTCGACAGGGTAATTGTAATGACGAATTAGCTTATCAAGCATTAATTGCCTAATTATTTCTTCAGGCTTTACTTGGATATCTTTATTTCTTTTAAGGCATTTAAGGTAATATTTATCTTCTTTTAAAGTTATATTGGATTCAATATGGGTAATAGTTTCTTTAGAAAATATGGTAAGAGCATATTTATCTGATGATCTAATTAATTTTGATAAATCCATTATATTTTTAATAAATGTTGCTATGGTCTAACCAGACATAAAACATTATAACTATCATACTGAAATTTAAATGTTATCTTTATCTATTAACAGCTTAGGGAACAAATAAAAACAATAAATTTTTAATTTTCTTTACTGTTGGGCTGCGTAATTCTCATTACGGATCTTTATTTAAGCAAATTTTGAAGATAATAGTTTGATTGTCTAAAATAGACACATGGCGAGAGCAGGTGGGCTTGCTAATTTAAGGGGAGTATGGGTGTGATAAAATAAAATAATTATCATTTTATATTATATGGCTACCCAATCAATCACAGGTAAACAAGCACTTATCCTAAACGAGCGATAGTCCTGTGATCAGTGGCGAACTGCTAGCAACTTCCAATCATGAAGTCTCTAAAAGCAGGGGCCACCGATAGAAAATAAATATTAATAATTAGCGAGTAGCAACTAACACTTCTGTTTTTATGTCTTCGGGTGCAACTTCTCGAGGATCGTTTAAATAAAACTCAATAGAGTAATCTTTTAGGGCTATGTTTTCTTTATTAGCAAAGGCTTGTATTTTAATATAGGTTTCAGAAACTTTCATATATGGACCTTGATGAATCGCTCTAATAAATTTACCAGCACTAAGTGTTTCCTTTTTAATTTTACCACTAGCTTTCGCCTCATCAGGGCAGGTGATGCCCATTTGCAGGTTCCATTTTTTGAAAAACATCATTTTTATCATAGCGATAATTCCCTTTTCACAAAATCCGTCCCAATTGATGTCTTTGTACATAGTAAAGGGCAGATCTTTTTTACCAAAAGGAATTCCTTGTTCTTTTAGACTATCCGATATTTTCTCGTAGGCAGGACCCATAACCTTACCAAGTTTCATTGTTCCAACTACATCAAAAATGCACAAAGAATTGATGGCCTCTCTTTTTACTATTGAAATCTTATCAGTCATTCTATTTTATTTCTTTTAGTGATGAATATTTACTTGCTTTTATGCTTCATGCAATTAGCATAAAATGAACCTAAAAATCAATCCTTTACGTTGTTTGATGATAATAGCAGAGAAAATATGATTATTAACATACAAACGCCTTTACCCCTTTTCGATAGGTCTAAGCTAGGTTAGTGATGTGAGCATAAGGTGATAATTTTTACAAATCGCTAGGGAAAGATGGTGGTTTTAGGTGCCAAATTAAAAAAATAATAATTAAAATTATCCCCAAACCCACTAAAACTTTTTTGCGATTATCTAGCAGATAGTGAACTAAATAACTAAATTTACTGCTCAATCCCTTATCTATTTATTTAACCGGAGTTAATTTTTTTAGCCTCAACTTAAGCTCTTGCTTGAATTTTGTCAGATTCTTAATTCCCCCTAGTGAGGTAGCAGATTTACCATTCTTCTTTTGAGCAATTTCCATTTCATCAATGGCTACTCTTATTTTAGCTAAAGAAACATCATCTCTGTTTACTATATTAGCAATTAAAGCGTCATACTCGTTGTTGATTTCGCATATCAAGCTCATCGCACTCGGCGTTATCCCTAGCGCGTATTTAATCTCTGCAATCTTAATTATCCAAATTTTTTGCTTTGATGATAAATGATAAATATTGAGCAATTTCACATTATCACCAAATCCAGCTAAATTTTTACGCCTAACTAATAGGTGTTGATAACCCTTAATGCCAATAAATGCTAATGCTAATGCTGCCACCAAATAGAATATAAATTTTAGCGAAGACGCACTAGTAATAGAATAATTATCCGCTGAAAGAGCTGGCGTGGCAATTTTTTTTGCCTCAGGGATCCCTAAGGTGCTGGGCAAAATTTCAGGATGGTGCGTGATGGTAAATAAAATACTCTTATCGCCTATCTCATAATCGGCCATGTTGGTGGTGGATTGTAGCAAATTGTGGAGCGATATCTCTAAAATAGATTCACTACCATTTTGGCGTAAAGATATATTAGATATAACATCTCCTTGACCCTTAATATTGGTGGGGTGAGTGATAATAAGATTGTGCATGCCTAATCGTAATATGCCTTGATTGGGCTCTATGCGGGGGAGGTAGCCATAATTCCTATCTAAAGTTAAGCTAATTTTAGTTGATGAATCATCAAAAATAGGCTCAACATTTAAAATCTTAGCAGGCACAGCAAACCCCGCTAAGCGGAAAAAACTAAAAGCGACTAAAGTTGCCGCACTAAACTTTAGCAAAAGCCTTTGCACTAAGCGCCTCCAATCGACTTTCTTCATCTAACAATTCCACTATTTCTACCCCATATTTTTGAGATCTTTCCACAATAGTGCCCATGCCAATTAAAACATTGTTTACGTAAATATTAAGCGGTTGACCTATTGAGCTATCAAGCTCTACCACCGAGCCCACATCATAACTTAATACCTCAGATAATATAATTTTGCGGGTGCCCACATCTACATACAAGGTAAGGGGGACATCATGTAGAAATGATAAATCAATTTTATCAACAGGTTTAATGCTAGTATTAGCCTTTGTGCCGGAACTACTTGAGCCACCAACCACACTAGTGGGGGCACTATTGTCTCGTACTAATTCTTTATTAAGTTTTATTTCATTATCAAGATCTCCCCAATCCAGATCGTCTAGCTTAGCAATTTCTTCTTTATTTAGTATTTCTTCGCCCTTTTTCTCCATTTCTCGTTATTGCAAGATAAATTTATCAAAATAAACAGCATGAATCGGAGTAGTGGTATCTTTTAGGGATATAAAATCTTCATTAAACAATTTTCCGCTATTCAACCGACGTTTAATATCTCTTTTCAACTGCTCTACCCCTGAAGCCTTCCTTAATTCCTTAGAAGTGTATCTTTGTAAAGTGCTAATCACTATATCATTAACTATCGGCAACCGGCTATTAATAAACCCAGATGTAGCCAGATCTAAAACTTCTAGGCGAACATTTACCGCTAAAAACCTTCTTCCATCAGATAAACTAATTTGGTAAGGCATGGCCGCCATAAAAACTGGTGGAGCTTTCATTATATTATCATCTTCATCAGTCATAGTTAAATTATCTGAACCAGAAAAAAATAAATAATATCCAGCACCAGCTATCCCAATAAGGATAAGTATTACTATAAAAGCAATCATCAATTTTCTTAAAAGATCGCCACCACCTTTTGGCGTAGCTTCAGTAGCCGGAGCGTCTGGTTGTTGATTTGCAGGAGATTGAGCCATAATTACTTAAGAAGTATTTAAATTAAGGTTTAATTATATATATAAAAAATTTATTGATTAATCATGTTCAATCAAATAAATATTTAGTTATTATTGAAAAATATCAACTATCAAGTAGATGATAATAGCACAACAAAAGATATTATCGCAACATAGCAGTCAGACGAATGCAAAATATAAGCCTGATTAAAATAACCGGAGAGGCCTTTATTTAGCTGTATTTATGAATTCACCGCTAGGCATAAAACTAGTTGCCATGATGCAGAGGCAAAAAATCATTTTAAAAATTTTATAAAAATATTTGGATTTTGTGATAAAAACAGCTAAAACAATAGTAGCAGTAAAAAATTATCTTAATATTTATTGCTAATCAAATAAATTTGAGTAACTACCCCTCCCAATAAGGGCCTATAGCTCAGTAGGTTAGAGCGTCCGGCTCATAACCGGGATGTCCCAGGTTCAAGTCCTGGTGGGCCCATCATCATTATTATTATTATTTATTATTTATGTCGAAAACAGCGGCAAAGCTGCCGTTATTCCATAATTTATGGAAGAATCCCTATCTAGCAAATATCTGCTAGCGAACAAAGTAAAATCAGGAACATAGGAGATATCTTTCTTATAGATATTCATTTTTTATAAAACACGAGGTATAAGATTTTTAAGAAAAACTTATCTTTCAGCTAGGTTCGGGAGTAGGTGGTTGTTTTGGATGAAAAA
>JAERRU010000030.1 GCA_016735295.1 SAR324 cluster bacterium
TATTGAAACATTATCTTTTATCAGAAAGCACGCCTTTTTGAGCGACGCTATTCATATTAAACCTGATAATAAATTGCACATTACAAGCTTATATTTATATTCCATCTCTTAATTAACCGCTATATGGTTAATTAGTTAGTTAGCTAACTAGCGGCTTGTAGGGGCGCTTAAAGCGCCTAGCAGAGCATGGTAAGTGATTAAAATGTGTTATCTTTTGGCTGGAGCCTTTAGCTTGACTAGCATTCCATAATCAGTAATAAGGTAGATTTCCCCATTTTGCGTTACTAAAATATCTCGTATTCTGGGGTATTGATTTTTAAATAACTTTTCTTCTTTCCCTAATTTTCCATTTTCTATCTTTAACTTAGCTATATAAGAAAATTTTAAAGAGGCTACTAAAATATCTCCTTGCCAATTAGGAAATTGCTCACCGTGATAAATAACTAACTCAGCAGGATCTATAGAAGGAGCCCAGTGCCATAAAGGCTCAATTGTGCCAGGATAGCTGGTGAGGCCATGATTTATCAATTCTCCACTATATTTCCGCCCAAAGCTTGCTAGCGGCCAGGCGTAGTTTTTTCCCTTCTTGATTAAATTAATTTCATCACCACCTTTTGGCCCATGCTCGCTAGACCATAATTGATTGGTTTTATCATCAAAATATAGCCCCTGCGGATTTCTATGCCCGTAAGAATAAATTTGCTCTATATAATTGCTACCCCTATTAAACGGATTATCCATAGGGGTTTTGCCATCATCTTTTATGCGCATAATTTTACCTAGCGGAGAGGTTAAATCTTGAGCTGATGACGGATAATTTCTATCGCCTACACCAAAATACAAAAGACCCTGTTTATCAAAAGCTAAGCCTGAACCAAAATTTGTTACACTAGATTTAGCGGGCAAGGCTTCAAAAATAACCTTAAAATTAGCTAATTCATCGTTAACTAACTCAGCCATAGCGATAGTCAAATTAAAAAGACCACGCGAGCCCCTTGTATAGCTAAGGTATATTTTTTGATTATTAGCAAAATCAGGGTGAAGTATAACCGATAATAAAGAGCCTTGGCCTAAATCAGCCTGCAGGGAAGGGCTCTTGATTTTTATACTATCAGCAGTTAAAGTATTAAAAATTAGTAAATTACCAGCTTTTTCAGTAATTAAGAGCCTATTATCTGGCAATTCTGCCATAGACCAAGGAGCCTTCAAGTCATGAGTTAAAATATTGCCCACCACCTTTTCCTCGTTAGTATTAAAAAGTTGCTTTTGCCCCTTTCCAACGCTGCTTGTTGTGATAAAAAATATTATTAAACTAACGCCTCGTAACCAATTCATATTATTAGAAATCATTATTGAGCTAAAATTATGATGAGCTAAAAAATTTCTCGTTCGCCATTTGTTCGTTGATAATTTCAACATTTAATCTTTTTGCTTCAGCCAATTTGCCGCCAGGCTTATCTCCAACCAATAAAAAAATTGTTTTAGCACTCACCTTGCTAGTAGGCAGGTAGCCCACCCGCCTTAGCTTGTCATGCCATATTTGGCGAGACATTGTTAAAGTACCAGTCACAACTACCGTGCCTTTAGTGGCCATTTTCATAGTTGATGAAGTGCTATTAATTAATATAACTCCATTTTTCAATAATTCTTCTACTAAAGCAATATTTTCTGGATTATTCATCCAGTCAAAAACTCGTTTAGCGAGCAATTCACCAAATCCATCCAAACATCTTAAATCATCATAGTTAGCTTTGGTGAGGCTGTCCCAATCAAGAAAATTATGGGCTAAAGTATCAGCAGTAACCTTACCCAGCATTTCTATACCGAGACTACATAAAAATTTACTAAATTCACACTTTTTACTATTTTCAATCGCATTTAGCAAATTGTTAACTGATTTTACGCCAAATCTATTCAATTTTAATAATTCTTCCCTATGATTTTTCAGCTGAAAAACATCTGGCAAGGATTTGATAAAACCTAATTTTATGAACAACTCCAATTGTTTAGGACCTAAAAAATCAATATCAAACCCATTTTTTGAGCAAAAATAATCCATCCTAGCTTGAAAAATAGCCTTGCACTGCCTATTCACGCAATATATCTTTATATCTGTATCTTGAGTTTTTACTTTAAGCTCATTTCCACAGCTAGGGCATTTACTTGAGGCGTAAAAGAATTCTTTTCTCATTGATTTAGCGGCTAAATCAACCGAGATTACCTGTGGAATAATTTCACCAGCCTTTTCAATGAAAATACTATCACATTTGGCTAGAAAAGGGTTCATAACCTTTAAGTAATCACCAATATTTTCTAATCCAACAACTTTTTCGTTCTCCTTTTCCTTAATTAAATCTTTTACTGATTTAACTTGCGGTAAATCTTTTACTGGCCCACCTTGCAGTAAGTCTTTTACTGGTCTAACTTGCAGTAAATATTTTACTGGTCTAACTTGCAGTAAATATTTTACTGGCCCACCTTGCAGTAAACCTTTTACTGGTCTAACTTGTAGTAAATCTTTCGCTGGCCCACCTTGCAGTAAATCTTTTACTGGTCTATATTTCAGGAAATCTTTTACTGGCATGATTTGCAGTAAATCTTTTACTGGCATGATTTGCAGCAAATCTTTTACTAACCTAACTTGTCGTAAATATTTTACCGGTTCAACTTGCCGTAAATCTTTTACTAGCCTAACTTGCAGTAAATCTTTTACTGGTATAACTTGCAGTAAATACTTTATTTTATTAATAGAAGCAATGTGGCTAATAAGATCATTAATGCTAATTTTCTCGTGCTTAGTGTCTGATAAAGATTTTTTAATCAATTTGATGCAAGAATCTTTAAGCAATCTTTCAACTAACGAATAATTATGCAAAGACGCTCGGCTTACCTTAGTCCCATCTAAAATTACTGGCTCGAATACTGCCACAGGAATAATCAAACCATAGCGAGATACTGAATTTTCGATGTTTAATAACTTAGTACCTGCTCGCTTAGCGTTAAACTTCCACGCTCTTGCCCATTTAGGACTTTTATTATCTTTACCTAGTAACTCCCTTTGCGTTAGATTATCAATCTTTAGCACCACTCCATCAATCATAAATGATAAAGTATCTCGTTTTTCCTCCCATTCATCGCAAAAAGCTAGCAATCGATTAATATTATTAGTTTTAATCCTATGCGAACTAATGGAAAACCCCCATTTTTTCAATTGCTCCATATTAGTAAAGTGGCTAACTCCTTTATAGCCCTCCACTATGTCATAAGCGATTATTTTCAACCCACGTTTAGCAAAGTCTATTGATGATTTCATCCCTGCACTACCCGCCGCCACATTTCGGGGAGTTTTGAAAAGAGGTAATTTTTTTTTCGCTAATTGCTCATTATATTTAGTAAAATTAGCCTTGGGGAAATATAGCTCCCCTCTAATCTCTACTGGAGAGGTTTTAGGAATCTTTTTGGGTATATTTTTAATCGTTACTATGTTGTGATATATGCTTCTACCCTTAGTGCCATCGCCTCTAGTGAGGGCTTCTACTAATACTCCCTTATTATAACGTAAAGAAATGGCAACTCCATCAATTTTAAGCTCAGCAACTATTTGTGGTGCCTTATCACCTTGTATGATGTTGCTAGGAGATAGATTTTTATTTATAGTTTTTATCCACTTTTGTAATTCTGGTTTAGAAAAGATATTTTCTAAACTAAGCATAGCAATGCGGTGCGAGATTTTTTTGGTAATAAAATCACCTGAATCACTATCTAGATTGCTTTTACCTACTCTAGTAGTTGGTGAATCTTTAATTTTGAGCTTAGGAAACTGCTCTTCTATTTGGATGATCGTTTTAAGTGAACGATCATATTTATGATCACTGGTAGCTCCTTTATTTTCTGGGTTATCCCCATAGTAGATATCGTCCCAAAGCCTAACTTGCTTTATTAATTTTGGATAGGTGAGCTTTGCTTTATTCTTATCCATATCTTTTATATCTTACTGAGCATGGCTATCCTTTAATAATTTTTAACGCTTTTTGATAATCTTCTTTGAACACGCTAACTTGGCTTATCTCTAATTTATCGGGATGATGATTTAAATGATTAACTAAATCACTGGCTTGCTTGTCCTCTAAATCATATGAGATAAGCTTGATGGAATCTTTATCTAAGCCTTTATAATCAAAAAATTTCACGCCTACATCGCCTTTGAGGTGAATTATTTTAGCTTTATCTAATTTATCTCTTATTTCTTTAATCTGGTTAGTCGCCTTGTTATCATCTTTATTAATCACCCTAGAAAGCACTTTAGGGGCTTCACGAGAATATATTTTACCACACCAAAATTTATTTCTATTCTTTTGGATGAGAGCAAATAGGCTCCAATCCGTATTTTCTAAATAACTATCAATATTATCCCAAATGCTGAGCTTTATTTCTTTTGCTTGCCTTGCACTTTGCAGTATTTTAGAAAAATTTAGTAGTGTTTTGTGAAAATAAACCTGAATAAACATTAATCGTCGACCAAGAAGCATATCTTCAAATGCTAAAAACCCACCCACATGCAGGGCTAAACTAAATTTACCCCCTTTTTGATCACCTAATATTTCATAACACCTCATCAATTGATGCATATCAAACCTGCCATAGCTTACCCCGCTGTGATATGAATCTCTTAATAAATAATCCATTCGATCCACATCTAAATCGCTATTAATCATCGCTGATAATAAAGGATAAACATTGAAATGCGGATCTTTCAATTCGCTACTCTTAGCTACCGAAAAATCACCCTTTATCAAAGATATAATATCAAGCGCCTCCACCTTACTAAAATAACCCTCTTGCGATAATTGCATTATCAATATAGCCGAAATATCTTCGTGCATGATAATTTTATCAGGATTAGTTTTATAAGGAATGAGCCTGCTAATCTCCCTAACCTCTTTATAGCTCGGTGATGAATCTTCTAAAGTGTGGGAAAAAGGTAAATGGCCAATATCATGCAACAAAGCCGCTAGCCTTAGTATTTTACGGTAATAGGTTAATTTTGCGAGGGGGATAAATTTATTTAAACATAAGGTCGCCTCATAAGCTAAATGGTTATATAGCTTTCCCGCCAAATGCAAAACACCAAGGGAATGGCTGAGCCGGTTATGATTTGCTGATGGATATACATAATGAGCAAACCCAAGCTGGCTAACATATCTTAGTCGTTGACAAAATTTGTGAGATAAAATATCAACTTCTAATTTATCTAGCTTTATACTCCCGTGAATAGGGCAACGAATAACAAACGCTCTCATAATTATTGGCGATCACGCACAATCAATAAAGTATTACTAAATCTATCATGAACGAAATGCCTATCACTAAATATAACTTCTAAAATTATTGCCCACCATAAAAATAAAAAAACTATCTCTCTTTTTAAAAGCTTAAGCACTAAGTAATCACGATTAGCAAAGCTCAATTTACATAAAAATCTGCCGATAGTCACCCCGCGAGCAAAACAAAAAAGCATACTATAAACCACAAAGGCTAATAAAATAATAGATGGGCTCCCGGCCAATATACAAAGCAAATAAACTAAAGATAAATCTATCACAAAGGCTAACATTCTGCGCTCACTATATCGTTTAATATCAGCGTGAAGCGTCTTATTTCTTATAACAGCCTTACTATTAGGTTGTGTTGCCATTGGTTAAATTTATGAAGTATTTAATTTTCAGTTTTGAAGAGTCTAATAACTGATATAGTCTAACACACTTTTTAAATAAAGTAATATTTTATTAATTATGGTGAGCCCTTTTTTTGGGTTAGCATAAGCCAATTTTTATCAATTTTAGCTGATATTCCTCTGCTTAATATAATCAGCCTAACCCTATTAGACGATGCCTTTATCTCTCGGTAAAGATTTTCAATTTGAGCCCGATTAACATCCAACACCCCCTGATTAGTTAAATAACGCCCGATTAATTCCTTAGCAATTAAACTAGGTAAAACCATTAGTTTATCTAGTGCTAATAAAGGATTGGAGATATCTATTCCTTTAGTCATCTGCTCATAAATTTCCTCTAATTCAGCTGAGTCGCGAGCCAAATCAAGCAAAGTTATTCGCCCTTTACCAATTTTATCTAATTCAACTAACAATTTATTTCTAATCAAATTCCTTGTATAATCATTCGTTTGATTAGTGTCATCTTCTCTCCACAAATAGCCCTGTTGGCTCATATATTCTATAATATCTTTCTTGTAATGACACATAAAAGGCCTTATCACCTGGCCTAAGCTAATCTTCATAGCATTAAGACCAAACAAAGAGCTACCCCGAGCTATTTTCCATAAAACAGTTTCCGCCACATCATCTAAATGGTGAGCTAACGCTATTTTAGTGAATTTTTCTTTTTTAGATAACTCAGTTAACAGGCTTTTACGCCACTTACTAGCGTTAGCTTGAAAATTATTGCCCGTGAAACGCTTCTGATATGAATAATATTTAATATCTAATTGATGGCATAACTCTTTTACAAAAAGCCCATCATTAGCTGATACCAAGCGTGCCTGATGATCGAAATGGACGACCGCTAAGTTTAATTTGAATTCGGATTTGATGTGTTGGAAAAAATATAGTAAAGCAACAGAATCTACCCCCCCACTAACAGAAATCAGTAGGCTATCTCCACGGGTTATAAGGTTTTGCTGTAAAGCAAATTCTCTAGTTTGATAGATAAATTTAGCATAGTTCATTAAATAAACGTAAATATAATCAAATGCCTTGAATTAGCCATTAGGTAAGGTAATAAATCAAATTTATAATCAACCTAACCATAATTTTTTAGCAAATTCAAGGCAAAAGAAAAGTTATTTCCCCCTCATTCTACATCATGCCGCCGCCCATTCCCCCCATGCCGCCCATGCCACCCATGCCGCCCATGCCACCACCAGCAGGTGCAGCAGGTGCAGAGCTATCATCGCTTGGAGCGTCATGTATCGCCACCTCAGTAGTGAGCAAAAGACCAGAAATTGACGCCGCATTTTGTAAAGCAGTTCTAGTTACTTTAGTAGGGTCAATAATTCCCTTAGCCACTAAATCAACATATTGCTCCTTATCAGCATCAAAGCCCATAGCCCCTTTTTCAGCCATAACATTGTTAAGCACTACCGCCGATTCTAACCCAGCGTTATTCACAATCTGGCGTAAAGGTGCTTCAATAGCTTTAATCACTACCTTAGCTCCAATCTTAAGATCACCTTTAAGCGATGCTGTTTCTCTAATCAAAGCGTCTTTAATTCTAATTAAAGCCACCCCGCCTCCAGGAACTATACCTTCTTCAACAGCCGCTCTAGTAGCGTGCAAAGCATCTTCAACTCTCGCTTTTTTCTCTTTCATCTCTACTTCAGTTGCCGCTCCCACATGAATAATCGCTACTCCGCCTACTAATTTTGCTCGCCTTTCTTCTAATTTTTCACGATCATAATCAGAGGTAGTTTCTTGTATTTGCTGGCTAATTGAAGATACCCTTGCTTTAATATCTTTAGTGTCACCAGCTCCATCAACGATAGTAGTATTATCTTTATCAATGGTAATAGTTTTAGCTTGACCTAACTGAGCGATAGTTAAATCTTCTAAAGACATTCCTCTATCTTCAGAAACCAATTCACCGCCTGTTAAAACTGCTATATCTTCTAGCATAGCCTTACGCCTATCCCCAAAACCAGGTGCTTTAATTGCTGCACAATTTAATGTACCTCTGATTTTATTTACTACCAAAGTAGCTAAAGCCTCACCTTCTATGTCATCAGCAATCAACACAAATGGTCTGCTTTGCTTAGCTATTTGCTCTAAAACCGGTAATATATCTTTCATGCTAGTGATTTTCTTTTCACTTATAATGATATAGGGGTCTTTTAGCTCACACACCATGCGATCAGAATCTGTGATGAAGTATGGAGATATATATCCCCGATCAAATTGCATTCCTTCAACCACATCTAAAGTAGTTTCCATTGAAGTAGCCTCTTCTACGGTGATTACACCATCTTTCCCACCTTTATCCATTGCTTCGGCAATAATTTTGCCTATTTCATGGTCATTATTGGCTGAAATAGTACCTACTTGCTCAATTTCTTTGCTTTTGGAAACATCTTTTGACATCTTTTTTAGTTCACTAACCGCCACTTTAACTGCGAAGTCTATTCCTCTTTTTAGATCCATCGGGTTGTGACCTGCTGATACTAATTTATATCCTTCTCGATAAATAGCTTGTGCTAAAATAGTTGCTGTGGTGGTTCCATCTCCGGCGGTGTCTGAAGTTTTGCTAGCTACTTCTCTCACCATTTGAGCACCCATATTTTCTAATTTATCTTCAAGTTCCACTTCTTTAGCTACAGTTACTCCATCTTTAGTTATTAAAGGTGCTCCGTAACTCTTTTCTATTACTACATTACGTCCTTTAGGACCTAAGGTAACTTTTACTGCGTTAGTTAACTTATTTATTCCGTCTAATATTGAACTTCTGGTATCTCCACCAAAATGTATTTCCTTTGTTGCCATGATTTTGTTTTAATTAATTATGTTTATATTTATAAATTAAGCTTAAATTATATATTCTTTAAAATCCCCTATACCAAGATACCTAGTACATCTTCTTCTTTCATCATTAAATACTCATCACCGTCCATTTTAATTTCTGTGCCTGCGTATTTACCGAATAATATTTTATCACCCACTTTCACATCTAATGGAGATATCTCGCCGCTATCTTTAGCTTTACCTTTACCAACAGCTACTATTTCACCTTCTTGGGGTTTTTCCTTTGCTGTGTCAGGTATTATGATTCCACTTAACGTTTTTGTTTCTGAATCCTTTCTTTTAACGATTATTCGATCGTGTAATGGTCGTATGTTTAATTTAGCCATAATTTTTTGGTTATTTTTAATGGTTTTAGTTAATGTTGAAAATAAATAAGCTATTAGCACTAGACTACTGATAGTGCTAATGTGTCAATGTTTTTTTAGGTTTTTCTGTAAATATATTTAATCTCTAATAAAATCAATGCCTTGTCTTTGGGTTTCTCTTGATAAATCGCTATAATCAAGCTGATATTAGTTTTATACCTGCTTGCTAGCACTCAACTATCATAAGTGATAGCAAGTGAGATTCGGTGAGCCTGTAAAATTAGTACATTAGCGGGGCAAGGAATATTTTTAGTAGTAAATTATTTTATAGTGAATTTATGTTGAATTGTCTTATCTAGTCTAATTTTTTTAAATTATCAAAAATTGCTCGCCCCTGATACTATTTAACACTACTAGGCACCATTTATGGCCATTTATCCCTATTTATTAGGGTTAGCATTTCCAACGAGATTTTAACTTTCTGATAATTAAAAAAGTAATAAAAGATAATTTTTCTGGTGGAGAATTGGTAATTTCTAGTAATTCAGCATGATGGTTATTTGCTTTTAGGAAAGCCCTTACTTTAGCCTGAAATTCTGGCTTAGCCGTTTTAAAAAATGGATTAATCTTTCGCTCTAACGCTATATTAGTAGGCGTTACGCAGCTAGGGCGTGCTATTTCTGATTTGATAAATTCATTATTAGGCTCTATTGCTTGAGCAAATTTAAGATTATCCAAGCTTAAATCGTGGCCTGGGTAAAGCAAGGTATCAGCGGGCAAGCTATTTATGCTATTAATTGATTGCCACATCTCTTTATAAGATGAAATACCACCAAATATACCCCCACAACCTGCTTTAAACACCACATCGCCAATAAATAAATGATTATCTAATAAAAATCCTATTGATGATGAAGCATGGCCAGGTAAGTAAAGAAGACTAAAGCTAAGGTCGCCTATGTGGGCTACTTGATCACGGTTATTATTATATTGCTTAAATTGGCTAAATTTCGATACTTCAATATGTTTACTCAGCTCCCAATGCCCATATCCAGTTAACTTTGGGTGTTGTGCTAATAGATCGTCTATTGCTCCTAGGTGATCATGGTGATGGTGAGTTAGCACAAGGTGAGCCAAATTATAGGCCCCAGCTTGCAACTTATCCTTAATCGGTGTGCTTTGAGAAGCGTCGAACAGTATAACATCCTTAGTGCCTTTTAATTCAATTATATAGCAGTAATTATCGGCTAAACACTTGATGGGAATGATTTTATAATCGTTATTATTCTTAGTTACCATATTACTATCAATGTTATTATTCTCGTTTTAAGCTCAGAGAATCCAAATAGCGAGCGATTATATCAGTTTCTAAATGGGCATAATCTCCTACCTCAATATCCTTTAAGTTGGTATTAGTAATGGTGTAAGGAATTATCGCTACTTTAAATTTACTATCAGTAAAGGAATATTCGGCAATGGTTAAACTAATTCCGTTTATAGCAACTGAACCTTTAGGGGCTATATACCTAGTAAGCTGTTCAGGGATTTTAAAGGTAATGTTGACACAATCACCATCATCAGTAATATCAGTAACTTGCACCAAGCCATCAACATGGCCTTGCACTATATGCCCATCTAAACGAGTGGTGGGAGTTACCGCGAGCTCCAAATTAACCTGTTGCCCCATTTCATATTTAGCAAACAAACTCACCGATAAAGTGTGAGGGGATATATCTACTTGAAAAGATTCTTCCTTTTTATGAACCACGCTCAAGCATACTCCATTAACTGCTATACTGCTTCCTAAATCAAGCTCAGATATCACAGTAGGAGCTGATATTTCCAGCTTCATCTGCCCATTAGTATGGCGTTTACTTGCCACAATCTGCCCTAATTCTCGTATAATTCCGCTAAACATATTTTTTGATATATATCGTTATTGTTATTATCATCATCAAGCCCCACTTGCCACAATTTGCCCTAATTATCGTATAATTTTGCCAAACATATCTTTTGATATAGATCGTTATCACCAGTTAAAGAATCATTTAACTGTATTTGTTCATTTTCTTTAATCAATTCTGCTATATTTTGCGCTTTAAACAAACTTTCAGAATCTAAATATCCACTAATAACATAGCCTGGTGCCTTCCTGATTTTCCAAAAACGGGCTTGTTTAGTCTTTATTAATACGGGGCTATAACGAATTAAACAGCTAATTATTTTTATATTATTAGCTCCAGGTGAACTTAAAAAAGGAGTTATTTTAGCTGATACCAAGCCTGTAGTAATATTATAAAAATTTTCTTGCAACGCCAGCCTCACCGGAAAAACAGGTTTTTCAATGAAATCTGGGCAATTTTGAGGATTATCTTCTATCTTTAACACAATATAAGCAGATGCCCCCTGCCAGTTAGTCTTAAGACGCCCCTTACCAGTAGATAAACTTCTAGGAGACCACCACTGCACATTATACCAAGTTTGCTCTTTCTTTCCCGTTAAAATTAGCAAACATTCTTGGGAAAATTCTTTTTGATAAGGATTAAATAATTTTTTATTAAGCCAAAATCCTTTAAAAGATTGACCTGATTGATTAAACACCAAATTTAGCTTTCCATCATAGTTTCCAGAAATTCCCAACGATAAATCTTCTTGGAAAGGATGCAAAGCAAGTTCATGTTCATTAATTAGCAAATTTTCATAGTCCAGAGAATTATGCTCAGTAAGCAAATCTTTGTTAGGCAATGGCTCTTTTTTAACGAATAAATCCTTATTTATTGGTAATCCTTTGTCGTTAAGTTCCTCTTCTGGCTTATTTTTAGGAATGATTTTAAGTTTAGCATCTGCCGATAGGGTTTTATTTAAAAATCTTTGTAAAAAACTATCATTTACCTTTACCCAGCCTTCCTTAAAATTATGATTGTGCTTAATAAAAATCCACCAATCAGGGCGATCATAAATCCCAGTAAACACATTATGTAAATCACTAAAGCCTGCACATTGCTCGTTTAGCTGCCCAGGGCTTTCCCCCCAGCTAAATAAAGTTATATTGGGCTTAACTTCTATTGTTGATAAAAATATACCAGCATTTAATAAAAATTGACGATATTTACACTTTATCAACCTTGGCTTAGTTAGTTTTAACACCTTTGGAGTGATGTCTTTTACTAAAGATTTCCTCCAATCAAGCAGGGCTCCTTTTTTAACTTTCCATGTGTCGTGGGTGCTATCTAGATCTGGTTGATGGTATACCTTTATTTGCTTACTATCATAGCTAAAAACGGGAAATCCTGTGCTTGGATAGTGATTTTTAAATGATATACCGGCCAAAAAATAAATTCCTATAAAAAAACTTACTGCCAGTAAAATAACTGCTTTAAGCTTAATTAATCTATTGATTGCTTTTAAAAAATTCAAAATATGACTATAAATATAGACTACTTACTGTTAAAAATAAAATTGTTACTAAACATCAAAAAAAGATCAAAAAATATCAATTTAACAATCCTTCACCTCAATTGGAAGCTTTAGTATTAAAGGTAAATCATTATCTACCTGCTACTAGTTTAGTTACTATGTTAACGCCTGATTATGGTTTAGTAAAATCATTTTTTAGGAATAGCAAAAAATATACTCAATCTAGGGCTAACTTTCAAATTGGTCAGCTTTTGGAGTTAGAAATAGAGTGTTTTGATGCTGATAAAAGGATATTAAGCATTAAGGGTTTTTCGATAAAGAAGAATTTTATTTTTAAAAATGATTTATATGGCCACTGGATTTTACATAATTATTGGGCGGAGGTTTTAGTGAAAACTGAGCAAGATATTGCCCTTGCGAAGGATTTATTTTTAATGTCACAGCAAATATTTTATTTTTCAGGCTCACTACTAAATTTTGGAAATATGCTACTACCAACCCTACTAAATTATTTGAAGGATGTGGGCTACCAGCTGGAATACAGCAAATGTTTAAAATGTGATAAAAGCACCTACCAAACAAATAATGGAGGTGAAATTAACTACCGAAAGCAGATTTATCAAATAGTAGCTAATGAGCAGGGATTTTTATGCCAGGATTGTCACTATCATGAGTATAATTTCTTCAATTATCAGGCTTGGATTATTAAATATTTGCTACTCACTCAACAAGGTAAAGCGGTTAAATTGGGGTTTAAACATCAAAAATTAGTATTTTCTCTACTCAATCATTGTATGGGGATATATTTTAATCTAAAATTGACGTCATGGCGATCAGTTAATAATTTATATGAACAGCTAAAAATCAGCTAATGTTAAACATGGCCCGGTCGATGTTAATCATTTTTTTAATTTTATTGTCAATCTCTAGCAAAATTTTAGCAAATATAAAAATTGAGCTCGCCAACAGCGATAAAAAACAGAATTCTAGCATTCAAATAGCAATTTCAGCCAATACAAAAGGTCGATTATTTGATTTTCAAGGAGAAAGAAGGTTTGGGATATGGCCATTAGCAAAAACTTTTACAACATTAACTAGGCAATATCCTAACTTGATAAAGCTCGGTGGAGGGGCAATATCTCCTAATTTAGCGGCTCTTGGTTTGCTCTTAAATATTGATAATCACCAAGATATTAGTAATTATTTTTGGAAAGAGGTGGATAAAATAAATTATCACGCCCTAGCATTAACAAGCCATGACCTTAGAGCGACAACTATTTCATATTTAAAAAAAGCCAAATTATTTACCGGATTAAATATAAATTTCAACCAATCAACCATCGCCCCCTACCAACTGCTTAACTCAGGCAATAACAAACTTTTGGTGGCTTCATTAATTAACTTAACCGCCAATTTACCAATAGATATAGTAAATCCGGTTAATAAGTACAAGGTGTTTGGCCCTCATGAAAAAAAGTTACCTCTCCCCCCTGCTGACCTTAAAATACTCTTTATTGATGGAAAATCGAGTAAACACCTCTTTAGCCCAGCTCTTAACTTGCTAAGACAAAAATCTAGCCTAAATACCTGGGACGTAGCGGAGAGTTTGCCCCAATTTGATATATACATAACTACCTCAGAAACTATTCACCAACCAACTCAAAATAACGCCTTACTACGCAGAGATGGTAAAATATTTTTTGAAATAGGAAAAAATGATGAAAGAATACTATTCCTAAAAGCGTGGTTCATCAAAGGAAAGCCCACAAAGATATCCTTTAATTGGATATTACCTGAATTGATTAATGACCAAGGAGAGCAGTTAAAGGATAGATTCATAAATAGCGAAATGGATAAAATAAGGAACAACCTACAACAAAAAATAGGTTGGAGAGTGCTCTCAAAAAGATATTCATCCTATAAAATGCGAGAATGCTTAAGAGAATTATCTATTAGCTCATTGCTTGCTGAGGCAAAAAGGCAACAAATTCCTTTAACTAATCTGGCGATTTTGCTAAAGCCCTTAAAAAATGATTATCCCAGTTACCAAGCTAGCGTCACCAAACAAACAATATTAACTTGGCTAAATGATTATCCTTTATATATTTTTTCAGTTAATAAGCGAGATATTTTGGCGGTACATAATAAATTTAATGAATACCAGCAAAATGTATCCTATTATTATAGCCGAATGATAATAGATGATAATCAGGCTAGTAAAACGAATAATCAAAAAAATGATTCTCTGCTCCTGATCAGTTCGTCCAATTTAATGTTAAATTCTACCTTTTTAAATCACCTAAACACTGATGGGATAAAGCGAGGAAAGATATTTAAAAAATCATTTTCTCGCTTATTAATTGATTATATAAAAAATAATTCGCCCCCTCCCCTATGTCAAAAAATATTCACTAATTAATATTTTCATAATTTCATAATTAACACATCACCTAAGCTTAACACCTGAGCTTACTTTCCCCTCATCGCCTATTATATTATTTTTACTCGCTAGCTTTAAACTTCTTAAAACTTTTAAAACTCTTAAACCCTTTAGCTCCCTTAATCTTTTTACGGGTAAATAAACCAATCACCGCTCGATAAACCCTTTTATATAAAGGACTATCACTCTTTCGCTCTATCACATAATACATGCAAGGAACAAATACCAAAGTTAATACAGAAGATAAAGATAATCCATAAGCAATCGTGCCCGCCAAAGGCTTCCAAATAGCACTACTATCTGCTTCAAAGGATATAATGTTTGGTAATCGGAAAAAATTAATATCAATGCCCATTAAAACGGGTAATAAAGCGAAAATAGCCGTGCTCGCCGTTAAATAAATAGGGCGTACTCTTAATAAACAAGAAGTGATGATCGCTTCTCTCAGAGGTATTCCTTGATTGCGTTTATAGATAATATAATCTATCAAAACAATTCCATTTTTAGCCACAATACCAGCCAAAGAAACCACCCCAATACCCCCCATCATAATAGATATAGGGTTTTGATGTATAATTAAACCCACTAACACCCCGATTAATGACAAAAATACCGTTCCCAATATAACAATAGGAGAACTAATTGAATTAAATTGCCACGCCATTAAAAAGAAAATCAAAAATAAAGTAGCCAAAAATGCTTTAGGCAAAAATTCCTCCACCTTATTTTGCACTTCACTTGCTCCGCCATAAGAAATGCTATAGCCAACTGGTAATTGATAATCAACCAATTCCTTTTGCACTTTACTAAGCACATTAGCACCTGACGCCCCAAGAACAT
The DNA here is from genome assembly GCA_016735295.1 of SAR324 cluster bacterium. Taxonomy (GTDB): domain Bacteria; phylum SAR324; class SAR324; order XYD2-FULL-50-16; family JAERRU01; genus JAERRU01. The sequence goes on from JAERRU010000030.1 coordinate 15,593, forward strand.
CAGCAGAAACAGTTACTGTTCTTTTTTTATTAACATGCCTAATAGAGCCAGGTGAAATACCAATTTCAATATTAGCAAGCACATTCAAAGGCACCACCCCTAGCCTAGTGGCTACTGGAATTCTTTTTATATCTTCAATTGAAGTGCGTAGCTCCTTTGGATATCTAACTACTATGTCATACTGCTCCTTGCCCAATCGATAAGTAGACGCCACCTTTCCGCTAATCGCCGCTCTCACAGTGGCCCCTAAATCTCTAGTTGAGATTTGATAGGTGGACATGTTTTCCCTGATTGGATATACGGTGATATTACTTTGATTAAGAAGCAAATTATCATTTAAATTAATCAAATGAGGCACATCAACTATTAACTTTTGAATTTCCTCCGAAATTCGCTTAAGAACAGCCAAATCATCCCCACTAACTTCAATACTAATAGGTTTGCCAATTGGTGGGCCAGAGGTAGTAGTATTAAGCAAAACTTTAGCCCCAGGAACCAAATTCTCATTTTTATTAAGCTCTTTTTCTATCTCAACAATAAGATCATTAGGTTTTTTAGTGCGGGTTTGCCAACCAGGAAGTTTAACTGATATATGACTTTTGCTAGTCACTGAATCACCACTTTTATCTTGACCAATATTAGTTAAAATGGTTTCAGTGTGTTCGCTATAGCCTTTAATTAAATCTTCAACCTTATTAACGATAAATTCAGATTCTGTTAAATTAGTGCCATAAGGAGTTTCAATGCTAATCGTCATCTCACTAGGCTCATCTTTAGGAAATAACTCAGAGCCTAAATTAAGTACAGAAAAATAAAACCAAGCTAAAAATACAAACAGACCCACCGTGCTAAACATAACAGTGTAACTATGATCCAAAGCCCAAGAAAGGGCTGGCCTATAATAAACCCCAAACCAACCATCTTTAGTGAATGATTGTTCGTCTTCATATCCTTTATTCTTGATTTTGCGCGGACTACGCATCATAACCGAGCACATCAAAGGAATGAAAAATAATGCCACCACCAATGACGATGACATAGTTGCGATTATTGTATAAGGTAAATATTTAAGAAAACTCCCCATTATTCCAGGTATGAAAATTAATGGAGAAAAAGAAGCTATCGTAGTTAAAGTAGCCGTGATAACAGGATAAGCCACCTCATGAGTGCCCACCCTAATTGCGTCAGGCAAAGTGCGTCCCATTTGTAAATGACGATAGATATTTTCTGTCACCACTATAGCATCGTCCACCACCAAGCCTAAAGTCATAATCATACTAAATAGCACCACCATGTTTAGGGTAATACCAAAAAAATTGAGTAATGCCGTGCCCAGTAACATAGAAAGTGGTATTGATACCGCCACTAACATAGAATTAGTAAATCCCATCACTAAAAATAAGACCACTATCACCATTAAAAATCCGACAATGATGTTATTTATGATCTCATTTATTCTCAGGTCTATCTCTACACTCTGATCGGTTAATATCGAAAATTTGACCTTATCGCCTACCTTTTCCTCCCATTTGGCTCTAATCAAATCAGATTCAGCGGCGATAGCCTGTAAATTTTCTCCTGCTCGCTTTGATACCGATAAACTAATCGTATCCCTTCCCTTTAAGCGAGAAATAGACTCCACATCTTTATTGCCAAATACCACCTCTTGAGCCACATCACTAAGATATATAGGCTTTTCGTTAGGGGCACTTATAATTATTCTTTTAAGATCCTCAGCATTAAGCACCTCGCCTGGAACCCTTACTGGAAACTTCATTGTGTTAACGTCAATTGAGCCTGCGGGAGTAGTTTTATTTTCTTTTTCTATCGCGGCTGCTATCTGAGTTATCCCAATATTATAATAGCTAAGCTTGCTAGGATCAATTAAAACCTGCATCTCCTTTTCTAAACCCCCCACCATTTGCACCTTTAATACTCCCGAGATTCCTTCAAGATCATCTTTAATATCATCAGCAATTAATTTAAGTTCATCTAAAGCTATATCAGATGATAAATTTAAGGTATATATAGGAAATTCTGATAGATTTATCTCAATAATTTGGCTATCTTCCGCCCCTTTTGGTAAATCTGGCTCTGCTCGAGAAATGGCATCTTCAATCTCAATTTTAGCTTCATCTAAATCAGTGTTTAGTGAAAATTCTGCGGTAATAAGCGAAACTCCCTCTGTTGATGTGCTTTTTAATGATTCAAGACCTTCAATTCCTTGTATTTGAGTTTCTAAAGGCCTAGTCACCAAAACCTCTGCATCAATCGGTGATACCCCGCGGTAAGGCGTGGCGACTATTAAAATTGGAATATCAACATCAGGTGTCCATTCCTTAGGAATGCCATTGTAAGATGACACCCCAAATACAATACTCACCACAAAAATAAACCAAAAAAGCTTATTCTTTTTTAATGTATACTGAGTAGGTCCAAAACCTTTCCAACTATCGTCTTTATAATCTTTTTCTTGCATTAGTATTTGTAAGTTAATATAAAGTTAATGCGTGTGAAATACCTTTTTATCTTGATATCACAGTCACTAAATCATTATTTTTTAAAAATTGTTGTGATCTAATTACCACCTTATCTCCAGAATTAAGACCATCATTTACCTGCACCAAATTACCAACAACATTACCTTTAGTTATTGATCTTTGGGTGGCAATATTATTTCCATCAACTATATAAACGTAACTACCCTTTGCGTTGCTTAATATTGCTGATAAAGGTAGTGAAATTTGATTTTTTATATCGTTAATTTTAATTTTAACACTCGCCCGGTCACCACTTCTAATTTTTCTTTGCTTATTGGGCACCACCACAATTGCTCGGTAGCTGTGATTAGCTGGATCTGCGTCCCAAGCGATGCTTTTAATTTTTCCTTCAGTATCAAATTCAGAATAACTATCAAAGCTCACTTGCACCTTATCATTGACCTTGATTGATTTTGTATCTTTTGCCGTTAAATAAACGCTAATTTCTAAAGAAGCTAAATCACCAAATACAAATAACCCCTTACCAAAGGTAACATATTCCCCATTATCAACTAACCGGCGAAGTACCTGCCCATTAAAAGGAGCTTTACCCAAAGAACGATTATGTGAATTAAGTGCTAATTTATAATTAGATTTTGCTCTTTCATAAGAATTTAACGCTCGCGATAAAGAAATTGGCTCATTTTTTAGCCCTACCGAGAAAGTTATTTTATCTTTATTAATACCTTTATTTAGTTGTTGATTGCCTTGGTCTATCAAGTTAAGAGCTAAAACTTCTTTTTCTGTTGCCCCGTTTAGATTCATATAAACGCTTTGGTATTTAGCTTCTGTCGATTGATACCCAGCCTCAACTCTATCTAGCCTAAGTTGAGCTGATAAACCCTGTTCAAATAATAAAAGCTCATTTTCCCACTCTCGCTTTGCTACTGCCCTTAACTTGGTGAGCGATAAAAAACTATATACTTGCGATTTTAAATTAATTTCAGCTTGATATATGCCAAAAATCGCGTCCGCTAAATTGGCCTTTGCCAGCTTGAACATACTTTCTGATACCAATCTATCTATATGAATCATAGATTGATTTGATTTTATCATATCCCCCTCATTAACCAATATTTTCTCTACATATCCAGCTTGCGACGCCCTAACCGTGGTATAACGACTAGGTATAACCTTTCCCTTGAAAGTAGCGTAACTGCTCAAATCGTTAGGAGCAATAACCATAATTTCTACTGGCGTGGTATTCTTTTTTTTCTTTTCATCATCCTTGGCCTTATCTTGAGCTAATAACAAAGGTGGGCTAGCTGCCGATAATAATAGTAATAATGATAATGATAATAAGCTAAGTTTCTGGCTACTCTTACCTAGCCTTAGTTTGATTAAGTCGTACATTTTTTTGCTATGATATTTTAATTAAATTAATCTATTCCCGTAATCTATAATATTTCTATTCAAATAGATGTTGATATTCAGCTAAGCGGGGAAAAATTTCTAAAAATTTACCCCGATCTATCTCTACTTGATAATATTTTATTAAATAATTAGCCTTAGCTCTATCCAAAGCCTGTTGGCTAAATGAATGCCTAAGCTGGGCCCCACTTACCTCTTGAGCAGTGGCACTGCCTGATTGAAAGCTAGTTAATGTTTGGTCAAGCAATCTTTTTCTAAGCGTTAACGTTACTTCTTGAGCCTTGATTTGACTTAAATATCTATCAAGATCCCTTATCCAACCATTTACTGTGATTTGAATGCTCTCCTCTTTACTCATTATTTTTGTATCAACCACATCAAGCATCAACGCATGTGCTCGGTGAAGTGCATAGTTACCCCCGCTACCAATTGGTATTTCAAAATTTAAACCCATTTGGTAACTCCTCAAATCCTCATTATCAACCTTAATTGTGTTTATGCTATCTGCAGTTTTTCCATATCCATACTGAGTTAATGCAAGATTAAAATCTAATTTAGGTAACATCTTATAAGTGCTCGCCTCTTCATCTAACCTAGCTTTGGTGCGATCAACCAACAAAGATTTAAGCGATAATGAATAGTCTTTCGCCTCTTTAAATAAATCATCGGTACTGCCATACTCAAATGGGATAACCATATTATCATCACTAGGATAAAGCGAGTAAGGGATATCTGCTCTAGTAGCGACTAATTTAATGAAATCATCTAATTCATAAAGCACATCAAGGGCTTGCTTCAATTTTGTTTCATCAGATAGCACATTAGCCCTAAATTCCAGCACGTTTGTATTTGTTCTACCACCTAAATCAAATCTTATTTCTGCTTCTCTCAGCAATCTTTTAGAAAGTGCTAGTTGAGACTCTAACGCCTCAATATAGCGAAAATTAGCGACCATTGACCAATAGATAGTTATTACCCGATTAGCCAAACCAGTAATAGCCTGCACACTGCCTAATTTAGCCTTGATATAATTAGCCGTTGCTTGTTTAGTGGGGTTAGTATCATTCACTCCAAAGCCATTTAACAAAGGAAAATTAAGACCTAGCGATGTGCTAGTTATATAATTGCTATTTGGATCATCAACAATATATCTATCAGCTCCTGTAGCTAGTGGATTAATAGTTACTTTTCTTTGCTCTACTTCCTTTATCGAATGCTTAACAAAGAAAGATAGTCCTATCGGAGTAAGTTGTTTTAAGCCAAAGCTAGTATCACTAATTTCAGTGCTATTAGCCGAAACGTTACTCAGCACATTTAACTGCCCACGCGATTTATTTATGCCGGCACTAAAACGTGTTTGAAATTTTCCCTTAGTAGCTTCACTAAATTCATAAGCTGCTTGAGTGCTAGTTACTGCTTGCTTGGTAGAGCGGCTTAATACTAGATAAATATATAATAAATCTGCCAAACTAACCTTGAGACGAGTTTGGCCATGAAGCTCTATTCTTTCAGCATTTTTGGCAATCTCTAAGCCTAATTTTTGCGGGGGGAGGACATCTATTTGAGCGGCAATTAAATAAGAAAAATTTGCCGATAAAATTATTATACTACCTACTAGTAAACTAGTTTTAATAAATAAATTTTTATAATTTACTAAATTAATAAAAGATAATGGATTAACAATTATTTTTATAATATTTCTGCTTGATAGCTGCATGTATTTAACAAATTTACTTGGTTTTGTGTCTAAATTCTAAGTAAGTGATGATACACAAAATAAAATTACATCACATCAACAATATAATATATAGATTTATATCTTGTCAAGTGTTTATGGCTAATCTATTGTGAATTTATTGTGAATTAATTATGCGTTAATTGTGAATTAAGCAATTATAATGCTATCAGTGAGATGATTATTTGGAATTAACATTGTTAACTACAAATGGTTAAAACAGTTAAAATAGTTGATTTTAAATCAGTAATTATGTTTATATCTAGTTACAAATAGGAAATGGGTAATGGTTAGTTCTTTCAAATGTGACTAACTTTGTATCATTAATTATTAATTTAATTTGTGGAATGAAAATTTTCTGCCATACCAGAAAAATGAATCATCGCTTTGTTTAGTTCCGGATAACCAGCGGTGCAAGCTGTAGCTGTTAAGGGATTGGTAGTTTTATCTATTATTTTACCAGAGGCGTCAAAAACCTCTAAATACCAATCACCAAGAGGATTTTCCCCATAAAAGCTATTGCTCAAAAAAGGAGTATATCTAATTACTTTTTCCCCTTCCCATACCTGAGTAAAAGGCGTTAAAAGAACACTCTTAGTGCCTCTAGGCGACGTTAACCTAATAAATAGAGTTTGCAAATCATCCATGCATAAATCCAAAAAAACTGTCACCGATTCTAACGTTCTAATCTTTTTACTATAAGTATGCTTAGCCGCCCATAACTCTGGAATAACATCATTAAATTTAGCAGGGTCAGCGTCTCTCAGATATGGAAATATATGCTTAGTGGTTATTACTGGTGGAGTTGCACTATCGGTAAAAGTCTTCACAATAGCAGTATTTTTTGTGAGATTTCCCTCGGTAAAAGTTAAATTGTTTTTATTAACATCCGAAAAACTCTCAATAAACCTTCTGCCAGGATTAGGATCAGGATCAATAACAAGAGCAGTGCTAGGATCTCCATCATGATCTATAATCGGCGGAGTATTTGGGTCGTTATCATGATCTATAGAGTCATGATAACTCTCGTGATAAACTTCAGCTGGCATAGTGGGAAAGCTATCAATCAAATCAATCGCTCTTTTAACGTCAATTCGACCAAAGCCATATAGATTATTAAAATTAAACCTAACACTACTAGTACCAGCATTGGTAATCCAACCAGGCAATACTTGATAGGTTTTAATTGTATCCGTGTTAACATCAGCTTTAGCTCCTGCTGTTATCGTAAATGAATCTACTGCAACAGCTGGGGTGGCAGTGCTAGTAGTAGTGGTTTTAGTATATTTAAGATATTTACCTGCATGGTTAGGGTCATTTTTAGTTGCACTATGAGCAAGGATATATCTAACATCTCGCCAAGTTAGCTCAGGTTTTTTATCCAATAGCAAAGCTATTACCCCAGAAACAATAGGAGCTGCTGATGAAGTTCCGTTAGCTCGTGATGTGTAGCTACAAGTAGGGTTTAAAAGATGATGATTATCTGTTGTCCTTTTCACCTTTTTTGCTCCTACTACTTTACCCACAAAATAATTTTCAAAAGCAAAATCACTCTCAAAATTATTTTGCGGAACAATAGCCGCTTTAATTCCGTCTTTAATTATTGTTTTATATATACCATCCTTGCTAACTCCCCTATAACAGCCCATAAGGTCTGGGGCTATCAATGCTGGCTTGTGCAATTGAGGATTTTTTTTAGCATCTAGATATTGAGATAATGAAGACTCACCAGCAGGGGCGTTGATAAATAAATTTGCTCCTCTGGTAGAATAGCTAGCCACCTTACCATCATCACTAGATGACCCCACTACTACTTGATATTTTATAGTATTTAAAAAATGTTGGTTACTATCTTCGCAAGCCATATCATATAAAGGAGTACAATCGTCTATCCCATTTTTAGTGGCACCATTTCCGGCTGCTTTAACGAAATTATATCCTAAAACAACTCCCTTCCTTTTTCGTTCATTAAAAACGCCTTTTCCATGTTCGGCAATCATGTGTGAGTACTCGTAAAAAGATCTTGGAATGCGTATTCCGTTACCTTCCCCAAAACTCATATTAACCACGTCAGCTATTTTTGAGCCTTGATATTGATACGCATCATATTGAACGCCAAGCGATAATGAGCGGCTATATGGTGCTTCAATAATATTATGATTAATTATGGTGGCCGCTGGAGCAACCCCCACCCCACCTACTTTATTGCCACTTTTAGCAGCGGCTATTCCCCCTACTAAAGTAGCGTGAAATTCATGATAAGGATTAATATCTGCATTTGTAATCACGAATTTATAAGAATTAACTGTATCAATTCTTAAATCCTCGTGCATATCTTCAATTGAGGTATCAGCTATGTTAATGACTATCCCTTCACCTCTTATCTTGGGGTTAGCATTATGAACATCTTCAACATTTATATCGTGACCAGACTCAACATTATATCTAGATTTTATCAACCCGTTTACAGATAAATAATCTAATTCCTGACCTCTATTATACAAATGCCATTGATATTTTAATAAAGGGTCATTGGGAGGAGGAGTGACTCCAGAGTTTATAATGTTAGTATTTAGAGCTCTGATAAATCCATAATCTATAGTTTTAGCATTTAATATTTCATCCCTTTCTTGTTTAGCTATTAAGCTATAATCAAATAAAGGAAATTCAATAACTTCTTCAGTTTCTTTAATTCCTTCATCTTTTTTACAAGCGCTTAGCACTATCAAAGATAAAGCCAAGGTAGCTAATAATAAACTATAATTTAAAAAATACTTCACAGTTTACGATTCTTGTTTAATTAATATAATTATTATAAAGATTTGCTAATTAGCAAACTCAGATAGAGCCTGTTTGAAAGGTAGTGGATAAATAGTTAATATATTTCGTATATAAAGATTTACGAAGAAGTAGCACTCAAAACACAATCATAGTATGGGATTATATTATATACATAAATTAGCTATTTGTCAAGTAATTATAAGCTATTATGATAGCAACCTATCTAAAAGACATCTGGT
>JAERRU010000016.1 GCA_016735295.1 SAR324 cluster bacterium
ACTTCTTTATAAAATGGCAAATACAGCAGACAAAGATAAAGCACTAGAAAACGCCTTAATCCAAATCGACAAGCAATATGGAAAAGGCTCAATAATGAGGCTAGGCAAGCAGGGTGCACCAGATATGCCAGTATTAAGCACCGGTAATTTAGCCCTAGATAAAGCCTTAGCAATTGGCGGATTGCCTAAGGGGCGAATAATAGAGGTTTATGGCCCAGAATCTTCAGGCAAAACAACCTTATGCTTGCATGTGATCGCAGAAGCTCAAAAATCCGGGGGCACAGTAGCATTTATAGATGCTGAGCACGCATTAGATACTGGCTACGCAAAACGGGTGGGGGTGGATACAGAAAAATTACTTTTATCACAACCTGATTATGGGGAGCAGGCCCTAGAAATAACTGATATATTAGTACGTAGCCAATCAATTGATTTAATTGTGATTGATTCAGTGGCAGCGCTAACCCCAAAAGCCGAAATATCCGGCGATATGGGTGATTCGCATATGGGGCTACACGCTAGATTAATGTCACAAGCTTTGCGTAAATTAACTGGTAGTATAGCTAAATCTCAGTCGATGGTGATTTTTATAAATCAGTTACGCCACAAAATAGGGATAATGTTTGGTAACCCAGAAACTACTACTGGCGGTAATGCCCTTAAATTTTATTCTAGCGTTAGGTTAGATATTAGGCGCATAAGCAGCATTAAATCAGGCGATAAATTTTTAGGAAACAGAGTGCGAGTGAAGGTGGTGAAGAACAAGTTAGCCCCTCCTTTTACGAGTGCAGAAATAGATTTAAATTTTGGAGAAGGTCTTTCTAAAACGGGTAGTATTTTAGATTTAGCGGTGCAAGAGGATATAATAAAGAAATCAGGGTCGTGGTTTTCTTATGAAGATGAAAAAATAGGTCAAGGGCGTGATTCAGCCAAGAAGTTTTTAAAAGATAATCCGAAGATTTATGACAAGATAGATCTAACCTTACGCCAACTTTATGGAATGATTAAAGGACCAAAGGGAAATAAAGAAACTGTTAACGCCCCTAAGGTTGATAAAAAAATTGTAGAACCGCAGAGTAAATCTAAGGGTGATGGAGGACAAAAACCAGGCGTATAATGCTGTTAATATTGACGGAAGATAGCAAACCCGCAGAGTAAATCTAAGGGTGATGGAGAGCAAAAACCAAGCGTATAATGCTGTTAATATTGACGAAAAATAGCAAACCTGCAGAGTAAATCTAAGAGTGATGGAGAACAAAAACCAGGGGCAATAAAGGCTGGATTATTAGAAGCTGTAACGCACGCCTAAATTGATATTAAGAGAATTTTGTGAGGCATTTATTAACTTAACGGTGTTAATTGCTGCCGGTAATTGTTTAAATTTAGGATAGATATATTCTTGATAGCTCATGGTACTTCTTATCCCAAAACCAGGACTCCCAAAATCAAGATAAAAACTAACTGCTTGCACGGTGCCGGTGACGCTTTCTATATAAGATTTATTATTAACGGCTGAGGCTTCGAAAGATAGGATTGATGAGCCATAACTTAATATAAAACCAATTTCAAATACTTGGCGGGCAAAGGGACCATCTAACAATCTTTGCTTGAGAGGCAGGCCTATGATTGCTTGAAGAGAGGTATTACGGGTGCTTTTAAATATATCATTTAAAGGAGTGCCTGGGCTAGAATCTTCGACTGTGTTAATGCAAGCATCTAGATCTAATCCTAGTGCCAGATAATTAGTAAAGAAAAAGTGATAAAACGTGTTAAAGCAAGAATCAGAAGGTAATGTTTTTTGACCAGCTTTGTTGAGGGGATTATGGGGATTTTTAAAATTTTTAAAACCCAGCATGCTCAATCCTATCACATTAGATTGATCTCTTTTAGCTAGAGAATTGCTAGCAGCTAAGCCTAATTCGGTGGTAAAGATACAAAAAAGAGCACCTAATCCCCAAATAACGAGTTTGGTCATAAGTTATATTTTGGTTTTAATTTAATTGGTAGATAGGTTTTGTGAGCGGGGACTTCTGCAATTTCTCGCGAAGGAAATATAACAGCCCTTAACTTACCCCCATATACACATCCTACATCCAAGCCTATTACATTTTGCCTGATAACGCCACCTAGTTTTGCCCAATGCCCAAACACAACTGGTTTTTTTTCATGATAAAGATCGAACCAAGGAATTAAATTTCCTTGCTTTTGCGGGACCTGCCTAATATTGGTGAGCACCTCAGGATCGGTTTTTTCTAATGGCGTACCGACATTAAATCCAGCGTGAATGAGCAAAAAATTATTTTTATTAATCCATAAAGGTAGTTTTCTTAAGAGAGATATCAATTTCATAAAGGAAGTGCCAAATTCTTTAGACATATGCTGGTATATGTCCCAGTCGTGCTTCTTTTGATCGACGGCTTGAATTAGATAGTATTCATGATTACCCATTACGGACAAGCAATTATGATCGACTAAAAATTCAATAGATTTAACCGAATCAGGACCACGATTTATTAAATCGCCAGTAAAGATAATTTTATCATAAGATTTTTGATAATTGATTAAATCAAGTAAATCTAAAAGTTCTAGGTAGCAACCATGCAAATCGCCTATTATAATGGTTCTATTAGTTTTTTTTGATGGCAATTTTAATTTTTTTAAAGGAATAAATTTTAATTTTATTGTGTTTTTAAGAAAAAACCCTATTATCGCAAAAAAATATAGACAAGTGCAATCAAATAAATTATGTTTGTCAGATTAGCTTTTAAAAAAATTATTTTTATCATATTTATAGTTAAATAAAACAAAAGTGTCGGTTAAAATTAGATTGACCCGCAAGGGAAGGAAGAATTCACCATTTTACCGCGTGATTGCAATCGAATCTCGCTTCACCGGAGATGGGCGAGCGATTGAAAATTTGGGCACCTACAATCCTTTAACTAAGGAAGCGAATTTAAAGGCAGATAGGATTTCTGAATTTCAAAAAAAAGGTGCGATCATATCATCAGCGGTAGCTAGAGTGATGAAGCGGCAGGGAGCTTAAATAAACTTTGTCATCAACATCGTTTTGGCATAATCAGCTAGATTTGGTTTTAATCGCTAAAACTATATCTTCTTTTGGATTAAAAGGAGACATGAAGGCCTATGGAGTGATAGATCAAATGGGCAGGTGTGCTGAGTTAAAGAAAATTGGCTTGAGCCCAAAAGACGACCAAAACGAAGTTAGAGTATTTTCCTTAACTTCGCTGAGAATAGGAGATACTCACTTGTATTTTAAGCTGGCTGGGATAAACTCAATTGAAGAGATGGGCCAGTTTAGCGGGTTTAGCGTTTATTGCCGTAAAACTGATTTGCCTGATATAGTAGTGGGAGGATTTGGCTATAGGCAGTTAGAAAATGCTTTAGCAAGTGATTTATCGGGGCAGGAAATTGGAAAGATAGTGGATTTAGTTTATAATAGTGGCCAATATCTGTTAATAGTGAATGGAATAGATAATCAGGAGGTTATGATTCCTTGGCTAGAGGGAACAGTCCTTAAAATAGAAGAAGGGGTAATTTTTTTAGATTTCCCAGAGGGATTATTGGAGCTTAATAAGCTAAAGAAAAAAGTTAACTTGAAGTAGCTATCTTATAGAATAAGGGGTAACTTTTTAGATTTCCCAGAGGAATTATTGGGGATTAATAAGTTAAAGAAAAAAGTAACTTGAAGTAGCTATCTTATAGAATAAGGGGTAATTTTTTTAGATTTCCCAGAGAGATTATTGGGGCTTAATAGGCTAAAGAAAAAAGTTAGCTTGAAGTAGCCATCTTATAGAATAAGGGGTAATTTTTTTAGATTTCCCAGAGAGATTATTGGAGCTTAATAAGCTAAAGAAAAAAGTTAGCTTGAAGTAGCTATCTTATAGAATAAGGGGTAATTTTTTTAGATTTCCCAGAGGGATTATTGGGGCATAAGTTAAGCTAGAGAAAAAAGTTAGCTTGAAGTAATCATCTTATTATTAAGTGATGGATTATAGATAATTAACAATAGCCTAAAATATTGCTGATTTGGCTAAAGAATGATGCACAAACGGAGAATTTTTAGTTTTAGAATAAGTTTTTAGTTTGCAAATTAATATACTTAGTTTGTTTAAACCTTTATTAGATAGCTTTTTAGCGACTGGCATTCTAAAAAGAGCGATAGATAAAGAGTTGCTTAAGATTAAAGTGATTGACTATCGTGATTATGGGATAGGCAAACATAAAAGAGTTGATGGTAGGCCATTTGGTGGCGGAGTTGGAATGTTGCTAAGGCCTGAACCTATCGTGAATGCATTAGAGAGTATTTCTCCTGCTGAGCGAGGGGTAGTTTTTTTGCTTAGCCCGCAAGGAGAGGTATTTGAGCAACAAAAGGCGATAGAGCTATCAAAGATACCAAATTTTTCTTTAATTTGTGGTCGTTATGAAGGATTTGATCATAGGGTTCGTAAGTTTGTGGATCGTCAAATAAGCTTAGGTTCTTTTATCTTGATGGGGGGGGAAGTGGCGGCTATGGCGATAGTGGAAAGTGTGGCGAGGTATATACCAGGAGTGCTAGGCAATTCTGAATCGGTGGTAGATGAAAGTTTTAGTGATAATACTTTAGAATACCCTCAATATACTAAACCAGTTAATTTTAGAGATTTAATAGTACCTGATATTTTAAGATCTGGTCACCACGCAAAAATTATTCGGTGGCAAGAAATGCATAAATCTGTTTTAAAAGAGGATAAATGAAAGATTTTACAACTACCAATTTTAGCCAAAACGTCTTTGATTTTGAACAAAGTCAAGTGCTAGATAAAGATAATAAGACGTCAAAAACAGAAGTAGGAGATTATGTGAGGCTGGGATACCGCATCGCAGAAGGAGAAAAAGAAAGAGTGCAGGCATTTGAGGGAGTGGTGATTGCCAGAGGTGGAGGCTTACGATGTGCTAATGCCACTATCACTATAAGGCGAACTAATCAGGGTTATGCAGTGGAGAGAATATTTCCTTGCTTTTCCCCTCGGGTTGATTATGTGAAAGTATTAAAAAAATCAAAGGTCAGGAGAGCTAAATTATTTTATCTAAGAGAATTAAAGGGCAAGAAGGCGAGGTTAAAAGAAAGGTTTGCTAAATAGAAATTTTTAGTTAATTACTGATTAAAACAAATTTCAAATAAAATAAAAAAGACTTTAGCCGGTCCTAATCAAGTGTCTAGGCTGAGTAATAAAGAATTAGGAAAAGTTGGCGAAACTAAAGCAGCGAGGTTTTTAGTTCACCAAGGCTATCAGATACTAGAGAAAAATTATCGATTTAGACTGGGAGAGATAGATATAGTAGCTCAGTATAAATCTCAGTTGATTTTTGTTGAGGTAAAAACTAGAAGATCTCGCGTTTTTAGTGGATTATTATCGATTGATGATAATAAACAGCGAAAAATAGTATCCACCGCTGAGCATTATCAGATGACAAAGAAGATGATTGATTGGCAACCAAGATTTGATATTATTTGCGTTTATTTTGAAAAGGGAGAGTGGGATTTTGAGCACTTTCCTAATTCATTTTCAATTTTTTATTAATAAAAATGGCTGAAAGTAAAACAAAAAAGAGTAATTCGATTTTAAAACGACAAAGACAAACTATTAAACATAACTTACGTAATAAGGACATAAGGTCTGCCTTGCGCACTGATCTTAAGAAATTTTCGGCAAAGTTATCGGATAAAGTTGAGGCTAAGGATATATCTTATATTCATAGTGTGATTGATAAAGCGCGCACTAAGGGCATCTTAAAGAAAAATAGTGCCTCCAGAAAAAAAGCTATTGCTGCCGCTGCGTATGCAAAGCACAGTCAACCAAAGCAACCAGATACTAGCACTAAAAGTAGTTAGAGAGACGAAGATTTGTTGGTTAGTTTTTTAATCTGACCACCTTTCCTTCCTTAATCGGAGTGGTTGAATTTATCTCGGCTAGGATATAATTAGCAGTTTTTAGATCAGTAAAAGGGCCACTATAGATATGCGTAGATTTTTGAGAATGGGCTACTTGGGTGATTTTAAAAGATATTTTTTTCTGCAACGCAGGAGCTCTTTCAAGAATTCTTTTCACTTCTTTGGCTTTTTGCACGGTGGTGAAAAGTCCTACAGAAATAATTCCCTTACCTGAACTAGCTTTATTTGATACAAAAGCGGCCTTAATTTGCCCATCAGTTAATTGGTTTATTTGGGATATATAGGGCAAAACCCCATCGGCATGAAAGCTTTTAGTGCTGTTTAATCGTAAGAGATAGAAAGTTTTATTACTTACTCGTCTTTCAATCGGAAAATTAGCTTGGGCTAAGATAGATTCGTATCTTTTGGTGCATTCTTCAAACGAGCATATATCAAGATCAAGATAAAATTCACCACGACCCACCTTGTTTGGTGCCACTAAAGTAGGTTTAATTTTTTCTTCAATTATCACCGGAATTTGGATTGAAGCGGTGAGAGGAGGAGGCGGGGCAGATAGTTTAATGGTATTATCTATTTCTTCTGGTTCTGGCAGAGTGAAATCTATATCTTCTGGTTCATTGAAAAAAAAATTAGCTTTAATTATCCACACACTTAAGGCGATGGTTCCTATCAAAAATAAGAATAAAGCCAATCTATTAGGTTTAACTACAAAGGCCTTTTTTTTCTTTTTTTGCAGTTTGTGAGCAAAAGGAGATAAAGTTGGCATTTCATCGGCAACCTCATCTTCGGCAGGAATATCTAAATCGTTGATAGAATCTGCACTATCTTCAAGGTTATCACCCTCTAAAGAGCTTAAAAATGGATTTATCTCTTTGTTAGAATCTGAATATTCGGCCATATAGTACTAACGTCTAATTAAAAATGCTTGTTCAAAATCTTGCTTGGAATGCAATATATCTAATGCTTTTTGGGCATCATCTTTAAGAGCAAAGGGTCCTAAAAATAGTTTAGTAGCGGTTGATTTTTTTTGCTCATAAGATGAATCTAGCAATAGATTTGGAGCAATAGTAGCTAATTCTTGCTCAACTTTATCTATTAACTGGTTAATGCCATAAGTAGATAACGGAAAAATTCCAATTACTAACTGGTAGCGATCATCCTTAGTTTTTTCTAGGTAAGACCTAACACCAAAGTTACTATTTTTATTTATTTTATTAATTATCGCTGATGGGCTGATACGATCTTGATAGAGATCAACCGCATAAATTTTGGCAAAGTAACTATTGATAGTTTTAGTTTCAGTAGTATAAATTCTTTTAGAAGCAGACAAAGGATTAAGCACCTTTTTAAACGCACGCACACAAGAAGATTTTATACAAACACCAACTTGAACACGCCACAGACCATTTTTATCGATCACAAACTCACTAAATTCATCTTTACTGGCTAATTTTCCTTCTTGTAAGGTAATATTATTATTTTTTATGGAAGAAAAATCATCTAAATCAAATTCATCTAAATCTTTTTCTAGCAAATCGTCAAAATAATCAAATGAGTTAGACGTAAAGCCAAACATATTGGAAAAAAAGTTAGTTTTATAAATAAAGTAGCCACCAAAACCAACGCCCACAATCAATAAAACTCCTAAACCGTAAATAAATATTTTTCGTAATAATTTAGAAATATCAACCTTCATTTTTGAACGAGGTTTTCTCGGTGCCACACTGCCTAGATAAGGTTTTTTATTATCAGCAGGGATAGAAGAGGGAGGATCAGCTGGTAAAGCGTCATCATTAGATTTATCCTCAGCGTCAGCAGTAACTTCTTGATCTAGTTGATTTAAATCACTAAAAAAATCATCTAAATTGGATTCATCCTTGTCTTTTTTTTCGGAGGGAGCACTGTTATCATCTTTGAGATCTTTTTTTGAATCCTTATCCAGATCCATTTCATCAAAGCTACTAAAATCCTCAACCTTATTATTAGATTCTTCGGCCATATTTACAAAAGGTAGTTATAAAATTCTAGGAGTCAGCAAAAAATTTGTAATATATATTCATTAAACCCCAGATAGTTAAATGGTTATCAACTAAATCAATATTATTGCTTATCTTATGCATTATGTTTGCCAAGCCGCCAGTTGCTATAACAATTGGTTTTTTATTTTCCTCAAGTGCTATTTTATCAATTAAACCATCACTCATTGCCCCATGCCCGAAAATTATACCAGATTGCATACTAGTTATGGTGTTTTTTCCGATAATATTATCAGGAATAGCCATATCAATTAACGGTAATTTGGCGGTTTTACGAGCTAAAGAGTCTAAATTTAATTTTAATCCCGCACAAATAACTCCCCCTAAATAAACTCCCGATTGGCTAATAACATCAAAGGTGGTGGCGGTTCCATAATCAACAACTATCACAAATTGCTGGTGCTTTAAAAATGCTCCATAAGCATTAACCAATCGATCAGCCCCCAATTCTTCGGGGTTATCAAGGTCAATTGTCATATCTAAATTGGTGGAGCTAGATACTTCAAAAAATTTATTGCACCCGATTTGTTTAGCACTATCAAAAATGATTTTAGTTAACTGGGGCACAACACTACAGGCGATAACGGCGTCAATTTGCTGGTTATCATTGGCAGTTTCAATTATTTTTTGGATAAAAACAAAATATTCATAAGCAGTGCCATTTTTGCGGGTGCTTATGTTTTGTTTGGTGAGTAATTGCGATCCTTTATATATGCCTAAGTCTATATTGGAGTTGCCAATATCAATTACCAGCAAGCGATGATTTTTTTTGATCATATCTATCGTAGGAAATTTAATTATCTAAATTTAGATACAAATAAACAACCCGCCAATTATTATTTAACAAAACCAATATATAAAGCAACCCCTATAGATTAAGTGATTCCTCAACAAAAATATTAATAAATTAAGTTATATAAATACTAATTCTATTAATTTATTCCAGAAATTTAACTAATATACCACCGTATTTAGCAAAGAATGGTACAAAAACTAAACTTAAAATAGCACTTAATTTCATCAAAATATTTAAAGAAGGGCCAGAAGTATCTTTAAATGGATCACCAACAGTGTCTCCAATCACAGCCGCTTTATGGGCGTCAGAGCCTTTGCCTCCTAAAAAACCTTTTTCAATATATTTTTTGGCATTATCCCACGCTCCACCAGCATTAGTTTGCGTAACGGCCAATCCCGCACTCACTAAAAGAGAGCCCATTAAAACACCTGCTAACGCCTTAATGCCAAACAAAAATCCTATCGCCAATGGAGAGCCGATGATAAGCACTCCTGGTAAAATCATTTCTCGTAAAGCCGCCTTAGTAGATATAGAAACGCATCGGCCATAATCAGGCTTATCTGTGCCCGCCATTATACCGGGCTTCTCTTTCATTTGACGCCTAACTTCTTCAATCATATCAAACGCCGCCTTACCCACTGATTTCATAGTCATAGCTGAAAATAAAAAGGGTAATGTAGACCCTAAAAATAGGCCTCCTAATACAAAGGGGTCAAGCAGGTTTATATTATCTAACGAAAAGTTTAGCATACTAGGATTATTAATAGATATATCTTCTGCTCTAGTCAGAAATGCTGAAAATAAAGCTAAAGAAGTTAAAATAGCCGAACCTATCGCCAAACCTTTACCGATAGCAGCAGTAGTATTGCCCGCAGCATCTAAAACGTCAGTTCTGTCTCTAATCTCAGAATCTAATCCCGCCATTTGAGCAATGCCTCCAGCATTATCAGATACAGGGCCATAAGCGTCAATTGTTAAAGTAATAACCAAAGTTCCTAACATGCCCAGAGCTGAAATAGCCACCCCGTACATGCCCCCAATGTAAAAAGGAATAAACACAGAAACAGCAATAGCTAATATTGTCCAACCAGAGCTTTTAAAGCCTAAAGCCATACCAAAAATAATGTTAGTGGCTGCCCCGGTTTCGCAAGATTTTGATAAATCTTTTACTGGTTTATATTTATGTGAAGTGAAATATTCAGTTATCAATCCAATGAAAAGCCCCGCTAACAAACCAGAAAGATAACAAATATAAACTCCTTCACCGGTAAACACTTGCCCACCAAGTTCATATTGAGCAGGAATTAACCATATACTAGCAAAATAAACGGCTACTGCCCCTAGAAAAGTAGAAATAATTAATAAACGTTTTAGCACAGATCCTACATCCTCTTCCTTTTTAACCTTGATAAAAAACATAGCAATCAAACTAACCGGAATTCCTAAAGCAGTAATTAAAATCGGATAAAGGCCCGCTCCTAAATTACCAGGAAAAGCAATTGCCCCGATAACTAAGGCGGCGCAGGTGCTCTCTGCTGAAGAACCAAATAAATCAGCTCCCATCCCAGCAACATCACCCACATTATCGCCCACATTATCAGCAATAACTGCTGGATTTCGAGGGTCATCTTCAGGAATGCCTTTTTCTACTTTCCCCACCAAATCAGCTCCTACGTCAGCCGCCTTAGTGTAAATACCTCCTCCAACTCTAGCAAACAAAGCAATAGCAGAACCACCTAGCCCAAACCCAGCCACAATCTCCATGATAGTGCTAGAATCTACCCCAGCAGGAACTAATTTTGCGGTAAGTAAATAAACTAAATAAAGACCTAAAGAAGAAAGACCAACTAGGCCAAATCCCATCACAGCACCACTGTGTAGTGCTGTTTTGAAAGCTGCTGCTAACGAAGTTTTTGCACTAGCTGTTGTTCTAACATTGCCTGCAGTGGCTATTTTCATCCCGATAAATCCCGATAAAACTGAAATAGAACATCCTGCGATAAAAGCGACAGAGGTATAAATTCCATCATTAAATCCATGGCTAGGATTGTTAAGTAGTAGGCCGATAAAAATAGCAAAAAATATCGTAAATAAAGCCATATACTTATATTCTTGGGCTAAAAATGCCATTGAGCCCTCCAATATAGCTTGATGAATTTCAGAAAGTTTAGATTTTTCCTTTTCAGAAGCGTCTTTGGGGTATTTAGCAACCGCCAACACTTGGCGGGAATAAAAATAGGCAACCACTAATCCTAGCAGAGATAATATTAATATAATAATTCCAACTAATGACATAGTGACCTCCCTATTATAATTATGATTATTGTTTAGTTAATAAATTGATAGTTATCCCCCAACACTACAACAAAAACGGCACTATTTACAACACTTTTTTAGTTGGTGGCGGTGGTAGTAGATAATTTAGGGGCTAGTAAAAGATATTAAACGGCCCATCTAGCCTTCCATGGACAAATTGTTTCACTAAAGGATTAGTTGTGTTAGTTAACTCTTGGCTAGTGCCATTAAAAACCAGTTTTCCATCATATAACATAGATACGCGGTGGGCGATCTTTAAGGTGCCTTTCATATCATGGCTGATGATTAAAAAGGTTGATTTAAGATTTGAGTGAATATCTAAGATTAATTTATCTACCACCGAAGATACTATAGGATCTAACCCTGATGATGGCTCATCAAATAATACTAAATCAGGATTTAACGCAATCGCTCGCGATAAAGCAACTCTTTTTCTCATACCACCAGAAAGTTCGGCAGGTAATTTTTTGTGATGTTTATCTAAGCCGACTAAGGATAATTTTTGCGAGACTAATTCTTTTATTTCTTTTTCTGATTTTTTAGTATGTTCTCTAATGGGAAAAGCAACATTTTCAAAAACTGACATAGAATCAAACAAAGCAGAATCTTGAAACAGCATACCCACTTTTTTTCTAGTTTTTTGCCAATCTTTTGTATTAAATAGTTTTGTGTTTTTATTTTCGATGAAAATATCACCTCGATCAGGCTGTAAAAATCCTAATATATGCTTGAGCATAACCGATTTTCCGCTACCAGAACGCCCCACGACAAAATTTATTTTTCCCTTTAATATATTTAAATTAAGTCCATCAAAAACTGTGAAATCACCAAATGATTTATGAACATCAACAAATTTAACAAAGGATTCTTCTGATGGTGTGGTGGTGGTATTTTTTGAATTAGCTTTGTTATTAGTAATCAACTTTGTATCATAAAAGAGGTTAATAAATAATCAAAAGCTAAAATTAATACCGCAGAAATTACTACCGCTGAAGTGGTGGCTTTACCTACCCCCTTAGCTCCACCTGAGGTGTTGAAGCCTTGATAACTGCCGACCACCGTTAAAATTAAACCAAAAATAGCCGCCTTTAAAGAACTGTTCACCAAGTCCCTGACTTCCATAAAGTCGTCTATTTTATTAAAATATAAGCCAGGGTCTAGCCCTAGCAAAGATACTGTAATAAAATATCCACCCAAAACCCCTACCACATTAGAAATTATGTTCAATGCAGGCATCATTAGTATACCAGCAAAAATGCGTGGAGAAATTAAATATTGATACGAATTAACCGCCATAGACTCTATCGCCATAATTTGTTCGGTCACCTTCATAGTGCCTATCTCTGCTGCCATAGATGACCCTGCCCTGGCATTAACCATTAAAGCACTAAGAACCGGGCCTAGCTCTCTAGTCAAAGATAAAGCCACTACCGCCCCTACCATGCTTTCTGAACTAAATCTTTTTAACACCTCAAACATTTGCAATGCCAGCACCATGCCGGTAAAAGAGCCGGTCAGTAAAATTACCGATAAAGAGCCATTACCGATAAAATATAACTGTGCTAAAAAAATTTTGGGACGATATGGAGGAAGAAAAATATAGAAAAGAGATAAAAGAGTAACTTTTGTAATATCACCAAGCCAAGCTAGTCCATTAATAATGGGCCCTATTATAATGTAATCACTAAGTTTATTTGATTTACCCACTTTTATTAAAAAAGATTAAGTTGAGCCTTTTGTGATTCAACAGCTTTTTCTTGTGTTGGCTCATGGCGTAAATAATTTTTCCAATCTACTTCAATGGCTCGTAATTCTCCAGTTTTGGACTTATGCAACACCCGTTGGTGCTTTAATCCTTTTAGATAAAGATCACGAGTTAACAGCACATCTTGCTTGCAGTAATGGATAATTTTTTCCATTAAAGTTTCATCTTTTGTGTCTTGATATTCTCGAAACCACCGCAACGCTAATAATCCATCAGCAGTTTTTTGAGCGTTCAAAGTGGGGCTAACTAAGCTATCTAAACTAACATTATAGCCAATTCTACGCCTGATATCTAACATCAAATCTAAATTTTTAAGGCGTTTTAAGTTTAGCAAAAAATCTTCTCGCTCAGCTGGTTTGCGGTATCCACTTAACACCTCAAAATCAAATCCTAAATGGTTGAATCCTATTACTAAAGAGCCAGAGCTTAAGTGAGTGATTAATTCCTCAACTGCTGATTCGCGGTATGTAAAAAATTTATCAGCCTTAGAATCCCAAACCACCCCCACCGACATTTTTAATTCATCAATAAATGCGCGCCCACCTACTGATTGAAAATCTCGCTGTGTTTCTAAATCAAAGACTAATATTGGCTCAGTAATGCTCATAAATATTTTTTACTATTTTTTTATTGCTCGCTACTTTATCTTCACCTATCTTTTGATAGATCCCTAAAACCTGCACATTATAGCATAATTCAATTTTTTCCCAGCAATATTGCAACCAGTGATGATCTCTGTTAGCGCTATGATTATTTAAAATAACTGATGCCACAGAAAAATTATCACGCATCAATATTATTTGCGATAAATTCATATTAAATAACTCCTTTTCAGGAGTCATAATCCATAAAGCGCGGTTAGTTATTTTTTTGCTCCAATCCAGCCAGCACAGATCGTCTTTTATCGGAGCGTGCCATAAATCAAAAGATTCAATCCATATATTATTATTATAGCTAGTCGTTAGTTTTTTGTATAGCTGGGATAGTTTTTTGAGATCTATTTTTACCAATGATTGCACGGTGGCGTAATCAAATGGTGAATCGGGATACATTAAATAAGGATTTATAATGCTGGAGTGGGGATTATTTTTTATAATTTTAGAAAAAATCTCACCATCCGAATATAAATCTAGCTTATTTTTAGTAGATAATGAGCAATCAAATGGTTTGAATGCCCCCCAAGCAGAAAGATCGGAGCATTGATTAGACCAATCTAGTAAGTGTTTTATGAGAGTTGTCTTTCCTGATTTTTTTAATCCCCCAACAACAACTGCTCCCATCAATTAGTAATAATATCATCAACTAATTGTTCGAGTACTATCATCTGTGATTTATCAATTTCTTCAGTTAAATCTTGCACAGATAAAAATTTAGCGCGCACCTCAACTTTTCGTTTATTCTTTTTTAAGAGAAATTTAGCTAAATCAATCTCTGTTAGAGATAAATCTAATTTTCTTTTACTTAAAGCAATCTTTTGATCAGAAGTAGCTATTTGATGGGCTTTTAATACTTCGGTTAAGGTGGTTTGATGATAATTATTTTGTAAAACTATACTATTAAGTTCATCATCTTTAAACCCAGCCTTTCTTGCTGCAGAGATTATTTTTAATATTTCCTTTGCTTGCAAAAATTGCTCAGGATTAATAACACTTTGGGCTCGGCTATCTTTAGCCCAAGTAAACCATAAAATAACGACTAATAGTATATAGATATATTTCTTCATCAAATGTTTTTTAGTAGCTATAAAAAATAATCATATAATATTTTAAAAACTAATTATCCATCAGGCAGAGTATCTTTTTCAGATTCATCTTTATTTAAGATAGGCTCTTGCTCGGGCTGAATTTCTGAAATATCTTTTGTCTCACCTAATATTTTCGGCAAATCTTCAATATTTTTTAAATTAATTCTAGTTGGCTTCTCCGTTAAGCCACCAATAGGTAAATTTAATTTTTCTGCAATAGAGTCCTCTGCTCCATCTTCTGTGGTTTTATTAAAATAGTAACTAGAAGTTTTATTCAATAAATCACGGTCGTCACTAGTTCTAACAATAGTAGGTTTAATATAAACTAGTAGGTTTGATTTACTAGTTCTACCCACCGAAGCCTTAAACAGCTCACCCAAGATAGGAATATCCCCTAAGCAGTAGGTTCTTTGCTCAGTATTATTTTGATTGGTATTTATTAAACCACCTAAAACTATTATTTCCCGGTTTTTGGTGATAATGTTGGTGGTTATGTTTCTTTCAATGGTGGTAGGAGTCAAGGTGCTAGTAGCTGATTCTTTAACATTTTTAGTGGATTGAGCAATCTTGAGACCTACAGTATCATCATCACTAATGCGAGCGGTGAAAGTTAAAGATACCCCTACCTCTTTGTATTCGTAACTAGTGGTGATATTATTATTTACATCTACTCTAGTAGCGGTTTGGAAAGGTCTAACCTCCCCCACCTTAATTGTTGATTGCTGATTAGAGACTGTTAGTATTTGAGGATTTGAGATAAGATTAAAATCAGAATCCCTCCTAGTCGCCTGAATAAAGGCTGAATAACTACTAAAAGATTGGCCATTATAAGTTAAAGAAGGGCCTAGTAAACCAACAGCTGATTGTTGCCCCTGGCTCAGCACACTAGCAGGGGTGGGAGGGATGAAGTTAGCACTACCCCCTAATCCCACACCAACCAAAGATTCACCCGTTTTCCCTACCCCCTTCCAATTGATGCCTAAATTTAGACTTTTATCAAGTGATACTTCCATTATCATCACCTCTAAAAAAACCTGCGGCCTTGGTGCGTCAAGATCTTCTATTAACTGCTCAATTAATTTTAATTCGCTAGTTGAGGCAAATACCACCAAAGAATTAGTTTGAGTGTCACCAACTATGGCAATTTTGGTTTTTTTGGTGGTGGGCCTAACAGGAGTTTTTTTCTTACTACTAGTACTAGTGCTAGCACTAGTTTTACTTTCAGCTACGGCAGAAAAGGTGCCTGAGCCAGTTACTTTTTGGAGAGTTTTGGCGATTTCGTTAGCATCGGAATTGTTAAGATGAAAAACTTTATAATTGGATGAGCTATGAGCAATTGGAACATCTATTTGTTTTAAAAAGGCTTTAGCGTCTGCTAATATAGGTTTAGGGCCAATTAATAGCAAGCGATTAACCCTTTCTTCTACCACAATTGAAATTGATGATAAACTAGACTTGCTAGAAGCAGATTGAGGAAATAAGTGATTAGCCATTTTCAACGCTTCTTTGGCTGATATATGATCTAAACTATAAAATTCAAAGGTATTTTCAGAACGAACATCAATTTTTTTAATATAGGATTCAATCAAGTCTTGAACCTTGGTAGGGGCAATAGCGATTATGGAATAGCTATTATTATCTATCTCTAAAAAGGTATTTTTAGAGGGAGCATTTTTTATAAATACGGTACTTAAAATTTTCAGCACAGAGCTAATTTTAACATTAAGGATAGGATACCTCCCAACTTGTAGTTTAGCATTTTGTTGATCTAATAGATTTATCAAGCGAACGATTTTTTTAATATTTCCTCGCCCATCTCTAATAATCAAAACATTAGCTGGGATATATTGGTTAATTAGCGTGGTTGGTGATAAAAAGGGGGTAATTGCTCCTCTGATATTTTTAACATTAGTATTATTAATTGGCACAACCATAGTAATAAAATCTCCTTGGGTGATAGAGCCAAGGGTAGATTTAACGATAGGGGCCTGATTTGTGCGGGCTTCTTTTTTGTTGATTATCCGCACATAAGGACCTTCTTTAAGGGTGGTATAGCCATTTAGGTCTAAAATATTTTCAAATATGCGGTAAGCATCTTTAATTTTATAAGACCCAGTGGAGAGCAAGGTAATTTTTTTATTGCTTGATAAATTGTTTTCATACAAAAACGCCGTGTCTGTAGCCTGACTAATTAATTCGACCATAGTTTTAAGATCTAGGTCGTTAAAGTTTAATTCTATTTCGCCCTTAGAATTTTTCTTTACTTTAGTGGGAGCGTCTGCGTTTTTGGATTTTTTGGATTTTTTAGAATCCTTGGCTTTTTTAGAGGAAGATTGATTTGTTTGGGCAAAGGTTAATTCAGTTGATATTACGAAATAACCAACCAACAAAAACATTCCACTGATAAAAATAATAAGTAATCTAGAAATCATAATTTAAATCGATAATTGATTCGGCCTTTATCAACCATTGCGCACGAATTTGGTTAGTATCAGACCTTGTTTTTTTTGCAATTTGCTCTTTTAGGGCATTTATATTTCCTTTATAAAAAGGGATTTCTAAAAATAAGAATAAAAAAGATAATCCATATTTTCGTTGCGTAAAAGAATTAATAATTGAATATATTAAAATGCCATTAATACTCAAAGATATCAACCCGCTAGCAATTTCACCTTCATAAATTAATCCGCTACCAGGTACTATATAAGACATATACAAACTAGTTTTATCAATTGGTTTATAAGATGAATTATAGTTATTCCAAGATAAAATTTGGTTACTTGCGCTTTTAAGCCAGTAATCCTTGGCTAATAGCCAATCATTTTTTCTAGCATAAGTTAGGGCAATAATCTCTAAATATGGAGTAGTTATGGCTTGGACACCATTTAAATTAGTTAACAACCGCAAAGCCGAGTTATAATCTCTACCTTGATAGCTTAGCCAAGCACCTTTAAAAAGTTGATTATTGGGTACTGGTTTTTTAATAGCTAAATTTCTTAGTAGAGAGTCTTGCTCAAAATAATAATTTTGACCAAAAGCCGATGTGCCTATAAAAAATAAAACGATTAAAACCGATTTTCTCATTAAAAAATACCCACTACCAATCATTTAAGTTATCGGCAGAATGTAAAATGTAATTAAACGATCGCACCAATAAGGCGATTGTTTTTTGCGAATATTTAAAACTATGACTAAGAAGCACGATTAAATCGCCCTTAAGCCAGTTAATTATGGGAAATATAGCATGAAGGAGCATGTCTTGGCGACAAGCATATAGTAGTTGTGTATATCATAAACAAGCTAAGTGTGTTAAATAATAGAGTAATTTTAAATAAAAGCAAGGAACTTAATACAACAAAATGATTTTTTTTAATTTAAAGAAGCAACCACCAGCAAAACCACCACTAAATAGTTGGTTAGATATTAGATTAGATCTGCACATGCATAGCTCTCATTCAGATGGAACTATGAGTGTGCCTGAAATAATTAATCATGCTAGTAAAAGAAAAATCCAGCTTTTATCATTAACGGATCACGACACTTTGGCGGGTATAAAAAATGCACGAAAATTAGCTAAAGAAAATGATATCTGCTTTATTCCCGGTATCGAAATTAGTGCCAAATTTAGTGAGGGAGCCTGCCATGTTTTGGGATATTTTATTGATGAGGAAAATTCTGATTTTTTAGAATCAATAGCGAGATTAAAATCAGCTCGTGAGGTGAGAAATGAAAAAATGATTGCTAAATTAAATGAACTAGGCCTAGATATTTCGTTAGCAGAAATTTTAGATCTAGTTGATAATAAAGATGTATCCATTGGCAGGCCTCATTTAGCTAGCATAATGGTTAAAAAAAATTATGTGAAAAATTTCCATGAAGCATTTCAAATATTTTTAGGGGTAAATGGAAAGGCCTATGTCGATAAAGAGCTACTAAGCCCACAAGAGGCTATAGAAATTATCAATAAGGCGTCGGGCATGGCATTTATTGCTCATCCGACAAGTTTAAAATTAAATGATGAAGAGCTAGTTAAGTTTTTCTCAAAACTTAAAGACGCTGGGCTAGCGGGGATAGAAGCCTTTAATAGTGCCCATAAAGCGAAAGATGCCAGATTATACCAAAGTGTGGCTAATGATTTAGGGCTGTTAATTAGTGGTGGGTCAGATTTTCATGGAACTAATAAACCAAGGGTGAAAATGGGAGAAGCTGGGTTGTGTGGCCATTTAACGGGGAAGCAAATTTCTTCACAAATATTAGAAAAGGCATTTAATTAAATATATTATAGGGGTTAAGTAATAGTGACTGAAGAAGATCAAAGAAATAAAGTATATGCCTTAAAAGGGGGCAAAGTTCCTTTTGATGAAATCGCCGAACAGGCTTTGTTGGCATGTATTTTAAGGGATAACCAAGTGATGGCTGATGTGTCTGATAGCATTAGCAAAGATAGTTTTTATAGCACTAAACACCGAGCAATTTTTGAGGCGATGGTAGATCTTTATGAGAACAGCCAACCAATAGAAGTGGTGGTGCTGGGCAATAAATTATCTTCTTTGGGGCTATTGGATGAAGCTGGTGGTTATTATTATATTGCCGATTTAGATAAAGCGGCTCCGCTTGACGCTAATCCTAGCAATTATGCCAAGATAATTCATATTAACCAATATAGGCGTAAGATTTTAGATATCGCTAGCGATATAACAAAGCGGACTGTCGACCCTACAGAAGATTTAGAGAATATTTTATATGAGCTGGAACAAAGAATTACCAATATTTATAATTTAAGAAAAGACAATAAAACTTTTGATATATCTACTGTGCTTACCTCAGTAGTTGAATTGCTTGAAGAGAGGGCTAAGAGTGTAGATAATTTAATTGGTTTAGAAACAGGATTTGCTGATATAGATGAAATAACTTTAGGTTTGCAAGCGTCAGATTTGATAGTAGTAGCGGCTAGGCCATCAATGGGTAAGACTTCTTTTGCTTTAAATATTGCTGCCCATGTTGCTTTAAAAAATAATCATCCGGTGCATTTTTTCAGTTTAGAAATGTCTAAAGAGCAACTAGCGATGAGGATAATAGGCTCAGAAGCACAAATTACATCTAATAAATTAAGATTGGGTAAATTATCAGATGCAGAGTGGAAAAAGTTTTTTGCTGTGGTTGATAAAATATCTAAATCGCCCATATATATAAGTGATATATCAGGAGTTAGTATAGTTGAGTTATTATCAATTGCTAAGCAACAATATCGCCACATCAAACCTAAATTAATCATAGTCGATTATTTGCAGCTGTTGAGCTCTTCTCGAAAAAACTATAACCGAGAACAAGAGATAGCAGAAATATCGCGTAGTTTAAAAGCCTTGGCTAAAGAGCTTAATGTGCCGGTTATAGCTATATCGCAACTTAACAGATCTCCTGAAGCGAGGAGTAATAAAAGGCCTCTTATGTCTGATATCAGAGAATCAGGAGCGGTGGAGCAAGACGCTGATATTATAATGTTTTTATATCGGGATGAGGTTTATAACCCCGAAACACCGGAAAAGGGAGTGGCGGAAGTGATTATTAGCAAGCATCGTAATGGGCAAATAGGTACAAAAAAGTTAGCTTTTATCGGGGAATTCACTCAATTTAACAATCTGGCCTTTGATGATAGTGATCTTTATGAAAAAATGTGAGCATATATCAGATACGCTTCCTCCGACGCTAAAAAAACTAACCTCCGATCATCCTTATGCTATGTATATGATATATAGTAATTGGAAATTGATAGTAGGGAGAGATTTATGGAAGCATACTAGGCCCTCAAGCATAAAATATCGCTCTTTAATGGTTTTGGTGCAAGACGCTAGTTATGGAGTGGCGTTAACGCCTTTTAAAAACCATATACTTTCTTTCATTAGCTCAGTTTTACGAGACGCAAATGTAATAGAAAAGGTGGTCTATAGAGTTGGTGAATTTGATTTATTTAGCAATCTAGAATCTTACCCCCCGCCCGTTAATAATGAGGGTGTTAGTATGAAAAATGAATATTTTACTGAACTATCCCCAAAAGAAGAGAATAAATTAGCTAAAGAAGTGGAGATAATAAGCAATCCTAAACTTAGAGATAGGTGCTTGAATTTTCGATTAGCCATAAAAGCGCAACAATTAGATACTTGAACAAAGCAATAAAGCCTAAACGAGGTCTTTCCCAGAATTTTTTAATTGATACCGAGGTGTTATCAATAATATTGACTGAGGCAAATATTAATTCTGGCGACGCTATTTTAGAGATAGGAGCGGGGGATGGATTTTTAACTGACGCTCTGTTAAGGAAAGGGGGGAAAGTGGTCGCAGTTGAGGTTGACCCAACTTTGAGTGCTAGATTGGCAACAAGGCACGCTAAAAGGGATGATTTTTCTTTGATAACTGCCGATATATTAAGTTTAAAATTAGATGACATAGTAGCCAGGCACCCTTGCCGCAAATGGAAGGTAGTGGCTAATTTGCCATATCACATTTCTACTCCGATATTATTTGCTCTTTTATCTGCCCGACATTTATTTGTTAGCATGGTGTTAATGTTTCAACAAGAATTTGCCCTTAGAATAACCACCCCACTAGGTAGTAAGAATAAAAAGAATTTAAGTTCGTTAAGCGTGGCTAGCCAATGGGCGTTTGATGTTAAATTAGCAACGTTGATTGATAGTGAATCTTTTTATCCTAAACCTAAAGTGGACTCAGCGTTAGTTACCTTAACCCCTAAGGGTAGTAGAATAGATGATGGTGGCGTAGAAGAGGAATTTTTTACTTTAGTAAGAAAATTTTATCAACATCGGCGAAAAACGATCAAGGCATCTTTAAAAATACATTATCCTAATCATACTAGTTGCCAAGAATTATTTACTGATCATTTGCTGATGAAAAAAAGACCAGAAGACCTACTTTGGCCCGATTGGTTTTCTTTATTTCATAAACTACATCATAAATCGCTTTCTATTAATCATACTTAAGCAAAAGGCTAATCTAGTTAGTTAGTTAGTTAGTTGATTAATTGGTGTAGTTAAATATAGATAATAATTTGATTTCAACACAGGATATACAAGATAAAGCCTGGGAAAATAGGCTTAGTGATGAAAAGAAGATAAGTTATTTTTCACAAATAAAAATTCATGAAAAAAAACGAGTCTCACCTAGTAGGATACAGCTTAAATTTTTTTATGTATCTTCACCAGCCGCTGCCAGGCAAATGCGGGCTTTATTTGACTATTTTTCGGAGTATTTTACTTATAAATATGGCACAAAGGAATTCTTAAAATATCTAGCCAAAGCACAAGTAGAAGTGCATAGCCCTGCCACTTGGTCGGTTACTAACAATAGAACATGGCCTTCATCACAAAGATTGCCTGCATCTAGATTTTTAAGTGGGGATTATGTGAGTCAAATAGAGATAGTTTTACCCACTAACTTTGCTCAAGTTACTAGCCGAAAATTAAATACACTAAGGCTTTTTATTGGTGATGTGATTGGAAAATTATTATTTGATTGGCAAGTATTAACTAGATTTCCTTTTCAAATATTAAAATATCAAGCAAAACCGATAGAATTTACTAGTTTAGAAAAGGCACAGATTTATCGATTTTTTGATGATTTTAACCCTAATGCAAAAGATATATTCAAAAAAATTGGTAATAAATATGCCACCCATCCCCACCAGAAAGTACGCATTGGGCAAGCATTATTTTTTAAACAAGTAATCTATAATCATAGCCCAGAAGATAAGTTAAACCAACAAACCAATCAAGGTTTTATAAAAATTCAAGAAAGGCTAATTACTTCATATGAAGATACTACAAAAAAATTAGCCGAGCTATTATATCATAAAACAATCAGAGCTAAGCTTTTTAATCCTGAAGATAGAGTTTTTTTAGCTAACTTGTTTTTAACGAAAAGGGCAGAATTCTTCCATCTAGTAAATGAAAGAGCGAGCGTGTTTTATGCCGGCTGGCTAAGCGCTTTAGAGGTAATGCAAGCACATCAAATATATCCCGAGCTGTTCAAAGAATTAAAAATGCCCAGCGTGCAAATGGGAACTAATCAAACTAATCAAACGGAAAAATCTGATTTGGCCAAGCCAGGTAACGTGATAGGTATAATTGATTTAGATGGTTTGGCGGTTGATGTTAATTTATCAGCTAGGATATTAAGGAATATGCAACATTCTTTGCAAAAACCAAAGCTAGCTAGAGAATTTTTGATGCCTGAAGAAATTAGCTCCGAGGAGCAAAATAAAGAACAACTTAGGTTTAAACTACACATCCACCAAAGATTTTATAAAGAAACTAGAGAAGTCAAAGGAGGCCAAAAAATTAGTGCCGCCAAAATGAATCAGCAAATACTAGGTGAATATCAAGCAGGGGCATTTCAAAGGCTTTATAATCTTTGTGAATATTTAAAACTAATTTTGCATAAACCTGCCCTAGCTAAAAAACATCAACATGAGTTTAAAAAAATAGTAACCTGGTACGTGTCCCATAAATCCTTTTGGGAAGATGTGGGCCCAGTAAGCACATTTGCCCTTAAAATGAATCGAACAAAAAAAGATAAGAATAACGAATTAATAATAAGGAGAATAAAAGTTTTTCGCTCAGCGTGGGCCAGTTTTTTGGGAAACGCTCTTTTAATAGATAATTTTAATAACAACCCTAAACAACAAATAATAAATGTTAATCAGGTGGACAATTTTAAAAAAATAGTCTATAAGACCTCATTAGAGGAGTTAGATAGTTTTACTAATTGTTTGACGGGATTATTTTTGCACATTTTTCGCTTTTTAGGTGAGGATTTAAATAAACTTTTTATATTTTTATCCCCTGGCTATAGCCAGCTAGATAGTTGGATTTTAAATGGATTTCCGGCAAATTTAAAATCTAAATTAGAAATTTTAAAAATGGCTAAGAAAATCTCACAGCAAATAAAATAACTGCTCGTATTTAAAAAACTAAATGGGTGAGTGAACTAATCTACTAACTAGGACAAAGATTATTTAATGATAAATTTTGGAGTTGTAGGAACTAATCACCGCAAAGTTGCGATAGATATTAGGGAGAAGTTAACATTTAATAAGCAAAGCTTTGCCCCTTTTATCCTACTTATTAAGGAAAAGTATCAGTTAACTGATGTTTTATTGCTTGGTACTTGTAATAGAACTGAAATTTATTTTAGTGCCCCTAACTTAGAAATTACGGGCAAAAAGATATGGGAGTTTTTATTACAAGAGAGAGGATTATCACTCAAGCAGGTTTCTTTTTATAGCTACACAGGTTTGGCTGCTGTGCGGCATTTATTAGAGGTGGCATCTAGTTTGGATTCTTTGATTGAAGGAGAAACACAAATTTTAGGACAGGTAAAAGAGGCTTTTGAAAAATCGGCTAAAGTGTTAAAGCCATCACCAATTTTTGCCAGAACTATCAGTTTCGCCATCAACACGGCTAAAAAAACACGCACCGAAGCTGGTCTGGGTAATTATTCTGTATCAGTTGGTCAAGTGGCGGTAGATTTAGCTAAAAATATTTTTGGCGAGTTAACCACAAAAACAGTTTTAGTGATTGGTGCCGGCGAGGTGGCTGATTTAACATTAACCTATCTAAAATCTCGAGGAGTGGCCAGAATTTATGTTACTAATCGTACTTTGGATAATGCGGTTAAAATGGCCAATAAATTTTCGGCTTTAGTTTTACCCTTTAAGTCACTAGAGAGAGGAATATTAGATGTTGATATTGTGATATCTTCTGTAAGGGTGGATGAGCCGATTATCTTAGCCGATATGATTGGTCAAAAGATGGCCCAACGGAAATATAAACCATTATTTTTTCTTGATTTAGGTGTTCCTCGTAATATCGCTTCTCAAATAGGGAATATAGATAATGTTTATCTTTTTAATATCGATGATTTGCAGCAGGTGGTGGCCGATAACCGCAAAGTTAGGGCTAGTCAATCAGAATCAGCGAAGAAAATATTAGCTAATCAATTAGAGCAGTATCAAGATTGGCTTAAAATTTTTGAAAAAAGAAAAAGTATAGATATATTTAGAAAAAGATTTGATGAAATTTATTTTGTAGAATTAAAACAAGCAATAGCTGACGCGGATATAGTAATAGATGAAAAGAAGAAAATTTCTAAATTAATACACCGCTCCTCTCAAAAAATGCTGCACCACTTAACTACCTTAATTAAAGATAATATTGATGAAGATGATAAAATCTTTGATCTATTATCTAAAGCTTTCCAGTTAGATGATGCTATCTTGGATAAAAAGCCCCTTGATCCCCCCCATGAAGAGGTGGTGAATGAAAAAATAATCCGCCTAAAACAAAAATGATAAAACTAAAAATTGGTAGTAGAAAAAGCGACCTAGCCACATGGCAAGCGACGACTGTAAAAGAGGCTTTGCAAAAAGAAAATCCTGATCATAATTTTGAAATGGTTTATATGTCAACTACAGGAGATAGGGTTCTGGACCAGCCTTTATACAATTTAGGGGGCAAGGGATTGTTTGTTAAAGAGTTAGAAAAGGCTCTTTTGGATGGAAGAATAGATATGGCGGTTCATTCGTTAAAAGATGTGCCCTCACAAGTGGCCAAAGATTTTTTGATTATGCCAGTATTAAAGAGAGCTAACCCGTCTGATTCCTTGATAAATTTGGCCAATTTGAGCATAGATAAGCTCCCTGACCAGGCGGTGATTGGCACTTCTTCGTTAAGAAGGGAGTTACAATTAAAAAGAATTAATCCTAGTTTTGAGGTGTTGCCTTTGCGCGGTAATATCCAAACTAGGATTGCTAAATTAAAAGATAAATCCTTTATGGCGATAGTTTTAGCTGAGGCAGGGTTAGCTAGATTAGAGGCAAAGATAGATCATCAAATTTTGAGCCCAAGTGTTATGCTCCCAGCTTCTGGGCAAGGCATTTTAGCAATAGAAGTGTTGGCTAGCAGAACGGATTTAATTGAGGATATAAAAAAGATACAAGATAAAGCTACATTAGCTTGTGCTATTTGTGAGAGGGCTTTTTTAGATGGATTAGGTGGCGATTGCTGGACCCCGATTGCTAGCTTATCTCAATTAGAAAATAATAATAATACGATAAACATTAAAGGAGCAGTATTTTCACCAGTAGGCAAAAAACATTTATCATTAAGTGAGGTGGGAGATATTAATAAAGCAGAGGAGGTGGGTAAAAATTTAGCTCAAAAAATTCTAGCCAAGGGAGGTGGAGAACTATTAAAAGACTCGATTAACTATTACCGACAATAATAATTATCTCATCATTAGGCAGTGATAGCCTACCCATTTTTGGTGATGATATTGTTGGGGTAATCAAATATCTATTACCGGCAATAATAATAATTATCTCATCATTAGGCAGTGATAGCCTACCCATTTTTGGCGATGATATTGTTGAGGTAATCAAATATCTATTACCGGCAATAATATAATTATCTCATCATTAGGTAACAATAAGCCTACTCATCTTTGGTGATGATATTGTTGGGGTAATCAAATATCTATTACCGGCAATAATAATTATCTCATCATTAGGCAGCAATAAGCCTACTCATCTTTGGTGGTGATATTGTTGAGGTAATCAAATATCTATTACCGGCAATAATATAATTATCTCATCATTAGGCAGCAATAAGCCTACTCATCTTTGGTGATGATATTGTTGAGGTAATCAAATATCTATTACCGGCAATAATATAATTATCTCATCATTAGGTAACAATAGGCCTACTCATCTTTGGTGATGATATTGTTGAGGTAATCAAATATCTATTACCGGCAATAATAATTATCTCATCATTAGGCAGTAATAGCCTACCCATTTTTGATGATGATATTGTTGAGGTAATCAAATATCTATTACCGGCAATAATATAATTATCTCATCATTAGGCAGTGATAGCCTACCCATTTTTGGTGATGATATTGTTGAGGTAATCAAATATCTATTACCGGCAATAATAATAATTATCTCATCATTAGGCAGCAATAGGTCTACCCATTTTTGGCGATGATATTGTTGAGGTAATCAAATATCTATTACCGGCAATAATATAATTATCTCATCATTAGGTAACAATAAGCCTACCTATCTTTGGCGATGATATTGTTGGGGCAATCAAAATTAATTAATTTTTTAAAAGCTTGTCATGCTGATAAAATGATTCTAAAGCAACGCTTACCATATAATCAACCCCAGCTAATATTTTTTGATCA
>JAERRU010000011.1 GCA_016735295.1 SAR324 cluster bacterium
GATTAGATAATTTTAACAAATACTTATCAGAAATTGATGATTCTTTATTGATTCTAAACGTTCCTCTTTAATATTTATTTATGGGATTAGATAATTTTAACAAATACTTATCAGAAATTGATGATTCTCTATTAATTCTAAATGTTCCTCAAGTTAGTGATAGTGTGCTAAAGTATTTATGGAATAAATCTAATTTTAAAATAGCCACCGATGGAGCAATTAATTTTTTAGAACCTAAAAAATTATTTCCCGATATAGTAATCGGTGATATGGATTCGCTAGATAAATCAACCACAAATAAATCATCAACAGCCATATCACATTTTTTGCAGTTAAGCGATCAAGAGACTACCGATTCTGAAAAGGCGTTGCACTATCTGTTAGAAAAGCATCAAAAAAAATTATCAACCACTAATAGTATAATAAATATACTGCCTATAGCCGGTAGCAGAATAGATCATGTTTGCTATAATCTACATTTGATGGAACTTCTTTTTACATCAAAGCTAACCATCTTAGGCTGGACAGATGTTGATATTATATTCAATATAGCTAATCCCTTGCTGATTAATGGCTTTAAAGGGCACCGTATATCTTTAAGCGGAGTTTCTGGCGAAAAATCGAATATGAGCACCAAAGGCCTAGCTTATGAAATAGATAGCTCTGTCTGGCAAGAAAAACGAAATTTTAGTATATCTAACCTAATAGTAAGTGAGCAACTGCTTTTATCACCTACTCAAGGGATGATTAGGGTTTATTTAGAGCATAAATTGAATGATTCTTCAGCAAATTTTAAAGCTGAACATTAGGGATAGATAATAATAATAATAATAATAATAATAAATAAATAAATAAATAAAGATAGGTAGCAAAACTAGTTATTTTAATAATGAAGATAAAGATTTGAAAAATAAAATATTAAATATCTACCAAGCAGCCGAGAGCCCATTTTTATTGGCTAAACGATTAGGGATAAATGAAGCTAGCATAATTAAGCTAAATGCAAATGAAAATCCATATGGATGCTTGCCCAGCGTGCAAAAACGCTTAGCTAAAGCTAGTTATCATCAATATCCTGATCACACACAACGAAAAATTAAAGAATACCTATCAGGTTATACAAATTGTGCCTTAGAAAAATTAATTGCGGGTAGTGGAGCAGATGAAATAATAGATTTAGTTTGTCGGCTTTTATTGAAACCAGGCGATAGGGTGCTTATTTTCCCCCCTTGCTTTCCTTATTATGAACATGTGCTTGGGTTAAATAATTTAACTTCGGTATCAATAAATAGAACTAACCAACTTTTAATTGATGACGAGCAAGTAAATAGCTTTGATCTCTCAAAAGTATCTTTAGTGATTATAGCGTCCCCAAACAATCCTAGTGGCGATTTGGTTAAATCAAGCACCCTAAAAACTATTTTAGATGCAGGCGTTTATGTGTTGTTGGATGAGGCCTATTATGAATTTAGCAAGGTAAGCTGCCAAGAATGGCAACTTAATTATCCTAATTTAATAATTTGCCGCACCCTATCAAAGATGTTTGGTTTAGCAGGGCTAAGGCTGGGTTATGGGATAATGGAGCCTAATCTAGCAAAGCAATTGCACAAAATTAAACCTCCTTATAATATAACTATCGCTGCCGAAGAAGCATTAATTGCTTCAATTGATGATTTATCAATTTTACAACAACAGCTAGTAAAAATAATAAAAACGAGAGATTTACTCTTTCATAAATTAACAAAAATACCTGAAATTAAAGCTTTTAAATCAGAAGCTAATTTTATTTTATTTAAAAGTCTTAAAAAAAATAATCAAGAAATCTACAATTTTTTATTATCAAAGGGAATATTAACTAGATTTTATGATTTCCCTAAATTTGGAGCATATATCAGAGTTTCGGTGGGTACAGCAGAGCAAATGGAGATATTTCATCAAGAATTATCATCGGCAATGAATAACTAAAGAGGGTGACGTAATGTAGGTTGTTTAATTATGAAATATTAAGCCACCAAATGTTTATTAAATATTAAAGGATAAATTTCATTATATATTTTATTAGGAGCAATTAATAAAGGATTGCCTTTTTTAAGCCAATCACCAGCAGTGAAATTGCTCACCTTAAATCCTGCTTCTTTTGCTATCACCAAACCAGCGGCAACGTCCCAAGAATTCATATGCATCTCAAAATAAGCGGTTAGCCGGTTAGTAGCAGCGTAACAAATCATTAAAGCCCCACTGCCTGATTTATATATCATCCCCCCTTTATCCAAAATCTTAGCCACCACAGCAAGATAATCTGTTTGGCTTGACCTTGCTGAATGCCCACAGCCCACCATTCCAAAATCTAAACTAGTTTTTTTGTTAATGGTAATTTTAGTTTCATTAAGAAAGCTACCTAACCCAGTTAAGCCCCAAAAAAGTTCATTTAGATTAGGATCAAAAACTGCCCCTAACACCGGCGTGCCATTTCGCACCAAGGCAATAGAAACGCACCAATTTGGCAGGCCTACTAAGAAGGGCAATGTTCCGTCAATAGGATCTACCACCCAGATATTTTTTTCTTGGGTGGGGCTAACTTGCGATTCTTCTCCAAAAACTTCGTCTTGGGGAAAGCGAGATAATATTTGATTAGTGATAAATATTTCTACTTCTTTATCGGCTTTTGTGACGAAATCTTGATGATCTTTTTTGTCTATTTTTAAAGAATCTCGATCATAAAAAAAATCCTTTGCCATATTTCCTGCCGAAACTATTAATTTTAGTAAAAAATCTTTTTTGACAATTAAATCATTCATAAAATTAACCTCGATAAAAAATACCCACCACTATAATTGATGAAAAAATAAATAAAGATCCCGCTAGCTCCAATGGCGAAATTACTAGCCCTAATAAAAAATATTGTAAAAAAACAGTTATTGCCGGAGAGATAGTAAGGACTAAGTTTATTGTAGAAAAAGGAGCGTATATTATGGCATAATTAATTAATGTCCTAGCCCCAAAAGGACCAAAAAAAGCCGCTAAAGCAGCGTAATAAAAAGTTTCTTCTCCAAAATTAAATTTCTGTAAATTGAACGTCAATAAAACTAATAATACTGAACTAATTAATAATCGTAAAAAATTGATGGTGTTAGGGCTAATTTCAGTTATTATAGTTTTAGTGAATAACTGCATAGTAGCAAAGCAAAAAGCAGTTATTAACAAGGAAAATATGGCGATTAGGGGAATATCATAAGTAAAAAATTCTCTAAATATAAATCCTAACCCAATAAAACAAAGTGCTAATCCTATAACAATGCTAAACTTAAGGCGTTCTTTAAAGATTATTATTCCATAAAAAAAACCTATAAAAACATCAGAACGCTGAATTATTTGAGCCACCGAGGGAGGAATGTGATATACCGCAATTAAATAAAAATAATTTCCTAATACAGAAGTAATGCAAATAAGTCCGATAAAAACCCATGACCGAGTTGATATTTGGGTTTTCCAAGATTTCTTCCAAATAAACCCAGGTAATGTATAAAGAGTAGAAAATAAATAGAGTAACATAGCAGCAGGCAAAGTATCAGTAGATTTAGACAGCCCACGAAAAGAGATAACAAATAAACTAGCACTAGCACTACTGCCTAATAAAAGTAGGTACCCCAAAAGAGCGGGTTTATTTTTTAAATAAGACATTTACTGCCGATATTAATAATTTTAAAATGAATGCTCAAATTTGGGAAAGTGCATAAAAGATGATAAAGCTATAAGCTAGTAATTTTAAATTATATTTTATGATTAATCTAAACTAGACTATTAGTGTGCTGATTAGCAAGTAAGGCCAATAATAAATTATAAAAAATAATCCAAAATAAAAATAACTTAACCTATATGATATAAAAATAATTGAGGAAATAAACCTAATTTTAAAAAATATTTTTACTTAAACAAGAGAATTAACGACAACTAAAATTAACGACAACAAAATTAAAGAATAGATGGAAGATAAACATTTAATGTTGATTAATGAATCAGCAGACGAGACAAGGGTGGCATTGGTATTAAATGGTCGCCTTGAGCAGCTACAAATAGAACAAAAAGGCAGCGAACAAAATAAAGGAAATATTTACTATGGAGTAGTAACACAAGTAGAAAAATCACTTCAGGCGGTATTTGTTGATTATGGCGTGGCAAAACAAGGGTTTTTACCCCTAAACGAGGTAAATTTTCAACTTTTCAACCTAAAAGGATCAAACGGAAGAGATCATTCAATAAGCGAAATTCTTAAAGTTGGTCAGCCATTGATAGTTCAGGTAAGTAAAGATGAAGTTTCCAACAAAGGAGCAGCATTAACAACTTTTGTTTCTTTAGTCGGCAGAAGGTTAGCCTTTTGCCCGCAATCAAAAAAAAGTAATGGAGTATCACAAAAAATTAAAGGAATGCAGCACCGCGAAAAATTTAATGATTTTTTGCGATCAATAGCCAACGGAGTAGATGGAGTAATAGTGCGCACGGCAGCTAAGGGATGTGAGACTAATCAATTAAGTTTAGAATTACAACAATTGCAAAAGAGCTGGCAAGATATTGAATCAACGGCTAAATCTTTAACGGGCCCAGGAATTTTATCCAAGGAAAAGGATTTAGTGCTAAGAATAATTCGTGATTATAATATTGAAGATATAGATGAAGTGTTAGTTGATAACATGAGTAGCTTTCAAAAGGTGCATTCATTTTTTTACCAGAGCATTCCTACCAAGGTAAGAAATGTAACCTTTTATAATGGAAGCCGGCCGTTATTTCATAAATTTGGTGTTGAAGATAGCATAGCTAGTTTATCTAAGAGCAAGGTAGAGCTTAGCTCAGGTGCTAGTTTGGTGATTGAATCAACAGAGGCTTTAGTGGCGGTTGATGTTAATTCAGCCAAATCAACCTTGAGTAAATCTAATTCCCAAATGGTGCTAAATACCAATTTAGAAGCAGCAGACGAAATAGCAAGGCAGCTAAGACTCAGAAATTTAGGGGGCTTGATAGTGGTAGATTTTATAAGCATGGATATAAAAGATCATTATCAAGATATATTAAGCAGGATGAAGCTAGCGATGGAAGGGGATAAGGCCAGTTATGACATAGCACCTATTTCACGTTTTGGGGTGATGGAAATAACTAGGCAAAGAACCGCAAAAAGCTACGCCTTAACAACTGAAGATAATTGCCCTATGTGCTCTGGGATGGGCAAGGTGCCTAATTTGATTGGTACTAGCAACCGAATTTTACGTGATTTGAGGGAGGTGGCGAGCAGATATAATGCGGATAATATAAAATTATTATTACCTGTACCAGTAGCTAACTATTTATTAAATAATAAGAGGATTAGCCTAATAGATATAGAGAATGAATTTTCTATATCTTTAATGATAGAAGCTAGCAACGAGGAGGTGCTTTATGACCGTTCTAAAATTGAGATAAAAGGTAAGGGCAACGCGGGGAGGCAAGTTAGCCGTTCTAATTTTGCAAAAAATTTATTACAAAAAAAAGCGTTATCTTTGCCCAGTGCAAATGGGAAAGAAACTAATGATATTTCCTCAAGAAAACCAAAACTTAAGGTGCTTAGTGGGATGAATAGGGGAGGGGCTAATGGAGATTTCGCTAAGGAAAGATTAAACCAATCAACTAGCCACAAAATTAATGATAGAATAAAACCAAAAGTGGCTGTTTCTGAGGCAGACCAAACCATGCTTTTATCTAAAACTCATCTATTTGATATTGGTAAGGGAAGCATAGACATAGAAAAAGAGTTGGTTAACGCAGATCAGGGTAAAGCCGTTCGACCACTACACATACCAAAGAAATTTTGTTTTAAGAAAGCACGAGTATTGAATTTAATTAAGTTGTCAGAAAAAGATGATAAAAAATCATCAACGCAAAAATTACCAGCAGAAGTAGGATTAAGATTTAATCATCAATTCGTGCTTGATTTGAATGGCCGGCAATTTAGATAGAGCTTGTATTGGCTTATTTTAGGGTATATGACAATATAAAATAAAAAGAGTTGTTGACTTAGTTTGTCAATTATTTATTATTAAAATCTTGTTTTTAATTAATGATTAAATAAATATTTCAGTTAAAATAAAAGAATTTAATGGTTAGCTAGGGTTATTTTCGATTAGAAAAGTGGATACCTAGGTTGCGGTTAAATTTAATAAAAATAAATTTTTAATAAACATTGAATTTAAATATTCTAAATAGAGTTAAATTGGAGATGCTAATAAAAGGCATAAGAGTTTTTGTTATATCAGGGATGTTGACCTTAGGTTTAATGTTAATATCCTTTAGCGGTTATTCGTTTATAGAATATTCTAGTGAATATTATGGCGATATAGAGCAGCCGATAGGATTTAATCACAAGGTGCATGTTGAAGATAACGGAATGTCATGTGAAGCATGCCATTCGCAAGCGAGGCACAGTGATTCGGCGGGCACGCCTAGTGTTCGTTCGTGCATCGGCTGTCATGTTAGCATTAAAGGCACGAGTGAAGAGCAACAAAAAGAAATAGCTAAAATCACCGCATATTGGCGAGCTGAGGAGCCTATTTTATGGAAAAAGATTCATGATGTTCCTGATTTTGTTAAATTTTCGCATAAGGCTCATTTAGATGTGGGTTTTGATTGTAGCAGTTGCCATGGAGAGGTATCAAAAACGGTAATGCCAGTTCCTCAATCTTTTAAAGGAGAGATTCCTTTAAGTATGGGGTGGTGCGTCACTTGCCATAGAACAGACTGGGCAGTTGATGAGAATGGTAAGATAGCAATACCAGTAAGAGAAACTAGGGGAGGCACTGTGGTGGCTGAAGCTCCACCAGTGGCGGGGCATATTAATGGCCCGGTTGATTGTTTGGTTTGCCATGATTAGATGGGAGATAATTTTTCAGAGTTAAATAATATTTACTAAGTAAATGACTAAGAAACAAAAAAGATCTGAGCAAAAAGAAGCGGGATCAAAAATAGTTAGGCGTGATTTTTTCAAACTAGCAGCAGTGAGTGGGGCTAGTGTGGCGGTGGCTAGTTGTAATAATGATCCAGTAGAAGAGTTATTACCATATATTAATCCGCCTGCTGACTTAGTGGCGGGCAAAATATATAAGTTTGCATCTAGTTGTCAGCAGTGTGCGGCAGGGTGCGGAGTTCGTGCTAGAGTAGTTGATGGGAGAGTGATTGGCGTTGAGGGAAATCCTGATCATCCCATTAATAAGGGAGCACTTTGTGCTATTGGCCAATCGTCTTTACAAGAGTTGTATAGCCCAGTTAGGATCAAATCACCTGTGATGGGTGGAGAAGCAGATACTTGGGAAAATTTGCTTAATTCTTTGGGAGAAAAGATAGAGCAAGCCAGAGCGGAAAAAGGAGAGGCTCCTAAAATATTATATATTGGGCCTACTAGAAGATCTGCTTCGGTGGATTTACTAACCGATTTTTTGAAGCGAGTAAACGGGGAAAGAGTTTTTTATGAGGGTAATCCTTACCGATCTTTATTGTCTGCTAATAAGGATATGTTTGGCAAAGATGAGGTGCCGGCATATAACATTAAGAAGGCGCGCACGCTGATTAGTTTTGGAGCAGATTTTTTGGAATCTTGGCATAGTGTAGTTGAAAATAGTGACGCCTATGGCGAGTTTCACGCGTATAAAGATGGAAAAAAGGGATTTCATGCCCATATTTCTCCTCATTTATCTTTGACCGCTTCTAATGCTGATAAGTGGGTTAATTGCTCTCCTGGTGGGGAGGTGCAGTTGGCACTTTTATTGACAAAATTTTTATTAGATAAATCCAGCATATCGGCAAAAGATAAAAAAATTATTAGGGGCAAGCTAAGTAAAGTTAATATAGCTAAGGGCATAAAAGAGCTTGATTTAAGTATGGCTCAATTTAAAAAGATAGCCAACTCTTTTGGGGTGCAAGGTCACGGGGTAGCCATTTCGGGTGGCGTTTCCGTTAGTAATCTTGAAAATGCTAGTTTGCACTATGCGGTGAATATGCTTAATTATGTGGGAGGAGCGCTTAATAAAACTATTCAATTTGGAGCTGATTATGCTTTTGCGGGGAGCAGTGCTGAGCAGATGGCAAGTGTGGTTAGTAAGATGGAGGAAGGGCAATATGACATTTTATTTATTCATGAAATAAATCTATTGGAAGTTTTGCCTAATAAGGAATTACTACGAAAAGCTTTAGGCGGAGTTGATATGGTGGTGGGATTATTTGCTACATACAACGAAACTAGTGAAATTTGCCAAATGCTATTGCCGGTGGGCACAGCGTTTGAGAGTTTTGACGCTTTAAATCCTAAGGTGGGGGTTTATAGCTTGCAACAGCCGGTGATGGCTAACATACCAGGTATTGATAGTCGTTCGTTTGGGGACGTATTATTATCTTTGGGCTCTAAGTTGTCTGACGCAAAAGAAGCTGACGTTAAGTTTGCCACTTTTCAAGATTGGTTGAAGGCAAAATGGGAGAAAGAGATTTATCCACAGGCAAAGGGGTATCTGA
Source organism: SAR324 cluster bacterium (assembly GCA_016735295.1). Lineage (GTDB taxonomy): Bacteria > SAR324 > SAR324 > XYD2-FULL-50-16 > JAERRU01 > JAERRU01. The sequence continues at coordinate 8,527 of JAERRU010000011.1, forward strand.
ATTTTACAGATTTTTGGCATAAATCTTTACAAAATGGGGGATATTTTAAACGAGTTAATCCAACTAAGGCAAGCGTTTCGCTTTCTTGCTTGAAAGATATAGATTTGACGAATGATAAATCTGTTAAGAAATCTGAAGAAAAATTAAAATTAGTCGCTTTTAATTCTAATCTAGCCAATATAAATGCCAACACGGGCAATCGAGGCTGGTTGGCGGAAATTCCTCATCCTATTAGTCAATTAACGTGGGATTCTTGGGTAGAAATGCATCCTGACACGGCGGCTAAGCATTCCATCAAACATGGCGATGAAGTGGAAATTAGTAGTAAGCAGGGGAGTTTTAAATTACCGGCATATGTTTATCATGGCGTTAATCCTTCAGTGTTGGCTATACCAGCTGGTATGGGGTTAGCGATGCAGTTTCCTAATTATTCTGCTAGGCGAAATTTAATTTTACCTTTCACTAGCGACCGACCAAATGAGATGATAGATTTAAAGGTCGGCAAAAATCTATTAAATTTGCTACCTTTTTCATCTGGAGGAGATGATTTATTGTTGAGCACAGAGCTTAACATTAAAAAAACAGGCGTTAAAATAGCATTAGCAGAGGCAGATGGCCAATGGCGTGATGATATTAAGGCTTTGCGAGATGATAGTGCTCAATATGGAGATCGTGGTCAAAAGGGTCGAGGGCTTTTTAGAAGGGCTAGCTTGCAAGATGTGAAAAGTGGTAAAATGGATGAGAAGGGTCATCATTTGAGAGATCGTTATTATACAGTGAAGAGTGGGAGCCCGACTGATTTTTATGATAATGTTGATGAGCAAGTAAAAGCTGAGAATATTGGTTATGGCTTTAAGCCTAACGATAATCCTGTGTTTCATAAACCTTACAGGTTTGAAATGTCGGTAGATCTTGATCGCTGCACTGGGTGCAGTTCTTGTATCGTGGCTTGCTACGCAGAAAATAATATTCCCGTGGTGGGCAAGGAAAGATTTGTTTTACATCGGCAGATGAGTTGGATCAGGATTGAGCGATATTTTGATAAAGACGAAAAAGGAGAAATCAAAACCAATCTAGGTCCGTCAGCGTGCCAACAGTGTGATAATGCTGGTTGTGAAACCGTTTGTCCTGTATATGCCACCTACCATAATCCTGATGGTCTAAACGCTCAGGTTTATAATAGATGTGTGGGTACTAGGTATTGTGCGAATAACTGCATATACAAGCAAAGAAGATTTAATTGGCGAACTTACGAATTCCCATATCCGCTTAATTTACAACTTAATCCTGCGGTTACGGTCCGTACTAAGGGAGTTATGGAGAAGTGCACTTTTTGTGTGCAGAGAATACAAGAAGCTAAGGCAACAGCCAAATCAGAGGGGCGGTTGGTTGTAGATGGGGAAATAGTTACTGCATGTCAGTCGGTTTGCCCTACTAAAGCGATAACTTTTGGCAATGGAGTAGATGCTAATAGTAAAATATCGCAAAAGAAAAAAGATATTAGAGGTTATCATCAGTTGGCGGAGCTTAATTATCGGCCGGCTATCACCTACCTTAGTAAGGTAGATAGTGATGAAATTAATTAGTTACATTTAAATATTAAAATATGTCTGTTTTAACTTACGCTAAAATAAACGATAGTGTTATAGCATCATTAGAGCCGCCAAAGTATAAGTGGTATTTAAGTATGTTGATTATACTATCAGCCTTGGGGGCAGGTCTTTTTGCCTTAGGGTATCAAATAATGCATGGATTAGAAGGAAGTGGCATAACCACCCCTACTTTTTGGGGGGTGTACATCACAGATTTCGTATTTTGGGTGGGGATAGCCCATGCGGGAACTTTAATTTCTGCGGTACTTTTTCTAACTAGAGCCCCTTTTCGTACATCAATCTACCGAGCGTCTGAAGCTATGACAGTGTTTGCTGTTATAACGGCAGGATTATTTCCGTTGATACATTTAGGCAGAATTTGGAATTTTTATTGGTTCATCCCTTACCCTACACAACGTATGTTATGGGTTAATTTCAAGTCACCATTATTGTGGGATGTGTTCGCGGTTTCTACTTATATGTCGGTGTCGATAGCATTTTTCTTGGTGGGTTTAGTTCCTGATTTTGCGTCAGTAAGAGATCACGCTAAGGGAGCGAAGAAATATTTTTATGGATTAATGGCTCTAGGATTTAGGGGCACTAATATCCAGTGGGTGCATTATATGCGGGGATATTTATTATTTGCGGCGTTAGCCACTCCTTTGGTGTTTTCGGTTCATTCGATAGTATCTTGGGATTTTGCGATGTCTAGCATACCTGGCTGGCACACCACAATATTCGCTCCATATTTTGTAGCGGGAGCGATTTTTTCTGGTTGTGCAATGGTAATCACGATCATGATACCAATGAGAGCTATTTTCCCTGGATTCGGTAAAATAATTACAGTTAAGCATCTTGAAGCCTTGGCTAAGATGATAATATTTACAGGAGGAATAGTTACTTACGCATATTCAATTGAATTTTTCATTGCCTATTATAGCGGGTCACAATATGAACGAGCTTTATTTTGGTACCGGCCATTTGGGGAGTTAAACGGATTTTTTTGGTTGATGGTATTATGTAATTGTGTGGGGCCTATTCCACTTTGGAGAAAGAAGATAAGGACAAATTTAGTGGCTTTATTTATCATTTCCATAGTAATTAATATAGGGATGTGGTTGGAGCGATTTAATATAGTTGTTACGTCTACGGCGCATGATTTTATTCCGTTTGTATGGGCGGGGTATACATTTCAGTGGGTTGAGATTTGGGTAACAGTTGGTAGTTTTGCATGGTTTTTCATGTGGTTTTTCATGTTTGTTAAATTGATGCCTTCTTTGGCGATAGCTGAGTTAAAAGAAGGGTTAACACCGCCTTTACGGCATAAGTGCCAGCATTGTTTGCCGGCATCAGGTTCTTATCGTTAATATATACCTATGAAGAAGAAATTTTCAGGATATTGGGCAACATTTGAGTTTTTAGATGATTTGTGTGGAGCAATTAAGGAGCTTAGGAGCAGTGGTTATAAAGAGATAACCACTCACTCGCCTTGTCCTCGCCATGAGATTGATCATAGCTTGGGCGATCCGCAGAGCCGGGTACCTTTTTTCACTTTAATTTTTGGCATGGTGGGCACTGTTACTGCTTACACTATGGCTAATTGGATGTCGGTTGATTGGGTGTTACCTGTTTCTAGTAAACCATTGGTTACTTTTATTCCTTATACAGTGATTGCATTTGAATTAACTGTTTTAATGGGAGCTTATGGAACTATAGTGGGCATGTTATTTTTAATTTATAAAGGCACTCGAGCTAAAACGTTTCCTATCAGCAAGGAATATAAGGAATATAATAGATTTTTAAATGATCGATTTGGGCTAGTGGTTAGTTGTGATAAGGGAGATTTCACGAAAGTGGAGATGCTTTTGAAAAAGTATTCAGCAGAGGAGGTTTATAATGAGGGTTAATATATTATTTTTAACGGGCTTTCTTTGGTTAATTTTGAGTTATCCTGTATGGGCAACGTCGCCTATCAGGTCTTGGGCCACTGATATGTATAATCAATCAATGGTTAAATCTTTTGAAAAGGGAGGAATGCTCAGGTTTCCGGTTGGTTCGGTTACTACTGATGGCATAGTGATAAGATCTGACGGAATAAATAATGATTATGGCAAAAATTTACCATGGTCAGATTTTTCTGCTGATGGATTTAGATATAACCCAGCAGTAACTTTGCCTAATCCGATAAAAAAGGATGAGCGTTCATTATCTAATGGGGAATACATGTATTTAGTTAATTGCAGAGCTTGTCATGGGGCGCAAGGAAAATCTGAAACTAATATAGGAAAGTTAAGGGCGGTACCGGTGATTGATACGTTGGTGCCTGATATGACAGACGGATATTTATATTTACGAATCACCTATGGTGGATCTATTCTAACTTCTATGCCTCCTTATGGTTATAATTTAAGTGAGCAGGAGAGGTGGGATGTGGTTAATTATATTAAAAACAAATTTAAATAAATTTATTTAGCGAGATGAATCGACTAGCCGAAATGCGTGAGCTACTGGAGAATGCTTCTTTTGGATTTAGCTTACGAACGAGGAATATTTTTTATTTGCTAATGGCAGTGGGAGGATTAGTTTTTTTAGCTAATCTTTTCTTAGGAGACCCACAGGTAGCATGGCAATCATTGTTAATAAATGTGGTATTTTTTGCGGGAATTGCACAGGCCACGCTAATGTTTTCGGTTATATCAACGGTAACTGATGCATTTTGGGTGAGGCCAATAAAGCGAGTAGCAGAGGTTATTTCCACTTTTGGGCTATTGAGTATGGGGCTGTTTATTTTTTTATTTTTAGGGGGAAAGTATCTTTTTCAATGGTACAATCATGATTTGGTGATACACGCTAAAGAAGGTTGGTTGAACTATAATTTTTTTATTATTCGTCAGTTGGTGGGCTTAGCGGTACTGGCTGTTTTGAGTTTGCTGTATTTAAGAAATTCTATCCGACCTGATTTTTCGGTAGCAAAAAAGCTAGGAATTAGTTTTTCGGGCACACTTTATAAGAGATGTATAAAGGACCATAAAGATCATGAGCTAGAGGCAGAAAAATCATATCATAGCAACAAGCAATTAGCTCCATGGTTAGGCTTTGTGTTTGGGGGAGTCGCTTCTTTAGTGGCATTTGATTGGATGATGTCTATTGATCAAGAGTGGTTTAGCACTATGTTTGGGGTGCAATATGTAGTTTCTAGTTTAATTGGCGGGGGCTCGGTTTTGATTATAGTGTCTGGTTTTATGAGAGGAAATGAGAAGATTGCTCATTATCAAACTAAGTACCGACATCATGACATAACTAAATTAACTTTCGCTTTTGTGTTGCTTTGGACATATATGATTTTCAGTCAGGTGTTGGTTATTTGGTATGCTGACATTCCAGAGGAGACCCCATATATGATTTTAAGAATGAAATCAGAAGAATGGGGATGGATGTTTTTTGTTATATTCATCGTAGTTTTTGTAATTCCATTTTTTGGATTGATGAGCAGGACGGCTTGTCGATCAATATTATTTTCTCGAATTATGGCGATAGATCTACTTATCGGTTTGTGGTTGGAGAAGTACTTCATTATTGTTCCTTCAATGCAAGAAAATGCTCTAGACGCTCAGTTGGCAAAGGGATCTTCTTTGGGGGCTCATATAACTGATGGTAGCATAAGCATTCCAGGATTTATGGTGATGCCTTTTTTAGCAAATATTATGGTTGGGCTAGGCATTTTAGGTATGTTTTTATTGTGGGTTAACTATTTCGCCAAGAAAGTGCCTATGATGCCCATCGGGGATAATAGGTTAGTTAAGCAAGATCATTAGTTTTAGTTGATATTGATTTGACAGTTTATTTAGATCAATTTAGCCAACTTTATGTTGTTTCTGATTTACATTTGCAAGATAGTGATGTTGAATCGACAGATAAATTCCTTCATCTTTTAGAAATTTTACCCACCCGGCCTGCTGCACTTATTTTACTGGGCGATGTTTTTCAACTTTGGTCATCATATAGTACTAATTTAAGTGAATCGCAACTATCGGTAGTTAACGCTCTGGCTGAGTATAGGAATAGGGGGGGAGTGGTTGTGTTATTGGCGGGTAATAAAGATCTTTTATTTAAGAAAAAGGAGCTAGGAGCAGCTTTAAACGGAACTAATGAGGATATTTTTGACGTAGTGAGCCCTGATTATGTGGTGATGGCGTTAAATGATGAGTACCGAATAGTATTTTATCATGGAGATTCTATTGATCAGAAGAACTATGCACACCGGCTAATGAAGCGATTGCTTAGGCTAAGATTAATTCATCTGATATGTCGAATTTTTCCAAATAAAACTTTATCGTGGATGACTAACTTTAATCGCGAACAATTAGGTAAATTCAAAAAAAAGAGTTATTATTTCCCTAAAGATCAGTGGATAAAGTGGTTGGATATGGCTTTACTGAAATATCAGGCTAAACTAGGGGTGGTAGGGCATTTTCACCCACAAGAATTGATTGAAACGCAAGCCGGAAAAAATGGATCAGGCCTGGTGCTTCCCAGTTGGTTTGGTAGCCATAGTTATTTATATGTTGATAAATTGGCATATAAAGTGGTAAAATGTCCTAAATAATCGTAGTTGTAGTGCTTAGTGCACAAAAAGATGTTTAAAAAAATAGCCAATCATCAGCCGGTAATGCTAGAAGAGGTGCTAAATGTGGTGCCACCAAATGGGGAGCTGATGATAGATTTTACTTTAGGCATGGGAGGGCATAGTGAGGCTATATTAAGAGAGAATAAGGGCTATCGGTTGATTGGTTTTGATCGAGATAGTGAGGCTATAAGCATGGCTAGTCAGCGATTGATTGATTTTAAAGAGCGAATACTAATCAAGCAGGCTAAATTTAATCAGGCGTGTGATTATCTGAAAAAAGAGAAAATAACAGCTAGTTTTATATTGGTGGATTTAGGAATATCTTCGTGGCAACTTGATCAGGCAGAGCGTGGGTTTGCTTTTAGCCAGCAGGGGCCATTAGATATGAGAATGGATAATACATCTGGGCTGTCGGCTAGCGATTACGTTAATCAAGCGACATATGAGAGTTTAAGGCAAATCTTGAGGGAATATGGCCAAGAGCCGTTTGCTGCTAGAATAGCGAAGGGTATAGTTAATGAGCGCCTTGAAAAAAAGATAAGCACCACCACTGAGCTGGCTGATATTGTTAATAAATATAAGCCTAAGAAGAGAAAAAAGAAGGGGGGGAGGAGGCATAACCAGGCTACTTTAACTTTTCAAGCGATACGAATTCATATAAATGATGAAATCAACCAACTCAAGATTTTGCTTAATTCATTAGAATCTATTACAGCACCTGATTCGGTGGTGGCGGTGCTCGGCTTTCACTCATTAGAAGATAGGCTAGTTAAGAGGCGTTTTGCATATTTGGCGAAGAGTTGCGTTTGTGATAAAAGCTTGCCTGTTTGCCGTTGTCGGGGTATATCTTTAGTGGAAATGATAACTAAAAAGTGCATTAAAGCTGATGAAGTGGAAATAGAATCAAATCCTAGATCGAGAAGTGCTAGGTTGCGGGTGGTGAAATTCAAATGATTTTATCATCTGAGGATAATAATAAAAATAATCATAATAATAATGATGATAATGATAGTGGGGATAAAGAAGCAAAAAATTGGCAATTAAGGCATAGCCGGCGGTATGTGAGGCGTGGGGGGATAGTTTTTTTTATCATGTTTGCTATTATTTTTGAACGTAATTTATTTCAAAAAATTGAGGTAAAAATAACCAATTTATTAAAGGAAAAACGCAACTTAGAAGCTTATATAATAAGGGTTGAACTAGAAGAAAGATTCTTATATAGACCTGAGCGGGTAGATAATATTGCTCAAAAAGTATTTAAAATGAGAAGGGTATCAGCCGATAAGGTTAAGAGGATAATAATAGACGAGCCAAATTAGCACTAAACAAAGAAAGGCAAGTGCTTTTGGGCTATTCTTTAATAATTGATTTTATAAAGGTTGCCTGTGATGAGGTGATTTTTGATTAATAATATATGGTAGTGTTATGTTCGCTAAGGAGTTGACGGTTAAATTTTTTAATTTAAGATTAATAGGGCTAGCAGTATTTTGGTTGATAGGGAGCTTATTTTGGTTAGCCCCTAGCTATCATGTCCTGCAGGCGCAGCCTAGGGTGGAGAACACGATAAAGTTTGGTGCTATGTATTTTTCCACTTTAAATGCATATCTAAAACTTGATAATAAAACTACGGGTACTAGTGCATTAAACTCAAATTCTTTGACAGGGGTGACTATATATGGGGAAAAGATAACGCAAAGTTATTTTGGGTATGAGGTTAGGTTCACACCGGTACAACAAGAGATAATAATGACAGTAGATAGTGCTGAAACCACTGTCCAAAATACTGGAATTTTATTAGGGGGCTCTATGCGGGCATACCTGAAATCTCATAAGAGGCGTGGGTTTAACGTGTATGGGGCGGTTAATATAGGATTATTGACTACGCAAATGGATTTTGTGATAGCACCCACGGGGTTAAAGGGAAAGAGTTATTCCACAGTAACCTATGTGATTGGAGCAGAGGCTGGATTTGATTATCTGTTAAGATTTGCTGGAGTGAGAGCAGCGGCGGGATATCAATATGGGGGAAACACGATCAGCACAGGTGCTGATGATATTTACCGACTTAGATATACTGTAGCGTCTCCATACTGGGCACTTGGGGTGTTTAGCTTTTTTTAAAAGGGGTTAATTGTTAAGATGGAAGTATAAATTATTAGTTGTTATGGGGTGGGGAATTTAATTTTTAATTAATTTTTTATAGGCGACTAATTTTTGTGGGGGGTATGATTTTTTCTTAAATTATTTACTGAGAGAAGATTTATTTACGGCTTATCAAATCTGGCTAGTTTTACTACTACATCTAATGCTAGCCACTAGCTATTATCCACTATCTGTTGGGTAAAAAAATTATTAAGCGAAAATAAAAATAACGGTAGATATAGTTAACTTGGATATCTATCCATATGGATATTCCAAGATTTAGGGCGATAGCTGGGTAGTGATTTTTTCTTCATTCATCAATTTTTAATATTTACACATAATTTAAGATGGAGTAATCTTACCTTTTTATTTGGTTTGGCAATTTTATTTTAGCAAAAAGGTTGACTATTGATAGATAAGTTGTGGGATGTGATAGTGGTAGGTGCCGGTCATGCAGGTATTGAGGCGGTGCACGCTGCTGCTAAAATGCAGATGAAGACACTGCTTTTAACTATGAGCATAGAAAATATAGGGCAAATGTCGTGCAATCCTGCGATAGGCGGGGTGGGCAAAGGCCATTTAGTGCGGGAAATAGACGCTCTAGGCGGGGTGATGGGGGAGTTAGCAGATAAATCTGGCATACAATTTAGAACGTTAAACACCAAAAAAGGGGCGGCGGTGCAAGCAACTAGGAGCCAATCAGATATGGTTATTTACCGGCAAGAGGCTAAATCTTGTTTGGGTGGATTAGCTAAATTAAAGATTATTCAAAGGGAGGTAAAGTCTTTATTATGGTCGAAAGGCAATCTTTCGGTAGAGGGAGTGATTACTGATAGGGGAGAAGAGATCAAGGCAAAGGCGGTGATATTAACAACTGGTACCTTTCTAAAAGGGGTGATTCATATAGGAAAAGAGCAGTTTTCAGCAGGGCGAGCGGGGGAAGCCCCGGCAGATAGCCTATCTGCAGATTTAGTACGTGGCGGTCTGAAGATGGGTCGCCTAAAAACTGGTACTACCCCTCGATTAGATAAAAATACTATTGATTTTAGTATACTTGAAGAGCAAAAAGGAGATAATCCAGCCCCTAAATTTTCTTTTTGGGGCGATTTCCAAAAACTGCCCCAAACCAGCTGTTTTATAACCTATACAAATCTTCATTCGCACCAAATAATTAAAGATAATCTTGATAAATCGGCGATGTATGGGGGAGAAATATCTTCCATCGGGCCGCGTTATTGCCCTAGCATAGAAGATAAGGTGGTAAAATTTGCTGATAAGGAGCGGCATCAAATATTTTTAGAGCCGACTAGTTTATCATCGATCGAATTTTATCCCAATGGGATGTCAACTAGCATGCCAATTGATGTGCAACTCGATTTTATGAGAAGCATAAAAGGATTAGCGAAAGTTGATATAATTAAACCTGGTTACGCAATTGAATATGATTTTGTATATCCCCACCAATTAAGGCTTAGCCTAGAGTTAAAGCGAGTAAAAAATCTTTACTTGGCGGGGCAAATAAATGGCACTACTGGCTATGAAGAGGCGGCGGCGCAAGGATTGATGGCGGGCGTGAATGCTAGTTTGAAAATTAAAGAAAAAGAGCCTTTTATTTTGCAACGCAATCAAGCTTATATTGGGGTATTAATTGATGATTTAATCACCAAAAGCACCAAAGAACCTTACCGAATGTTTACTTCAAGGGCTGAATATAGACTGCTGCTTAGAGAAGATAATGCCGATGAGAGACTTTCACAAAAGGGGCATCAAGTCGGTCTTTTAGCTGAACATAAGTATTTGATGTTTTTGGATAAACAAAAGCGGAAAAAAAGGTTAACAAAATTGCTTAACTCTCAATCGGTAGAGGTTTCGCGTAAAAAATCAAATGCTAGTAATGTAATCACTGAGCGACGGCTTTTATCGCAGCTTTTAAAAAATCCAGAAGCTAATTTAGCAACTTTAGTGCAGGGGTTACCACCAAGTTTTTTGGATAATCTTAACGAGTATACAAAAGCAGAAAAGACCTTAGTAACCAGTGATTTTAAATATGAGGGATATATAAAAAGGCAAGAAGCTCAAATTAAAAGCTATTTAAAAATGGAGCATGTGTTTATTCCTCGCCAGCTTGATTATAATTCAGTACCAGGATTATCATTAGAGGTCAAAGAAAAATTGGTTGATAATCAACCAGAAACTTTAGGGCAAGCCCAAAAAATTAGCGGTATCACCCCAGCAGCACTTACCATTTTGTCGGTATTCATCCGCAAGAAAAAACATCTAGCTAGCACTATTTAATCGATTTGTTGGTAAATTTATTATTTATTTAGATTTGTTGGGGTAAGAAGCTATTTTAATCAAAAGAGGGTATGCTATGAAAAAGGAGAGATGGCCGAGCGGTTTAAGGCGCACGCTTGGAAAGCGTGTAAATATGAAAGTGTTTCAAGGGTTCGAATCCCTTTCTCTCCGGGTTTAGAGTAGATATATTTATCAGATATAATTATTTTTTAGCTTTAATTATGGCAAGGTAGCTACCGGCAAGGAGAATAAATTAATAAAATTCTTGCTTTTTATGTGGATGGGATTAGCATTACAACGAGAGCTAGCCTATTTTTAATTTCATAATAAAAACCATCTGTTAAAATAGTTTATCAATGAATAATACTAATCCTTCCTCAGATAAAATTGGGATATTAATCTTAAATTTAGGATCTCCAAGTTCAACCGATTATCAATCGGTTAGGCGATATTTATCAGAATTTTTAAGTGATCAGCGAGTAATAGACTATTCAAAATTATTCTGGCAACCGATATTACAAGGAATTATCTTGACTAGCCGGCCGTTTAGAAGCGGGCATGCATATAAAAAGATTTGGAATGAAGAATTAAATGAGTCGCCACTAATTACTTATAGCCGTGCGATTTCAGAAAAAATAGCAGTTAAATTAGCCGATCATCATAAAGGAATATCAGTTACGTACGCCATGCGCTATGGCGAGCCCAGCACAAAGCAAGGAATAAAAGACTTGTTAGCACAAGGAGTGGATAAAATATTATTATTTGCCCTCTATCCGCAATATAGTGCCACTACAACGGCGAGTTCTTATGACAAAGCGTTTGATTATTTGAAAAAAGTAAAACACCAACCAGTAGTGAGAACGGCTCCAGGCTGGCATGACGATAGTGATTATATAGATGCGATTGCTAAATCAATTCAAGATAAATTAAATAGTTTAGACCATCAACCTGAAGTAATTTTAACTTCATTTCACGGATTGCCCAAGAGATATCTGTTAGAAGGTGACCCCTATTACCATTTTTGTAACAAAACATCTGACTTGGTGTGTGAAAAGTTAGGTTGGGATAAAGAAAAATGGATAACAACATTTCAATCCAGATTTGGCTTTGAGCAGTGGTTTCAGCCATATACCGATAAGACTATTGAAGAATTAGCTAAGAAAAACGTAAAAAAAATGATGATTTTATCTCCTGCATTTGTCTGTGATTGCTTGGAAACATTAGAGGAAATAGCAATGCAAGGCAGAGATATTTTTTTAGATAATGGAGGAGAAACATTTACTTATGTGCCCTGCTTAAATGATGGTGATGATCATATAAATTTGCTTTATAAACGTGTTGTGCGTGAGTTACAAGGTTGGTTGTGAGATATAAAAGCAGCGAAATTGTTATTTGAGTAGGTGGAACAAATCCTAAAAAATAAAAATCGACCCATTATTCCTGTGATATTATCTGGGGGTATGGGCTCGCGGTTGTGGCCTTTATCGCGTGAGGATTTCCCTAAGCCTTTTATCAGAATTGATAATAAGCAGAGTTTCATCCAAAAAGCCTATTTGCTCGCCGCGGAGATAGATGGGGTTAAAGAGATAGTTACTGTGACTAATCGCTCGTTTTTTTTTCAAACTAAAGATGAGTATGAACCCCTTTCAATTAGTGAAATTAAAAATACTTTTATTTTAGAGCCATTCGGTCGTAATTCAGCTGCAGCAGTTGCTTTAGCTGGTCATTATGTTCATAAAAAATATGGTGAAGCGGCGATTATGTTGGTGCTCCCTGCTGATCATATTATTAAGAAGAAAAATAAATTTATCAAAGCACTAAAAAAAGCCATTAAACTAGCTGATCAAGGCCGATTAACTGTTTTTGGGATTAAACCAGATGATCCGAATACGGGATATGGCTATATTGAGATTGATCAAAATGATGTAAAGCGTTTTGTGGAAAAGCCTGATCTAAAAAGTGCTCAGCGATATTTGCAGATGACCAATTATTTTTGGAATTCAGGAATATCTTGCCTGCGGGTAGACTCATTTTTAGCTGAGTTAAGCAAATATTTTCCTACCATAGAATCAAAAACAGCTAAATGCATCGCCAAAGCCAAGCACTCTACTGGGGATAATTGGGAGCAACTAGAAATATCACCTAAATTATTTGATGGTGTTTTAGATATATCGATAGACTACGCCGTTTTTGAAAAATCGGCTAAAATAGCAGTAGTGCCGTGTGATATAGGATGGTCGGATATAGGCACATGGCTAGAGCTGGGTAAGCTTTATCCTATTGATAAAAATGGAAACCACCGGCGAGGGCCAACACTTTTGCATGATGTCAAAAATTGTATAATCCACTCTGAGAAAAGGTTAGTAGCTGGTATTGGGCTAGAAGATTTGATTATTGTGGATACAAAAAACGCTTTGCTAATCGCTCATAAAAAAGATGTCCAAGAAGTGAGAAAACTTCGCACTCCAGATAATAGTGAATAAACTATTAGATTATTAGATTATTAGATTATTAAACTATTAACACATTAAACGGGAGCTATTTCTAATTTTCTTTGCGAATAGTTACCAAAAACATCAAATACTTTTACGGTGGCGTAAGTTTTAGAAAGTGGCAATTCATAAAAGGGTGTTTTTAAGCGAGAATTTTTATTTTCTTGAAAACTCTGCCAATTATTTTCTAGAGTAGAACCATCACTATAAATATCGCTAGTTTGCAACCTGACCCCCCAATAATCAATAAATTCAGCCCAGTGGTGGCTATTTTTTGTTTTATCGCTGGCCAGCCGGTAATCAGTTAATTCAATAGCCACTTTAAATGTGTTGTGATTAGCCGATATTTTAAGGTCTGGCTTGACTTCCACCAAATGAACACTTTGAAAATCTTTAGCGATTAATTTTATATTATCATCCAAAATATTAGCAGGAATATATTTAAAGTTTAGTATAATCCCTTTCCTAGTAGCTTGTTTTTTTAGTTTATGCAGTAGCGATTGAGAAAAATCAAATCCCAAAATAACTACCTGGAAGAGTTGCTTAGTCGAGCAGGCTTGATGGATTTTAGTTAAATTAATTTTAGCTAATGAATCCTCGTTTAATAAAACTATAACTATTTCATCATCTTTTATTCCCCAAGTTTGATTGAGAAATTTCCATGATGTACCTTGATAATGAGTGATTATTTTTTTAATTAATTCTTGCTGTGAGCTATTAAATGATAAGCTATTATGCAAATCTTGTTTAACTTCAATAATAGAAAAAGGGTTTTTTAGCATTTTATCATCCCTTAAAGATATGAGCCTTTTTCTGGTATTGCAAATAGCTAATTTACCAAAATCAGCGCCCAGCCACTTTCTATGCATTTTTTCTGCTACCACCATTGTAGTGCCAGAGCCACAAAAAAAGTCTGCCACCAAATCACCCTCATTTGAAGAGGCGCCAATTATTCTTTTAAGCAGGGCTTCAGGTTTTTGGGTGGCGTAAATATAGCCTCGTTCTTTGCCAATATCGCTCCAGATATCACGACACCGCACCCCTTCTTTTTTCTGATACCATTTTTTCAGAGGCACTTTTCCCGGACGAACCACCAATATACCCTGCTTTATCCATTCTAATGCCGTTTTTTTAGGCATGCTATAACCCCGACTAGGCAGCCTTTCACCCTTATTTAAACTATAAACATAACCGCCCCCACCAGGAGAATCGCATGGGCCTAATTGATAGCATCCCTTATCGTCATGATATTTATAAATCTGCTTTGCCTTATCGCTGTAAGGCACAAAAACATCATTCCAAATATAATTATCGCTCTTTGTATAATAAAAAATGGTTTCGTGGCTTTTGATGAATTTGCGATTGCTATTAGACGAATTGCCTAGAGCACTTTGCCAAATTATCTCATTACGAAAATTTTGTCGGCCAAAAATATCGTCAAGTAAAAATCTGATAATAGCACTAGCTCTCCAATCACAATGCACATATATGCTGCCATCATCAGCTAACAATTGATGAGCTAAAACCAATCTTTGATAAAGAACCTTTGCATATTGAGCTAATCCATAACGCCATGTGTCGCGGTAAGCTAGGCAACGTTTGGTTAATTTAGAATCGCCTATTTTAACATTTACTGATCGATTAGATCCCACCGCAAATGGCGGATCAAGATAGATCAATTTGAGGCCCCCCAATTTTTGTATTTTTTCTTGATAAATCTCACCATTCAAAGCCGACATAACTTCTTTGTTGTCGCCTATAAACAGCATATTTTGCCAATCGTCTTTTTTTTGAGATAAAGATAATTTATCTAGCTTAGTACAATTTTTTGAACAAAGATTTTTCGCTTCACTTGGCTCAGAAGGGTGAGTTATGGAATTAATTTGATCTATCGTGCGAATAGAAAATTTTTCTTGGCGATCAAGCAAAGGTAATTTTTCTAGCCACCATAAATTGGGGGTGTCAGTTTTTAAAATGTCGATAAGCCATTTCTTATGTTGGGGAGGTAAAGGCTTATCTTGCTTTAACTGCTTGATGATGGATTCTCTTTTAGATTGATTATTCACAAATTACTTTAGTTTTTTAAGTTGCTATCTAAATATCGCTTAACAACCTAAATGCAAAATTAAAGCAAAGTTTTAATTAATCCATTTTTAAAAGTGATTAAAAACCTAATTTTTCAGCGTCCACAGCCCATCATCATTTTAATTATCTACTATTGATCTTTAAAAGCAGGTTTCCTTTTCTCTAAAAATGCTTGCATGCCTTCTTTTTGGTCATCTAAAGCAAAAGCAGCGTGAAATAATCTTCTTTCAAAATGCAAGCCCCCAGCTAAAGAGGATTCAAAACTATAATTAATCGCTTCTTTTACCATCCTCAAAGCAGGTAACGAGAATTGACTTATTTTATCGGCTAGTGCTAGGGTTTTGGATAATATTTGATCTTCAGGCAATATTTCGGCGACTAAATTAAAATTTAACGCATCTTTAGCCGATATCATTTTGCCAGTTAAGCACATTTCCATAGCTTTATATTTACCTATAGCCTTTACTAGCCTTTGAGTTCCACCAATTCCAGGTAAGATTGCGAGAGTTATTTCTGGTTGGCCAAATTTAGCATTATCAGCAGCGTAAATAATATCACAAGATAAAGCTAATTCTAACCCTCCCCCTAAAGCATATCCAGAAACTGCTGCTATGATAGGTTTAGAAAATTTAGCTACTGGAGCCCAATTTTTCAAAAATTCAGTACGATAATTTTCGCTAAATGTTTTTTTTGCCATTTCAGCAATATCAGCCCCCGCGGCAAAAGCCTTATTGCTCCCATGAATTAGCACCACACTAATTTTAGAATTTTTATCTAAATCAATTAAAGCGTGGCCTAACTCACCTATCAATTCACTATTTAGGGCATTTAGCTTGTCTTCTCGATTAAATTTTATAATAGCCACCTTTTTTTCCAAGGAGAGGCTTATATTTTTATAATTTTCTTTACTCATAATTTTTTCTTTCTATTATGATTTTTTATTAAAATTGATACTAGTAGCCAGAAACAATATTAATAATATTAATGCTATTAGCATCTAACGCCAACCATTCGTCTTAATTGATTGTATCATAATGTCACCTGCTAGCAAGTTCTTTTCGACATACTTTCTTTGATGTACTTGCTTTAATTTATGAAAAAATATAGTCTAAATATAATAAAAGTTGCAGTTTTATTTAAGCTATTTAGAGAGTTGCACCTTTATAAAAATTATTCTTAAAGTTAAAGATGGATTTTAAAAACCTTATACTATTAGAACATCCCCTCATTAAGCATAAATTAGGCTATTTAAGAAATCAAAATACTTCCACCAAAGTATTTCGAGAATTAGTAAGCGAGCTAGGTTCTTTATTGATTTACGAAGCTTCGCAGGGTCTGCCCACTCACAAAGCAGCTGTGCAAACTTGGGCTGGAGAGGTGGTGGTTAATGAAATATCAACTAAATCTATCAGTATAGTACCTGTAATGAGGGCCGGCATAGGCATGCTAGAAGGTGCACTTAGCATATTTCCTAATGCAGCAGTTCATTTTTTAGGATTATTTCGCGATGAAAATACTGCTCAGCCAGTTGTTTATTATGATAAAATCAAATCTTTACCCAATAATAATTGTACATTTATATTAGATCCAATGCTCGCTACTGGAGGCACGCTAGCTCGCACGATTAGTTTGCTTAAAGAAAAAGGTTGCTCAAAAATAGTGGTGGTATCAATTATCGCGGCTCCAGAGGGGGTGAGGAAGATATTTAAGGAGCATAAAGATGTATCTATTTATTGTGCTGAGCTTGATCAGAGATTAAATAAAGAAAAATTTATTATTCCTGGATTAGGCGATGCAGGTGATCGAATTTATGGAACCTAGCTGAATAGTGTTAGGTGAATATGAGCAAAAATATGACTAAATCAATGAAAATATATTGTTTTTTAATTAGAGGGCGGGTGCAAGGAGTTGGCTACCGAGCCTTTGTGCACCAGTTAGCAGAGAAATTGCAATTATCCGGTAGAGCGCGCAATTTAGCTGATGGCAGGGTGGAAGTGTTGCTACAAACTTCACCAGATATGATAGAAGATTTGTGCGTAGAACTTAGAAGAGGGCCTTCTTTTGCGAAGGTGTTGGATGTGGAATTATCAGAAACTAATCTTACTAAGTTAGATAATTTTCAAATATCATAATTTTAAGGATAAATTTATTTTAGAAATTGAGGCAGCACAATCAATCATAAAAGTAGAAGTGGTTAATCAAGCTAGAGCCACTCCCCATATTTAAAGACTGGAGCAGTGGTTAATCTGGTTTTGTGATTGGGCTAGATATAACAAATAATCAAACTAGAGCCACTCCCCATATTTAAAGGCGGGATCAGTGGTTAATCTGGTTTTGTGATTGGGCTAGCTATAACAAATAATCAAGCTAGAGCCACTCCCCATATTTAAAGGCGGGAGCAGTGGTTAATCTGGTTTTGTGATTGAGCTAACTATAACAAATAATCAAGCTAGAGCCACTCCCCATATTTAAAGGCGGGAGCAGTGATAAATTTGATTTTTGATTGGGCTAGCTATAACAAATAATCAAGCTAGAGCCTCTCCTCCTCGCCTTCCTGGTATGAAAATTCTTCCCTCTTCTTCTAATTGACGAACCACCTTCACAATTTTTTGCTGAGCAGCCTCCACCTCAGAAACTCTAGTTGGCCCAAGGTTGGATAAATCATCTTTCACCATGCCTTGTTGCCTTTGTGACATATTTCTAAGTATCAATTCCTTAGTTTGCTCAGAGGCAGTTTTTAAAGAAAGGACTAGATCACTTTGCGAAACCTCAGATAAAACTACCTGCACCCCATTACTATCAATAAATATTAAATCCTCAAAAGTAAACATGAGCTCGCGGATATTTTCCGCTAAATCAGGGTTAGCCTCTTCAATTGATGATAATATCCTAGTTTCTACCGCCTTTTCCATACTATTTAACGCCTCAGCTACCGCCACCGTTCCCCCTACTTTAGCAGTAGAAAAGGTGCCTGCCGTTTGCATTTCGTGAGTTAACACTTCATCTATCTCAGAAATAACTCCTGGAGGAATTGATTCTAAAATCGCTATTCGGTAAGCCACATCAGCTTGAATTGATTCTGGTAAACACTTTAATATTACCCCCATTCTTTCTGAGGTATCCATATGAGCTAAAATTAGAGCGATTGTTTGGGGATGTTCGTTAGAAATAAATTGGGCGATTGTTCTTGGATCAAGCCATTTCAAAGATTGCAAAATCCCCCCTTCGGCATTTTCGCTCAAATTTTCTAGCATTTTTTTTGCCTTTTCTTCTCCAAACGCTTTGCTAAGAGCGTTTCTCACAAAATCTCCTTGCGCCGATAACAAAAAAGATCCATCTTGCGCCGCTGTTTTATTATAAAAATCGTTTAACACAAAATCTAGCTCATCTTGATCTATTTCAGTTAAACGAGTCATGAAATATCCCACTTGCTGAATTTCTGCTTCAGACAAACTACGCATTATATCAGATGCTACCTCTTCTCCTAGTGCTAATAGCAAAATAGCCGCCTTTCTTGGGCCGGGAATAAATTTGTTAAAAGCCATTATTTAAGTTTTATAGTTTGTTGTGTATTATTATTATTATTATTATTTCAGTATACTAACAAAAATATATTAATATAGTAGCTACCTCCTCAAATCATAAAGTATATTAGCATGTAGCACAATATAACAATAATTTCTATTAGCAAAATTTTGTTGATGATAAAATTTATAATAAACGCTTAAGTTGGCAGTGATTAATGATTAGTTATATAGATTGATAAATGAGTAAAAAATTAATAAAGTTTATTTTACTAGGTGGGATATTAATCTTATCTAATGGTTATTTTGTTAAGAGTTTCGCCACTAACGAGCTATTGCTGGCTAGTTGGAATTTGCAAAACATGATGAGCCAGCAACACTTTGTGGTATGGAAAAAGTACTGCTCTGCCCATAATTGGAAGCCTACAAATAAAAGACCACCTATCCTTATGTACTGCGACGCCCATAATGGATATGATTTTTTTACTAAACAAAAGGCATATCTAACTCTTCATAGCTGGGATAAATTTAAATTAAAAATAAATGCTCTAAAAGAAAAATCTCATCAAATAAATGCCGATATCTACGCCATTCAAGAAATAACTGACCTTAATGCGCTAAAATTAATTTTAGATGAAGATGATTATCATTTGATGGCAACTAACTATCATATCTCACAAAATATAGCTTTTGCGATTAGAAAAAAGGCTAATCTTAATCCTAAATTTAAATTGATAACTGAATTAGCCATCCAAAATCCTAAAAATAAAAATCAGCACTTAACTCGCCCAGGATTAGAAGTAACCATATCACCAGCTAAAACAACCATTAAAATACTTAATATTCATTTAAAAGCTGGGTGTAAGAATTATATTATTGATGGCGATAAGCTAGCCGGTAGATTTACTGATCGGATTGCCAGAAATTGTCAAATATTACGTAAGCAAATAATAGGACTAAGAAAATGGATTAGCGACCAAAACAGGCAAAAAATCCCATTTTTGATTATGGGAGACTTTAATCGTCTTTTCTCGTGGGAACTAAGAGAGCACTATCGGCATAAAAAACCTGCCAGACTAGCTGGGTCTGATAATTTGGACGCTAAATCTCCTATTACCGATAAAACTAGGCTGGCATATATGTTTTTTGCGCTTAATGAGTCTGATCGCTTTGTTGATAGACTGATGATATCTTTTGCGGATAGGAAAGTTGGTAAATATTTGAAGCGTGGTCGTTGTTTATATGGCAATAATTATTTCATAAATAGTATCCGGCTAGCCAATAAACTAGTCTTAGCAGATGGAAGTGATAAAACTTCAGGCTTAGTTAAAATAAGATCCTACGAACGAGATTATGGAGATAAGCACTATGGACCAACTAAAGCTTTACCTTCTGATCATTGCTTGCTTTATGGAAGAATAACCTTTGAATAATGGTGGGTATATGACCTTTAATATTAATCACGCAAAAATTTAGTAATATAAGCTGTTTCATAATAATTCTTTAATGATAGGAGGGGGGCTAATTTATCTTTAGGGGCTTGATCAATCATTTGTGCTAGGCGATTTTTCATATCTGAAAAGGTGGACGACTTTTTATCTATATCACCGAATTTATTAAGTTTTATCCCATCAATATAACGTTTTTGGGCATAATTTTTTAGGTGATGGTCATAGACCTTTTGGTGGGGGCTATTTGTAAAGGAATAGGCTTTTAAACGAAATCTAAGCCAAATTTCTTTCATATCATCACTTAAATTGGGGGGTAAATTATTTTCACTAACATTTAATATCCTAGCTAAAGAGTTAACATCTGAAAATAATAATCTATAGATGTCTTGTTCTATATCACAAGTGCTCTTTTCAAAGAAATTATCACAATTCCAGACGCTAAGAGACTCCTTAGCTTTAATTGCTAAATCCATTATATCCTTATCAGGATTGGCGTTATAGTCTATTTTCAAGAAACCAGTAGAAATATTTCTATAAAAAATGGACTCTTTATTGATAGAATTTTCTAGCTTGCACTTGGCTAAATCAATCATTAAAAACATATTTTTATTGCTATCTAACAGCACATAGGGAGTTTTAATGAAATTTAACTTTGAAGGCTGATAATTATTCATATCAATGCTTAAGGAGTAGAAAGGATTTTCATTATCAACAGGGGTATCAAAAACTTTCGTTTCCCATAAAGCAACAAATTTTCCCTTCATATAGGCCAAAAGATCTCTTAGTAAAGCCACATCCTCATTTGCTTTGTGGGATTGTGGGGTAGTATTTTTTAATAGATGTTTAGATAGATTATTAAGAGATAATGAATAACGCTCATTCTCTTTATCAAAGGGCAGTATATCATCAATCTCAAAAGCGGCGTGCTTCAAAAGATGAATTGAATCTAAATATAGTATCTTGCCATAAAAGTAAGGATTAAACCCATTTCTGATCAATAGAGTGCGTAAAAAAGGTAAATCAAACCTACTAGCATTGTGCCCTACCAGCTTTATCTGATGGGAACCACATCTATTTAAACAACTTTGGATAAAGCTATGTATTTGAGAAGCTAGCTCAGATTCTACCAAACCTTCTTTTTGGCTAATGGCCAAATCAATGCCGTTAGCATTAATTGCTTCAGGCTCAGGCAATTCTAAAATAGATAAACGGCCATATAAATCTTTGCTATATCCCTCAATAGGATTTAAAGCTGCGTCAGTTAGTAAAAAACTAATAGATAAAATTTGTCCAATCAAATCAAGACGGCTAGTTTCTAAATCATAAATCAAAAAATACTTTGGTTTATCGTTATCTAGGCGGTCATGCTGATCATACATAATAAAATTAGATTATTATTATTATTATTATTACTGCTATTATACTAGCTAGCTAAACTTTATTAATTATTTAGGAATATCTTTAGTGAGATTAACTATTCCTTTAGCTGTAAATAGGATGTCATCTTCAATTCTAACGCCGATTTTTTTTATTGGAAAATAAAGTCCTGGTTCAATAGTAATAACCGATCCTGGAACTAAAGGCTCATCAAATAAAGGAGGGTCATGCACATCAAGCCCAAGGGGGTGGCCGATGTTGTGAATGGTGCATTCTTTTGCTTCTATGGGCGATTTAATTAATTTATTTTCTATTAGTAGTTTGGTTTGTATTTCTTGCGCTAGCTGGCTAATTTTTGCGAAACTTTGACCAATTTTTAAATTAGCTAAAATAGTTTTTTGAATAGTTAAATTAAGAGCATATATATCTGCTGCCTGATTAGTAAAATTTTTACCTACCGGAAAAACTCTAGTAACGTCAGCGGCGTAACCACCCCATTCAGCTCCTGTATCGATTAATAAAACATCATTTTCAACCAATTTATCAGCAGCAGAGGCGTAGTGCAGCACCGTAGAATTTATCCCCGCACCTACTATCGGGTAAAAAGCATGGCCTAGGCAACCAGCGTTTAGATATTCATAAGTTAAATCAGCAACTAATTGATGTTCGTAAATTCCGGCAGCGATTCGCTTAGCAACCCTTTTAATTCCTTTAGCGGTAATGGCGATTGCTTTTTTTATATTATCAATCTCGCAATCTTCTTTTACCCAGCGAAGTTTATCTAAGATATCGCCTATTTTCATCATCTTTAACCCCCAGAAGTATTTTTTTATATCGGCTATTTTTAATTCATAAGCACTTTTTCCCTGATCCATGGTGGACGCAGTAGTCGCAATATAAAAATGAGTTAGCTTGGGTAAAAGATTATTTAAAGTGGTATCTAAATTGTGATTATATTGAATATCTTCTATCCCACTTAAATTACTAGCGTCAGTAGTTTTTAGCATCGCGCCTTCCCAGCGAATAAAATGCTTATCTATTGCTGGAATAAATAAGATTTCTAAGCGATCATAAGATTTGCTTTTAATTAACAATAAACTACATTTAGGTTGCGAAATGCCAGTAAGATAATAAAACTCCGAATTTTGTGGCCAGTTCCTGTGTTTAACTCTGGCGTAAGGATCAGCAGGGATTTCTGCCGAGCAAATCAAAGCCAAGCTATCAGGCTTCATGGCGTCCCATAAAGCTTTTCTTTTTTTCAAATGAAATTTTTTACCTAATAGCGTTTCCCTATTCATATTCATATTCATTTATTAAAATTATTGATAATTCTAAGGTAATTTAAATAATATATTGTCTATCAACCTAACCCCTTTAAAATGAGCCGCTCCTAGCACAACAAAATAATTATCATTAACCATAGCCGGGGCTAGATTGATAGGATTTCTAATGGTAATATAATCAGGTTGCCAACCATTATTTATCAATTTAGCAACCGCATCGCGAGCCAATTTATCAAAATCATCATTACCCTTTAATAAAAGATTCTTTATTTGATCTAAACACTCAAATAAAAATGATGCATTAATTAA
The DNA here is from genome assembly GCA_016735295.1 of SAR324 cluster bacterium. Lineage (GTDB taxonomy): Bacteria > SAR324 > SAR324 > XYD2-FULL-50-16 > JAERRU01 > JAERRU01. Next base: position 31,704 of record JAERRU010000011.1, read on the forward strand.
ATCATCGGCAGATAATAATAAATTCCTTGATGATAAAGCCAGACCCCGTTTATCCCTTAAAGTATCAACCGATAAAATTTTGATATCAAGGTTAAATTGCCTTATCATTTCCTTAATAACTAGCATTTGCTGATAATCCTTTTTACCGAACACGGCAAACTTAGGCATTACGATATTGAATAATTTTAGAACTACAGTAGATACTCCCTCAAAAAAATTAGGTCTAAATTCTCCCTCCAAAATAGAGCTTAAGCTAGCTGGAGGAGATAGTAGAAATGTTTGTTTTTCAGGGTAAATATCTTTTGTCAGTGGGATAAAAACAGCGTCCACAGAGGATTGTGATAATTTATTATAATCATCTTGCAGTTGGCGGGGATATTTTTTAAAATCTTGCTCGCTTTCCATCTGCAACGGATTAATGAAAATACTAACGATAATTTTAATATCTTGCTTCTTTAAATTAACAATGTGTCTAGCTCTTTCAACTAAAGCCAAGTGACCCTCATGCAGAGCTCCCATGGTGGGAATAAGTATTCGAGGGGATTTATGACAAAAATTAGCTAAATCATGAGTGTTTTGTAATATTCGCATAATATAAATATAACCGCCCTAATAGTTATTTTAAAGTAGTCACTTTCAAAAAATTAGCGATAAAGATGTTTAGTAGCAGGATAAGTACCATCTTTTACCTCTGCCACATAAGCCCTAATAGCCGATAAAATTGAATCTTGCCCCTGCATAAAATCTTTAACAAATTTTGGCTTAATACCCATAGTGATATTTAAAATATCGTAAATAACTAACACCTGCCCACTACAAGAAGGGCCAGCCCCAATGCCAATCGTGGGGATAGTTAGCTCATTAGCTAATTCTTCAGCTAAATCAGCGTAAAGGGCTTCTAATACTATCATCACCGCCCCCGCCTGCTGTTGAGCAAAGGCATCTTTTTTAACTTGAGCAAAGGATTCATCATTTTTTCCGTGTATCCCATAACGACCAAGCTGGTTAATTGATTGCGGCGTAAGCCCTATATGAGAGCAAACCGCCACCCCACGCCTGCTCAAAAATTCAGTTGTGCTAGCCATATCTTCGCCACCTTCAAGTTTAATTACTTGGGCACCAGCTTTTAATATTTTAGCCGCTGAAGAAAAAGCTTGTTTAGGACTCTCCTGGTAGGTAGCAAATGGTAAATCACTAATTATCAAAGGACGTTTAGAGCCTTTAGCAACTATTTTGGTGTGATAAATAATATCGCCAAGCTCCACGGGGATAGTAGAATCATGCCCTTGTATCACCATTCCTAGAGAATCGCCTACAAAAATAATATCAACTCCTGCTTCCTGACACAAATTAGCAAACGAAAAATCATAGCTAGTTAACGCGGCAATCTTCACATTTTCTTTTTTCATTTTCGAAATGTTTAAATGAGATAGCCGAGGAGATGAGGTAATTTTTGACATTTTATTTTACTTTATACTAATTTTAAATTTACCTATGTAAATAATTGATGAGGTGTTGATTTTCTAAATCTTTTGCTACCAACCCAGCTCTAGCAACATCGTGAAATGATAATATACCCATTAATATACCTTCATTCACAACTGGTAAATATCTGATATGCTGGTTTATCATCAATTTTTGGAGATGAGTAACGTCCATATCAACAGAGGCAGTGACCGGCTCTTTTTGCATTATTTTCCCTACAGGGATATCAAGGTTAAGTTTTTCTTTTTTAGCTAATAATTGCAATATTTCCCGAAAAGTAATTAAGCCAACCAAACTTCCTTTATCCATTACCACAAAAGAACCAATATCTAGTTTAGCCATGTGGTCAATTATTAGGATTAGGTTTTGTTCTGGAAAGGTAGTATATAGAATATTACCCTTAATTTTAAGGATATCATTAGCTTTCATTTTTTTTACTCATAATATATTAATAAGATACTTAAATAATGCAATCATATTATAGCGTAGCGAGCGAATCAAGATTGCGTAAATTGAGCTATATCATACTATCATTATTAATATTCAGCAAGATAAAACAGCTTTAATTATTATGGGAGGTAAAGATATTTTAACGCAAATAGTGGCCCATAAAAAAGATGAAGTGGGACAAGCAAAAAAAAATGGATTTAAATATAAATCCAGACCAGGCAAGGAGCCGATCGATTTTTCTTTGGCAATTAACAAAAAAAACTATGAGATAGCCGTAATCGCAGAAGTGAAAAAAGCTTCTCCTTCAACAGGGGTATTAGTAAAAGATTTTGACGCCCAAAAAATAGTAAATAATTATCAAAAAGCCAATGCAAACGCCCTTAGCATTTTAACTGATGAATATTATTTTCAAGGGCACAACGACTATTTAAGTGAAGCACACCTTAATTGCGATTTGCCCATATTAAGAAAAGATTTTATAATAGATTCATGGCAAATTGAAGAATCGTATCTAATCGGTGCTGACGCCATTCTCTTAATTGCCAAAATTTTAACTAAAGCACAACTTGAAAAATTTCATAAACAAGCTAATTCGTTAAATTTATCGGTATTAGTAGAAGTGCACAACAAAAATGAACTAGATATGGCACTCAGCATAGGTGCAAAAATAATAGGTATTAATAATCGCAATTTAACTAATTTCACCATAGATCTAAATACCTCTTTTTCATTAGTAAAGACTATTCCATCTGATATAATAAAAGTTAGTGAAAGTGGAATCAATAGCTTTTCCCAAGTGGAGAGGTTGGCGAAAGCAGAGTTTAATGCTATTTTAGTTGGTGCTAGCTTGGTTAAATCTTCTAATATCAAGCAATCACTAAAAAAATTACTAGGTAAGTGATAACTATAAAATAAAATAGGCTAGAACCGCCTTGGCTTGGTGGTGGTGGCTGAATAAACGTTAATTTATGAATAAATATGATTAATTTCTCAAAAATAGTTAAAGAATTTGAATCTGGTAAAAGAGTGCTAGATGAGCTTGATTTAGAAATACCTAGCCATAAATTTACAGTGTTAGTAGGCCCGAGTGGATCAGGGAAATCTACTTTATTGAGGCTGCTATCAGGGTTAGAAAGCCCTACCAGCGGAAAGATATATATAGATGGTAAAGATGTATCTAAAGTAGAGCCTAAAGATCGTAATGTGGGGATGGTATTTCAAAATTACGCCCTTTATCCCCATTTCACGGTAGAAGAAAATCTTAGCTATCCGCTTAAATTAAAATCAATACCTAAAGAGCAAATTAAACAGCGAGTCCATAAAACGGCTAAAATGTTGGAAATGCAAGACCTGTTAAAAAGGTATCCCAAAGGTTTATCAGGGGGGCAAAAGCAGCGAGTTGCTATAGGCAGATGCATTATCAGAAAGCCGGCAATATTTTTATTTGATGAGCCATTGAGCAATCTGGATGCTAGATTGAGAGAAAATTTGCGAAGAGAAATAATCAAGCTTCACCAGCAGTTAGGGCATACTTCTATTTACGTAACTCACGATCAAACTGAGGCGATGGCGTTAGGGGAGCTTATTGTGGTTTTAAATGAGGGTAAAATACAACAAATGGGCACGCCTAAAGAAATTTATCAACAGCCAAAAAATATTTTTACTGCCCAATTTATCGGTTCACCAACGATAAACAAGATGAGAGGAAGGGGTGAAAATGGTAAATTTCAGGTTGATGAAGCAAATTTTGCCTTGCCTATTTCCAAGCAATTGGCATCTAATTCTTCGTTATCATATGCTTGCATTAGGCCTGATAATTTCAAAATTTTATCAACTCAAGATGGAATAATTAAAGCTAAGTTGATGTTTGTGGAATATTTGGGAGCGAAGAGTTTATTAGAATTTAAATCGGGAGCGATTAGTTTTTTGGTAGAGACAAAAATTTTTGATTGGCAAATGGGGCAAGATTATTCTTTAGATGTGGATAAAGATGATATATTATGGTTTGACGATAAAGGGGATAGTTTGACAAACTAATTTTTTTTATCTATAAGATGACGATATACCTGCTAGGTGAGAAAAATATTTTTCCTTCAGCTGAACTAGCTGAAACAGATGGATTGCTGGCTATGGGCGGAGACCTTAAGCTAGACAGGCTTTTATTAGCATATCAAGAGGGCATATTTCCTTGGTTTAATGAGCAAAGTAGTATTTTGTGGTGGTCACCTAAATTAAGGTGTGTGCTACAACCCACCAAATTTCATATTTCAAAGAGTTTAGCTCGCACTATTAGGCGTGCTAATTATCAAATTTCCATAGATAAAAATTTTTCAAAAGTCATTAAAAGTTGTGCTAATATCAAGCGCAGTGGGGAATCAGGCACATGGATAGGGGATGGCATGATTAAAGCTTATGAACATATGCATTTAGCTGGATATGCCCATTCATTTGAAGTGACTATAGCGGGAAATTTAGCGGGGGGTCTTTATGGTGTTTCTTTAGGTAATTTATTTTTTGCTGAATCTATGTTTACTAAGGTGAGCAATGCTTCAAAATTAGCTTTAGCAGCGTTAGTAGATTTTTGTTTAACAAAGGGGTTTAGTTTGATTGATTGTCAAATACCTAACCAACACTTATATTCTTTAGGGGCTAATCAGATAGAAAGGTCATCTTATTTGGAAATATTAAAAAAAAGCAATAAACGAGTTACCTTAACAGGAAGTTGGTCTAGCCATGCTAATAATAATTTAAGTGATAGGTTATTAGACGGGGCAAGAAAAATAAAAAATTCTAAGTGATGGTTATAGGTATATATAAATAATAGATTTAATTAGAAAAAATAGTGAATTCATTAACAAAAGAAGATAAATTATTATATGAAAGGTCTAGCGGGTGGTTGAACCGGGCATATCGGTGGCTGAGCAAATCAGGGCTAACCTTGAGTCGGTTAGATTTGATGTTACTGGCTAATCCTTCTGCTAAGATAAAGGGAATATCTGATATAGTAAAGATTGCTGATAATAGGTTTGAATTGGACGATTCATCTTTTTGGCGAGCTAAGGATTTACTTAGCTGGCGCTTTGATAGCCTGCTTGATGAAACTGAGTTTGTGGTGACTGATTTAGAATCAACAGGGGCGGTATTAGGTAAAGATGAAATTTTTGAGATAGGGGCAATAAAGATGCGTGGTGGTGAAATGATAGAAGAATTTCATACATATGTAAAAATCAACCAGTCAATTCCACCTTATGTGGCTTCAATGACAAGGGCTGATTTATCGGCGATAGCTAAAGCACCTAACATTAAGGAGGTATTGAAGAAATTTTTAGAATTTTTGGGGGTAGCTGTGTTAGTGGCACATAACGCTGAATTTGATTATAATTTTATATATTATGAAACACAAAGGCATGGGTTAAAGACATTACCAGTAATAGATCTTTGTACTTGGTTATTGGCTAAGCAAGTGCTTGATAAAGAAAAAAAATATGGATTAACCGATTTAGCTAAATTTCATAAAGGAGATTTGGCCGATCGGCACTCAGCGTTAGGAGATGCTAGGATGACTGGTTATTTACTTAAATATTTAATCTCACAAATGAAAAAAAAGAACACCAATCATTTATCTCAAATGTTAGCCTTAGAAAATAAATCTTTTAATCAAGCTTATAAAGCCAGGCCAAAAATAAAAAGAAACAAACAAAAACTCACAGCACAAAATGTTTAACCAGGAATTTTTTAACTATCTATCAGATAACAAGTTGATAGATTTAGTATTAGTAAAAGAAGAATTATCGGATAACGGGCAAAAAGATCAAACATTAAAGCAATTTTTGCTAAGTCGGCGTTATATGACAGAAGCTTCGTACCAAGAGTCGCTAGCTAATTTTTTGGGATTAAAATTTATGGAATCTCCCGCCGATCCAGATGAAAAGGTGCGAGATTTATTTATTGAGTGTGTGCCTCATCGGATAGCCTATAAGTATTTATTTTTTCCAGTGGAAAAATCGGGTGCAGTAGTTAATTTTGCCATTGCCGATACAAAGGGTATTCCTTTTTGTGAGGAAGCGGCTGATTTAATGGGTCGAACGGCTAATATTATATTTACGATGGAAAGTAATATTTTGAATTTAATCCAAAAAGAATATAACACCGATGAAGCAGAAAAATTAGAAGATGATGACGCTAAATCGCAAGAAACAGTCGTTGGCGGAGAAGGAGAAGATTTGTTAGCTTCAGATGACGATGAGCCGATTAGGCGATTGGTTAACTCTATGTTATTTCACGCTATGCGTTATAACGCATCTGATGTGCATATTGACCCTACCGCCACCCAGACGATAGTGAGAAATAGAATGGATGGGATATTGCGTCAAATAAATGAAATACCAAAACATGCTCATAACAAGATAGTAAATAGGGTCAAGGTGATGGCTAAGCTTGATATTGCCACGCGAAATGTGCCTCAAGATGGGCGAACTATGATTAAATTAGCGGGCAAGAAATTAGATATTAGGGTGTCAATAATTCCCACTATTCATGGAGAAAGGGTGGTGCTTCGTCTTTTGCAGCAGAGCCATGGGTTACTTGGTTTAACTGAGATAGATTTGCAAGATAAAATCAAAAAACTATTGATAGATACAGTATCTGCCCCTAATGGGATAATGTTAGTCACTGGCCCTACTGGTTCGGGTAAGACGACTACATTATATTCATGTTTACAAAGTATAGATCATAATTCTCGTAATGTGATTACTGTTGAAGACCCAGTTGAGTATCAAATGTCGGGATACGGCCAAGTGCAAGTAAATGAGAAGCAAGGATTAACGTTTGCGGCAGGGCTACGCTCTATTTTGCGACAAGATCCTGATGTTATTATGGTAGGAGAAATTCGTGATACAGAAACAGCACAAATTGCTATTCAATCTGCTTTAACTGGCCATCTTGTGTTAAGCACTTTGCATACAAATGACGCCCTATCAACAATAATAAGATTAATAGATATGGGGGTAGAGCCATTTTTGATAAGTAGCACATTAAAGTGTGTGCTATCGCAAAGATTGGTGCGAAGGTTTTGTCAGCATTGCCGAGTAAAGGTAAAGAAGAGTTGGAAAGAATTATCTAAAATAGGCTTTACCGAAAACACAAAAGAATATTTTAAGGGATATATATATGAGCATAAAGGCTGCGATGAATGCTCAAATAGTGGCTACGCTGGCCGGTTAGGGGTGCATGAAATTTTGGTGGTTAATGATGTTATGCGTAGTGCTATTAGCCAAAACAGTAGTTCAATGGAATTAAGGGAGGCCGCTATTAAATCTGACGCTTTAATTGATTTAGCGACTGATTGTCATATCAAAGTACTGCTAGGTTATACTTCGGTAGTTGAGGTAAATAGATTGTTATTTGAATTACAACAAAGTCAAGAAACAGTAATTGAACAAAGTGAAAGTGCTTAATTAATATTCAATAATAACTATATGAGTAAAATAAGTGAATAATAGTTTAATAAAAAATTGTGCTAAGGCAATAAGGCGCCGAAATTTAATAGTTAAAATATCTTTGTTGGCTATAGCTATTTTGGTGATAGTATTTTTGATTAGTAGATTTTTAGTGTCTCGCTACATAGATCAGAAGGTAACTAATGATTTATCTATAATGAGCAATAAAATAGGTTATTTTGTGGAAAATGATAAAAGGTTAGCAAATGCTAGTTTTGAAAATTTTCGGGCTTATAATTTAAATGATATTGGCAAATTATTTTCTGGTGATGATTTTTTGATAAAGCAAATTAATCTATTAAGTGAAGATGGTTTTTATATATCTTCGAGCGAGGCTACTAATTTAGGAAAGAGGGCGAGTAAGGATATTTTAACATTTATTAAAGATGATAAAAATAATTTTAAATTACTTAAAGTCACATTATTAGATGGCCAGTTAACTACAAAATACCGACAATATATCTATAAATTTGATTTAGAAGGGATAAATAAGCCAGTATTTTTACAAATATTATATAATGAGCATGTTTTAGCCGCTTCTCAAAAAGGATATATTTTATTTTTACTAGCGATCATAGCGGGGATAGGCCTAGTGATTGGCCTTATTATTTGGTTTGCCTATTTTGGGCTGATGGAAAATCTTAGGCGGCTGCAACAACGTTTTGATAAATCATTTAAAACAAATAAAGATGATATAGACGGGGAATTTTGGAATATCTTAGATAATATTTCTCAACAAGAGAAAGAAGTAAAGAATGAGCAAGCTAAATCTGTTATGCATCAAACAGATAAGAATTTAGGGCTAAGCGAGATGGTAAAATCAGGCAGAGTAGCTCCTTCAGTCAGAAAATTTAACTTAGTATTATTAGCGATAAGGCTAACAAATTTTCGTCAAGCCACTTCTGAGCTATCTGGCACAAATTTTTTACGAGTGGTGATGAAGTTGCAACAAATATATCATTTAGTCGCTCAAAATGATAAATCGGTTTTGCTAAAATATGATAGTGATTTAGCTTGGCTAGGCTTTAAGGGGGAGGATAAATATAGTAATTGTTTGGCCACAATTAAGCGAATAAAAACAAAATTATCATCTTTTAAAGAAGAGAGTGGAAGCTCTATTAAAAAAGAATTTAAGCCGCTATTTTTAATTGATAAAGGAAAAATAGTGCTGGCAAATTTTCAAAATTCAAGTGGCTCATTTAACATTTTAGGGGGTTCAGCCCACTCTGTATCTACTAATTTGATGCATACTTTAAAAGAAGGCAATATGTGGGCTACTAGCATCACAAAAAATGAATTAAGCCAGCATTGCCATTTATCTCGTTTACCGAAGGTGGGTAATTTTTGGCCAGGATCGCCAGAGGGGTTATATCTGATTAATCTGCAAGGGGTGGGTATAGAAGAAGAGATGGCGGGGCAGCATAATATTGGAGTAATGGAAGTTAGCGAGAAACAAAATAAGGCAGCTAATAAAAATAGAGATAAGAATAAAGCTAAAGATAGAAATAAAGAAGGGCTAGCTTTAGGAATGGGTGGGTTGTTGGAAGATACTTTAAAATCTGGCGGTGATTAAAGAGCAATATATTTATTAAAAAACTATCAATTTACCTAAGTTGAGTATCATATTAATAGCCCTAGGGGGCGGTTCAGGAGCGGTGGCTCGGTTTTTAATTATCAAATTTTTCAGGGCATATCTGCCTAATTTGATGATAGTGCCATGGGATATAATGACAATTAACATGTTAGGTTCGTTTGGTATAGGCTTGTGTGGTGGATTGTTATATAGCAAGGGTATTTCTTTAGAAATCAGGCAATTTGTGACAATTGGTTTTTTAGGTGGATTTACCACATTTTCTTCTTTTACTGAGGGGGGCTATGTGTTGGCGGATAAGAGCGGATTATTAGCAATTTTTTATTTAGCTACTTCGGTATTTGTGGGTATTTTGGCCTGTTATTTTGGGCATTATATATCCTTTAAATTAGTCAACTAAGATATTTTTAACGATGGTCAATAAATTTTTGGCTGTGGGTCTAATTGCCATAACCAAACAATAGATAAAATATTTGATAATTTTTTTTATAGCGATAATCGGCAGGATTTAGCTGTGGGTCTAATTGTCATAACCAAACAATAGATAAAATATTTGATAATTTTTTTATAGCGATAATCGGCAGGATTTGGCTGTGGGTATAATTGCCATAACCAGAAATCAAGGATAAATCTGATAGTTCCAATCGTAGGAATCTTCAATAATGCCTAGTTGAATGTTATTTAGAATTTCACCTAATTTTATCATAATAGAATCCTTAGATTGATCTTGATGATGAAAATCATAGTGTTTTCCATCAACATCAATAATACGACCAATGGGTGAAACCACTGCCGCTGTGCCACAATTCGCTAATTCTAAGATATTAGGTAATTCTTGATAAAAATCTATCTGCCTTACCTCAGTTTTAATGTTGAGCATGTCGCTAGCGATAGTCATGGCAGATTTTCTCGTGATACTAGGTAAAATAGTGCTAGCCTTGGGAGTGGCGATGGTATTATTTTTAAAATATACTATTATATTAGCCGCACCCGCTTCTTCTAAATATTTATGATGTAAAGGATCTAAAAATAACACATCATCGGCATTATTTTTTTTAATTTGATACTGTTCTTGCAATCCAGCAATATAGTTAGCACCGGCTTTATAGGCACCAATCCCACTGGGAGCAACTCTATCATTATCTGATATTTTTAAAGTAATAGGAATAACTTGTCCTTTTTTATAGTAGGGGCCAACTGGCGAAGCAAAAATTCTAAATATATATTCAGGTGCTTTTCTAATGCCTAAATTTGAGCCTACCCCAATTAATAGAGGCCTCAGATAAAGGCTAGCTCCATGGCCAAAAGGGGGTAGCAGATCATAATTGCGTAACACAGTTTCATGCAATCCTTTAAAAAAGAGCTCTTTAGACGGAGCGGGCATCATTAAGCGCTTAGCCGTTGTTTTCATTCTTTCCCAGTTTAACGAGGGACGAAACAGCAAAATTCGGCCATCTTTAGCTGTTTTAGCCTTTAAGCCCTCAAAGCATTGTTGAGCATAATGAATGGCAGTAGAGCCTTCGTGGAGATTAATAAATTCGTCTGTACAAATTTGTCCATCATCCCACTGGCCATTTTTCCAGCGGGCTTGAAAGCGATAATCACATTTTTTGTAATCAAAGCCCAATTTTTGCCAATTTAAATTTTTCTTAGGTGGTAAGTTGGTTGGTTTAGCTTTATAGTTCATTTTTTATGATTAATTTTTCTTGCATCGTAAGTCTGCTTCGCTTAGGCTATGAAATGGTGCTGACTTTGTTAGCTTTTATTTATTTTTTAGTAATAAATACACTTTTAAAAATAATTTTATTTTGGATAAACTTATCCCTCTATCGAGAGTGAAGAATAGTAAATATTTATCGGCTAATTTGCTTAACTCTGGCACAAAATCCAATCAAATATTGGAAAGAATCATACCATTTCAATGCCCTTATTGCAAACAAATGTGTTTTGCGATTAAAAATTTTTCTTTTGAAATAATAGAATTTGTTGATAATTTTGCTCCAAAACCAACCTATCATCAATGCCAATTTATCTGGCAAAACTTTACCCAAACTCCACCAATCAATATCATCTCGAAAGCTAATGTAAGCCTATCAAATCTACCGGAAGACTACCGCTTTCCCGCTAGTTTAAGAGACGCAACGGTTAGTAATTTAGGCTTATTATGGCATTTTACACCAGAGAATTGGTATTTAATGAAAGATAATGGAACCTTGCACGATAGAGAAATAAAAAGGTTCGCTCATTTTACTAGAGGGATATTATTAAAATGGATTAAAACTAAAAATGGGCGAATTCCTAAATCAAAACAAAGATTGACGCAACATATTTTTTTGAAAAGCCCGTTAGCCAATTATCAAGAATTAACGGTAATTGAAATTATTTTTTCTGCTGAAGATGAAAGTAAAATTGAGCGACAAATTCAAAATATTAATCGCCAGCTTAAGCTGATAAATCAACAACCTTTGACGATTATTCCTTATTTTAGTCGCAAAGATGATCAAGAAATTATTTATCATCGTAAATTATTAGTGCTACACACGCCAGCAGCAGATAATATTTTCAGCTATATCGCTTGGCCTAACTGGCTAGAAGTTAATTTAGAGCCTAAGAACATTAAATTAAAAGCTAGTCATAGTTTCCCCGTTGATTAATAGAGGCGTATGGGGGGGCTTTTCTAGCTATCCAGAAATATTATTAATTTATCTATTAATTTATCCATTAATTTACCCATTAATTTACCCACTAAATCACCCACTTAATTATGACTAATAATAAATCAAAAGATTTAATTTTTAAATATCATAAAAAAGAGCTTTATCAAGGATTTGAGCTCCAAAATAGAAATATTTTTCCAGATTTAAATTTGGTGGGATATGAGTTTATTCATCAAGTAACTAAGGCTAGGCTGGTCTATCTGGATAAAGACGATCCTAATAAAACTTTTGGCGTTGTTTTTAAAACAATACCGCAAGACTCAAGTGGTGTGGCTCATATTTTGGAGCATGTAGTGTTGTGTGGTTCAAAGAAATATCCAGTGCGAGATCCTTTTTTTAGTATGTTAAAGCGGAGTTTACAAAATTTTATGAACGCTTTTACCGCCAATGATTGGACGATGTATCCCTTTTCGACTGTTAACGAAAAGGATTTTTTTAATTTATTTAGTGTATATTTAGACGCGGCTTTTTTCCCTAAAATAAGCCACCTAAGTTTTTTACAAGAGGGTTGGCGGGTGGAATTGGCTGATAATAGCAAGTTAGAATCAGATTTTTTGGTTAAGGGAGTAGTTTTTAATGAGATGAAAGGGGCTATGTCAACTCAAGCAGAAATTATGTCACGGCGATTATTGCAAGCGTTATATCCCACAGTTACCTATCATCAAAATTCAGGAGGAGAGCCAGTTAATATTTTAGAATTGACTTGGGAGAATTTAAAGAAATTTCACGAAACCTATTATCATCCTAGTAATGCAAGTTTTTTTCTTTATGGGGATGTGCCTTTAATGAAGGCGTTGAAGATATTAAATAAAAATGTATTAAGTAATTTTTTGTTAGGGGAAACAGACATAGCGGTAGCCAAAGAAGAGAGATATAAAAAACCTAAAATTTCCCAATTTACCTATCCTAAAGAGGGTGAAGGTAAGGATTTATGCCAGTTAATGCTGGCTTGGTTGAATTGCGAAAATATCGATATGGAGAAGGTGATGATCTTCAAAATTTTAGATAATATTTTACTTAGCAATTCCGGAGCTCCTTTGCGTAAAGCATTGATAGAATCAAAATTAGGCAGCAGCTTGTCTGATAGCAGCGGATATGAATCTGAGTTAAAAGATACTTTTTTTGCTGTGGGCTTAAAAGGGGTGGAGGTTGATGATTTAGATAAAGTAGAAAATTTGATATTAGATACTTTAGCAAAAATATCTAAAACAACAATAGCAAGAGAGCTAATTGATAGTGCACTACATCAATTTGAGATAACCTTGCGTGATCTAGACGCTAGCACTTATCCTAAAGGATTAACTCTGCTACTTAGCATCACTGGTGGATGGTTGCACGGGGCTGAGCCATTGAAATTATTAGATTTTAGCAATCAACTAGATAATGTTAAACAAACACTAAAAAAACCTAGATTTTTAGAAAATCTTATTGAAAGTGAGCTATTAAATAATAATCACCGTGTTAGGGTGGAATTACGCCCTGAACATGATTATCTGAAAAAGCAAGACCACGCCATTGCTCAAAAAGTGCAAACAATGCAAAAAGATAGTTCTTTGGCTGCTCGTGAATTTATTCAAAAAAATACAATCAAACTAACTCAATCGCAAAAAATTAAAGAAAATATTGATATGCTACCCAAAGTGGAGCTATCTGATATTAATTTAACCGAGCAGGGGCTAGCTCAAGATAAACTAATGTTGGTGGAGTTAGATAAATCTAGGTTAGGTAATTTTTATTATTATAGGCAACCAACCAATCAGATGGCTTATTGGCAAGCAGAATTTTCTGCTCAACAACTAAGCACTTATGAAAAAGAATTATTACCCACTTTGGGGCTAGTGCTGGTGGGAGCAGGCACTGCTAATAGCTTGTATGACAAGATGGCTCTTAAAATATCACGCTACACAGGCGGGGTGGATATGAGCCCTAACCCTTTTTTAATTTTTAAGCCGGGTAATAAGATAGTTAATAATTTTGTGTTGACTAGTAAATGTTTGGTAGAAAATTTTACGCACCTAGTTGATATTATTAAAGAGTTAGTTGCTGGTTTTTCATTGCATAATACATCTAGAATTGAAGATTTATTAAAGCAAAAATCTGATGGCTTGCGTAATCATTTATTAAGTGCAGGTCATAGTTATGCAAACAAATTGGCGATGAAAAATTTGCATGGGCTAGCCTCTCTTGAAGAGACTTATTTTGGTATTACTCAAATTAAATTTGCTCAAAGAATAACTAAATTAAATAAAGGTGAACTCACCTCTTTAACGCTTGATTTAACCAATTTAGCGAAAAAAATATTTAGTGTTGAGCCTGAGATAGTGTTAATCGCTCCTGAGGATAAAGAGGATAGTTTTATTGAATCGACGAACAATAATTTTGGTAATAGCTTGAAAATGTTTTCTCAAACAAGCAAAGTAAAACCTAAGATGCCTCCCCCTAATAAAAAGAATTTTAAAATAAAAAATGAGCTCTGCCTGCTAAATACTCCCGTATCTTACGTCGCTCAAACTTATAAGGTAGGCGATCTATTTAGCCCAGATAGCCCAACTTTATTAGTGCTGGCTAATTTACTTAGAGGAGGGTTTTTACATCGAGAAATTAGAGAAAAAGGCGGAGCCTATGGGGCGATGACTTCTTATGACGCTGAAAAAGGATTATTTTCACTTTTATCTTACCGAGACCCTAACCTAAGCCAAACTTGGCATATATTCGGTGAATCTTTGCGCTGGGCAGCAGGGGCTAAATTTAGTGAAGAAGAGTTATCATCAGCGATTATTCAAAGCTTTAGTAAGCTAGATAAGCCCATATCAGTAAGGCAACAAGCCTTGCGTGATTATAATCTTAAATTAATTGGTGTTGATTATGAATTTAGAAATTCATACCGCCAAGCCTTGGTAAGCATAAATTTTAATAAAATTACTAAATTAGCTAGTGAATTATTAAGAAAACCCAGTGCAAAAGCAGCCATATCATCTGCTGAAATATGGGAGCAAGAAAAGGCTAATCTTAACCAAGATGATTATAATGTGCATCAATTATAAGCTTTAGTATTTGGTTAAGCGGGTTATGGGGCTAGCTGGTTGGCTATATTATTATTATTATAATTCGGCTAAACGATTCATAGCATTAGCCATATCAGATAGATTTGCCACGGGGCAATAGTTATTGTTTTCAATCTTTATTTTTCGGTGAGTAGCAAACAAACAAGAGCCTACTCCCGATTTTTCTAAAGCTGATAATTTTTGGGTTAACTCTCGAGGAGAGGTGAACTCACCAGTTAAGCTAGCCTCACCCAGCATGGCTAGTGGTTTTTTGAAGGTAATATTTTTTAGACTGCTATAAATAGCCCCCAATATCGCCATATCAACTGAAGGGTCGTTAATTTTAACTCCCGCAGCAATATTTAAATAAACATCTTTAGTTCCTAAATTTAAATTTAGATATTTTTCCAAAGATGCCAATAAAATTAATAACCGATTACGCTCAATTCCTAAGGTAGTCCTGATCGGGTGGGTAGTAGAATGACGGCCTACCAAAGCTTGTATTTCTAAAAATATTATCCGCGAGCCCTCACTAGCAGGAAAAATCACGCTACCACTGCAGCCACCTCGCCAAAAATCCATAAATATTTTATTAGGATGCTTAACTTCCGCTAATCCTCGAGCAGTCATTTTAAAAAAACCCACCTCGTTTAAATGACCAAACCTATTCTTTAAAGCCCTTAAATAACGGTAATCTTGCCCAGGAGCCCCCTCAAGATATAAGACATAATCGACCATATGTTCAATAGTCTTAGGCCCAGCAATGCTTCCCTCTTTAGTTACATGGGCGATCAGCAAAAAGGCACAATTATGGAGCTTAGCATATTGAGTTAAAAAGAAAGTACATTCCCTAATTTGCAGGAGCGAGCCTGCTGAGGAATTTATTTTTTTGGTATACAGAGTTTGAATAGAATCAAACACCACAAAATCAGGTTTTTCCTTTTCAATAACATCCATCACCCTATCGAGCAGGGATTCTATCAAAACTAATATTCCATCTTGTTTTACCGTTAATCGGTTAGCCCTAGCCTTGATTTGGTTAACTGATTCTTCACCTGAAACATACAAACATTTTTTACCAATCAATTTTAAACGGCCAATTAGTTGCAAAATTAAAGTTGATTTACCAACTCCAGGCTCACCGCCTAATAGACCAATAGAAGCCGGCACAATGCCTCCTCCACAAACAGAATCAAATTCAGCCGTTCCTGTTTGCCAATATTGTTTTTCATTTGATAAGTCCACATTTTTTAAATCAGCCAATTGGGAATTTTTACCACTCCAAGGCATAGCAAGATCACCAGCTGGTTGTTTATCTTCACTAATAGTGCCCCAGTTATTACAAGCAGAGCAACTCCCCACCCATTTTGGATATTTAGTACCACACTCGTTGCATATATAGCCCATGATATTTAGGGAATAATCTAATTATTAATAATTTAATTATTAAACAGTGAAAAACTACGAATGCCTGATTAGGTTAATTAAGTCAATTAGGCCACTATAAGTCAAATCAGAAAACTATCTCTCAAATCAAAAAAATGGTCAAAGGATATGTGCTTGTGATATAAGCATTTTTATTTTTTATAAAAATTTGCTATTTTACGCGATTAACAATTAATAACTATGATATATTAAGGGATATAAAGTAGTTAAAATTTTTATTATAAATAATACAAAACACATGACCAAGGATAAAAACGAAGCCTATCATTTAGCAAACTATCAGTACCCAACGCTAGAAATTCCTTTAGGAGTAAAAAAAGTTTTGCTTCATTCGTGTTGTGCTCCTTGTGTGGCTGAGTTGTTGCTCGCCTTATTAGCTTCAAAAATAGAGCCAGTAGTGTTGTTTTATAATCCTAATATACATCCTCGCCAAGAATATGACATTAGAAAGGCAGAAAATAAACGTCATGCTGATTCACTATCAGTGAGGTGTGTGGATCTTGATTATGACCGAGATAATTGGTTTAAAAGAGTAAAAGGATTAGAATATGAACCAGAAAGAGGAAAAAGATGTAGCGTTTGTTTTGATATGAGGTTTGAGAGAACCGCCCTTTATGCCCATGAGAATGGATATCAAGTTTTTACTAGCTCACTTGGTATATCAAGATGGAAAGATTTTGCCCAAATTACTAATTGTGGAAATAAAGCGGCCAAAAGACATGAAAATATGCTTTATTGGGAATATAATTGGCGTAAAAAGGGGGGCTCAATGCGGATGGTGGAAATATCTAAACAGGAAAATTTCTATCAACAAGAATATTGTGGGTGTATATTTTCATTAAGAGATACTAATAAACATAGACA
>JAERRU010000038.1 GCA_016735295.1 SAR324 cluster bacterium
CACAAATGCAGTGCTAAGGACTAGGGTTACAGAAATGCCTAATCACAAATGCAGTGCTAAGGGCTAGGGTTACAGAAATGCCTAATCGCCAATGCAGAGCTAAGGGCTAGAGTTACAGAAATGACTAATCACAAATGCAGTGCTAAGGGCTAGGGTTGTAGAAATGCCTAATCACCAATGCAGAGTTAAGGGCTAGGGTTGTAGAAATGCCTAATCACAAATGCAGAACTAAGGGCTAGAGTTACAAAAATGCCTAATCACAAATGCAGTGCTAAGGGCTAGAGTTACAAAAATGTCTAATCGCCAATAGTGAAAAAATTATTTTGCCTCAAGGCCTCATAAAGCACTATCGCCACACTCTGGCTCAAATTTAGGCTGCGCACCTTGGATTTATCAATCGGTAAATGGTATGAATCACTCTTTAGCATATCTTCTGGCAAGCCCCTATCCTCCCCGCCAAATACTAAAAATTCGCTCTTGTCGTAAGCCTTATCTGCGTAGCTCTCTTTTGCTTTGGTGGAATAAAAAGAACAAGATTTTTGCATCAACTCATCACGGTAAGCATTAGCATCAATGAAATGATGCCAATCAACCATAGGCCAATAGTCCAACCCAGCTCTAGCTAGGTGACGGCTACTTAGTAAAAACCCCAATTGACCAACTAAATGCAATCGGCTATTAGTGCCAGCACACAACCTTGCAATACTACCCACATTTTGGGGAATTCTTGGTTCCCATAAAACTATAGTATGAGCCATATTGGCTAATAGTATGAAAAATAAATCCTTATTTTAATTTCGCCTAGCATAGTAGCACAAAAATATTACAAGCCAATAATAGCATTTACTATCCCTAAAACGCCTAAAAAGAAAAATAATTCGCTAGTAAACAAAACTAATACTAAGGGTGCTCGGCCATATTTACGATCAAATAATATCATTCGAGATGATAAATCATGCTCTAAAATAAATTTTTGGTAAGGTATAAGCGGTTTGGTGTTTACTAAATATGCCGATGCATACCAAAATAAAACTCCTGATGTAGTAAACCATATGAAATAATGTTCTCGAAAAAATATTATAAACTCCCGAACTATATACATTTTTAGCTAAATTATATCGTTAATTATTATTTTACCTAGTAGGAAATGATTTTTTAAAAAAGATTATTCCCCCCCTTTACCTCCATTTTCACCCTTATTTTCAACCTCATTTGTATCCTTATTCTCTTTGATGGGCGAAGAAGGCTTTTTTAAATTAGGCATTTCTTTTACGCTATTATTAGGCGGTGATGAAATGCTAATCTCGCTATCAACCAAAGCTCCATCATTAATAGTTAAAAAACAAGTTTTTATAGTTCCCGATATCTTAGCATCAGATAAAATATCAATCTTATGAATGGTGGTTACGTCACCTTCCACTTGGCCGGTTAAGGTTATGTTGTTCGCTGAAATATTACCCTTTACCTTGGCATTTTGCCCAATATCTAAATCATCAGCAAATATTTCTCCTTCAAATGAAGAATCTAATCTAATTTGGCCACTTTCATTAACCAACTTTCCTTCAAGCAGCACTGAGTCCGAGAAAAAGCTGGTTGATTGGTTAGATTTTTTTTTATTAGACATAATTATTTAGTTAAAATATTATATAAATAATTAAATTGCTCAATGGTATCAAAACTAATTTCAATTTTCCCTCTGTTATAGCCTAAAAGCTTTATTATAGCTTTAGTTTTAGTGCTATTTCTAATATCCGATGTTAAATCATCAATATTTTCCCATTTTTGCTGTAATCTCTCTGTAGTGTTATTAGCGTCCTTGATGGAAAGGGCTGATTTTTTATGAGGAGTCTTTTTTTGGATAGTTGATTTAAATTCGTTTACCAACTCCTCAACTTTTCTAACTGATAAGCCATCAGAGATGATTATATCAACTAAATTATTTTGTAAATTAGCGTCCTCAAGCGAAAGTAAAGCTCTCGCGTGGCCGGCTTGCAGATTATTATTTAATAATTCAGTTTTAATTCTATCAGGCAATTTTAATAACCGCAAACTATTAGCCACATAGGCTCGGCTTTTACCAACCCTTTTGGCGATATCTTCTTGCAAATAATTATTTGATTTAAGCAAAGATTGATATGCCTGGGCTTCTTCAATGGGGTTTAGATCACTTCTTTGAATATTTTCGATAAGTGATAATTCTAAAATTTCATCTTCTTTATAATCTCTTATTACCGCTGGCACCTTTTCAAATCCTGCTAGTTTAGCGGCGTGCCAACGCCTTTCTCCTGCGATAATACTATACTTTCCTTCAGATAGCTTACGCACTACTATTGGCTGGATTATCCCTTTTGTGCTGATTGAATCTGCTAATTCTTGCAAGGACACTAAATCAAAATTTTTACGTGCTTGCGTTTTATCAGGCACAACTTGATCATGGGGTAATTCTAAAAAATATTTGCTTTGATTAGTAAATGAGCCATCAAGCGGGTTTATCTCATTTTTAAAAAGAGCGCCTAATCCTTTGCCTAATGCCTTACGTTTAGTTACCATTTTCTAACTAATGTTTAGTCTAGCCTGATTGTTGATTTCATCAGCCAATGAAGAATAGAAAAGTGCTCCTTGAGAATTTTTATCATATAAATAGATAGGTAGCCCAAAAGATGGTGCCTCACTCAATTTAACGTTACGAGGAATTACCGATTTAAATAAATATTGAGGGAAATGATCCCTTAATTCAGCTAATACCTGCTTTGATATGTTATTGCGTGAATCATACATCGTAGGCAATATTCCTTCAATAGCTAAATTAGGATTATAATGACTCTTTATTAGCCCGATAGTTTTTAATAATTGAGTCATGCCCTCTAAAGCGTAAAACTCGCATTGTAAAGGAATTATCACGCTAGTTGCCGCTGTTAAAGCGTTCATAGTTAGCAAACCTAATGATGGAGGGCAATCTATAAATATATATTCATAGTCTCCTGCTACTTGGTCAATTAAATTTTTTAGTAAATATTCACGATTTTTAATGGTGGTCATTTCTATTTCTGCTCCACTCAAATTCATATCAGAAGCGATAAATTTAAGATTAGCAAATTTAGTTTTAACCAAAGTATCAACTAAGGGTGTTCCTAAAATTAAACTTTGGTATATGGTTTTATGAGAATCTCCTTTATCTATCCCCAATCCGCTAGTGGTGTTGCCTTGTGGGTCAAGATCAATTAACAGAACCTTCCTTTTTTTGTAGGCTAGAATTGCTGATAAATTAATCGATGTAGTAGTTTTACCCACTCCACCCTTTTGATTGGTGATGGCTATTATTTTACTCATACTTTATTAGATAAAAAAATTATTCTCAGTAATAAAAACACGATTCAATCCTTTAGATTGTTGATGGCTAGTATTTTATTCATAATTTACTAGATAAAAAAATTATTCTCAGTAAGAAAAACACGATTCAATCCTTTAGATTGTTGATGGCTAGTATTTTACTCATACTTTATTAGATAAAAAAATTATTATTAGTAAGAAAAGACATAATTAGATCTTAAATTATCTTGTTTTGATAAATTTTATAAAGAGGATCAGCAGCGTCAAGTCGATTTAATATACTTTGATAAATTTTTCTAGCCAGTTTTATTTTTCTATCTCTTTCATAAAGGTTAGCCATCCTTACCGCCACATAAACAGATTTTTTGCCGTTATTAGTAATATTTTCACATTCTTGATAGGCCAATAAGGCCATATTGTTCATCCCTACTAATTCAAAAGAATAGCCGATTTTAAAATATGAAAATATAACTAATTTTAAATTATTTTTATTAAGAGCAGTACTCTCAATTATCTCCTTATATACCAACCTAGCCTTGATATACTGCTTAAGCTCCATATAACTATCGCCTAGATATAATTTATGCAAAACCCAGTCGCTATCACCAGCTACAAGATTATCAGTTAATATCTCCAGCACGCCAGCCGCTTGGACGACCTTTTTTTGTTCCAAATTAAGATAAATACTAACCAAACCCTTTAAGGCAGGTTCATAATAGATAGAATCTTTATAAGATCTGGCCAATAATCGGTAATAATTACTAGCTTGTATACTATTATCCAAATGCAAATGATAAAGGCTAGCTAAATTATATAATGAGCGAGCAATGAGAGGGCTATTAGGATAGGTATCAATTAATATAATCAAGCTATTTGCGGCCTCTCTGTGCTCGCCATGGCTAATTTTTGTGATAGCTTGGTCAAAAATTTCCTGTTCCTCTTTATCGCTATAGCAAGAGCTAAATAAGAATGTGAGTCCTCCTAACCAAAATAAAATAGTGATTAGTCTCATATTATGATCCTTTTTTTAAAAATCCAAATACCGATTAATTTACTAAAAATCATTTATTTCGGAAAAACAATACTAATTAATTTACTAAAAATGATCTATCTCGGTAAAATAATACCGATTAATTTATCAAAAATCATTTATCTCAACAAAATACTACCAAAGTCTATTTGGTAGTATCATCGCTCTCGCTATCACTCTCGTTATCGCTATCACCCTCACCAGCACTAAATGCCTCAAAATCTACTTTAGAAAACCTGCAAACAGCAACTAAGCTATCACTAGCATGTAAATTTATTAACTTAACCCCTTGGGTGATTCTGCCTATTACAGAAATTTGACTAGCCCCTAGCCTAATGATATTGCCACTAGATGATAATAGCAAAAGTTCATCACTTTCTTGTGTGCTCAAAGAACAAATCACATTTCCTGTTCGAGCAGTTACCTTCATATTCAAAATACCGATATTGCCTCTTCTGCCCACGGGATAAAGCTTAATTTTAGTTCTTTTGCCATATCCATTTTTACTAACAGTTAATGCATGCTCATCTTTATTGACTAATTCCATAGAAACTACATGATCAGCTAAAGATTTAATAGTTTTTAGCCGAATCCCTCTCGCTCCCCTAGTGACCCGCCCTTGAGTTCTAAGGCTACCTATTTTAAATAGAGTAGACATTCCAAAGCTAGTAGCAATAAAAACTATTTGCTCATTTGGCTCAGGCTCAGTTAAACACACCTTAACTAAATTATCATTAGGATCTAAAACTATCGCTCTAACCCCACCAGTACGCCTATTACGGTAATCATTCAAAGAACTTTTTTTAATAACCCCATTTTTGGTGATCATCAATACAGCCCTAGCTTCATCAATTGGTAAATCTTCGCCCACTTTAGCTAAAGAAACAATACTTTCATTTTCCTCAAGTGGTAGTATATTAACTAACGCTCGCCCTTTAGCTGTTCTGGAAAATTCAGGTAATTCATAAATATATTTCCAAAATACTCGCCCTAGGTTGCTAAATAGTAAAATAGTGTCATGAGTAGATCCAACTAGCATTTCAACTAGTAAATCTGTGTCTTTAGTGACCATACCAATTTTGCCCTTACCACCACGATTTTGTTTGCGGTAATCACTCATTAAACAACGTTTTATATAGCCTTGCCTAGTTAATGTTACTACATTAAACTCTCGAGCGATAAGATCTGCTTGATTAATATCGCCCGGGTCTTCAATAATTTGAGTGCGTCTTTGATCGGCAAAATCTTTCTTAATTTCGCCTAATTCTGTTTTGATGATATTTAAAACTTCTTGCGTGCCCGATAGTATTTTTCTAAATTTAGCAATAGTTTTAGTGAGTTCATCTTTTTCATTGGATAATTTTTCTCTTTCTAAGCCAGTCAATCTTTGTAATCGCATATCCAAAATAGCTTTAGTTTGAACATCGCTAAAATCAAAATTGCTAGTTAATTTTTCTCTGGCTTGTAAGGCGTTAGGAGCTTTTTTTATAATTTCAATAATAGCATCTATATCAGTTAAAGCCCTAAAGAGCCCTTCAACTATATGAATTCTTTCTAATGCTTTTCTTAATGAAAACCTAGTTCGCCTAGTGATAACATCTATGCGGTGATCAATAAAATGTCGTAAAACAGCGACTAGGGTTAATACTTTAGGCTGTTTATTAATAACAGCTAACATATTAATACCAAAGCTTTTTTGTAACTGAGTTTGGCTATAAAGGTTGTTTAGCACAGACTCAGTCAGTTCACCTCTTTTAAGTTCTATCACCACTCTCATTCCATCTCTATCAGATTCATCTCTAATATCGTGGATCGGTAATTTTTTGCTATTAGCCAATTCAGCAACCTTTTCCACCAAGCTAGCCTTATTAACTGCGTATGGCAGCTCAGTAATTACTATTGCTAAGCGTTTATCGATAGTCTCTTCATGGGCTCGGCCTCTTATTTTAATAACTCCTCTCCCAGTTTGATAAGCCTTAATTATGCCACTACTACCTAAAATAAGCCCTGCAGTAGGAAAATCAGGCCCCTTAATACGAAGTAATAGCTCTTCAAAGCTATAATCGTCCCCACTATCAATTAAATAAATAATGCCATCAACTAGCTCACCTAAATTATGAGGTGGAATGTTAGTGGCCATGCCCACCGCAATACCAGAAGAGCCATTCATCAACAAAGATGGAACCTTTGTTGGTAGTACTACCGGTTCGGTTAGGCTATTATCGTAATTAGGATGAAAATCAACCGTATTTTTATCTATATCATCCAGTAAATAGGCACTAATTTTTTGTAAACGTACTTCAGTATAACGCATAGCAGCCGCGGCGTCTCCATCAACCGAGCCAAAATTTCCCTGACCTTCTACCAATTGATATCTCATAGAAAAATCCTGAGCCAACCTAACTAAGGCGTCATAAATGGATGAATCACCATGAGGATGATATTTACCCACCACATCACCAATCACCCTTGCTGATTTGGCGTAAGGCCGATTATTAGCTAAGTTAAGATTGCTCATAGCAAATAAAATCCTACGATGTACCGGCTTTAGCCCGTCTCTAACATCTGGTAGTGCTCTGCCTATGATAACGCTCATTGCGTATTCTAAATAGGACTCACGCATTGTTTTGCTAATATCGGCTCGTTTAATGTTCGTTTCTTCTATACTCATTAAAATATCTAATTTGTGTAAATCTAAATTTATATATTATATATTATAGTGAAATAATAATTCACCAAATATCATAATTCTTGGTGGTGGTGGCGGTTTCTTGCCTGAAAAATATTATTTGTTAGCTAAATTAGTTGTTCAATAAAAATTACCTTAACGAGCTAACCTAATCTATTAAATGATAAATTGCACATAAAAATTTGATTTAGCACGCCTAATCATCTTCTAGCATTGTTAATATAGGTAAACTTAGGATATGATGAAAGATTATAAAGCAAAAAATGGACGCTCACTAATAAAAGAAAGCTATCATTTAAGCTTAAATAACTTCAAAATACCATACAAGTTAAAGGATTTATTTTTATTTGCGTAATAGAATAATAATAATCCCACCAACAAAAAAATTACTGGCGGCACCATAATTAAAAATGGCGAGCCTTGTGAGGTTATAGTGGCTCTCCTAATAATATCTAATGAATTTATGTAGCCTAATATACCGGCTAGCAAAATAATTAAATTACCATTTTTAGGCTCACGAGGCTTTACAATCCCTAAGGACATAGCGAACAAACCAAAGGCGATACAACTAAAGAATGGTATAATTCTATTCAATAATTCTAATATAATTATTCTCGCTCGTGGGTGATTTAAATCAATTTTGCTAAATATTTTCACAAAATCGCTAACATTTAATAAAATTGGACTTTTATGGATTAAATAATTTATGTCATACCACCGATCTTCTTGTTCCAACAATTTACCTAAACTAAAATTAGCCGATGGTAATTTTAAAGGAATCTTGGCTTCATCAAAAAAATAACCCTTTACCCTGTCTTTACCTGAATCTAAAATTAAGCCATTTTTAAGGATGACTTCTAAATAATTATTTGTTAAAAAATTAAATTGACCAGTTTTAGCAATTATTAAATCATTGGTGCTATCAGTGGATTTGATTAGCACATTAGACATAAGATCATTATTATTATCTTTATCTTGAAAATAAACTAAACTGCTCCCCACCACATTTATTGATTGTGCATTAAAATTGATTTTTAGCTGATTTTGCAAAATATTTTGCTGCATTTTTATCAATTTATAATATGAAATAGGGTTGATGAAAATGGTAAAAACCAAAGTAATCACCCCCACCAGCCCAGAAAGCAAAAGAACTGTGCGCATCACTAGCTTAAGCGAAATACCCAAAGATTGCATGCCCACAAATTCAGAATTAACGCTCAAGTTATAACAAGTATAATATAGTGAAATAACCAAAGCAATCGGGAGAAGGCCAATTATATGAATAGGTAGCCCCAGCAACATCAAAATTAAAAAATCTGCTATGTCAATGTTAGTAGACTCCATAATAGGAATAAGCTCTTGTATTTGCCGAAAGGCAAAAATAGAATATATCACCCCTAATATTACCCAGAAAAAAGGACCTATACTCTTTAAAAAATATTTAAATAAAATTGACATCTTAAACTTTTCCTATATCAACAGCATCATCATTAATTAGCCGGAGGGGCTATGCCCTTTGATTTATACGCAGTAGCAATAATTTCTGCGATTACTTGGTAAAATTCTTCTGGAATATAGTCGCCCGTCTCAACTGCTGCGTAAACTCCCCTAGCCACCGCTGGGTTACGAGTAACTATCACATTAGATTTTTTAGCAATTTCAATTATTCGTAAAGCCAAATAATCAATTCCTTTAGCCACCAACTGTGGAGCACTCATCACCTCAGCATCATATTTTAATACTATCGCATAATGAGTAGGGTTAGTAATCACCACATCAGAAGTGGGCACTTCTTGGAGCATTCTGGCTTGACTCATTTTTTGTTGTATCCGGCGAATTCTAGCCCTAACTAAAGGATTACCTTCTGCTTGTTGTTGTTCTTCTTTATATTCTTGCTTAGTCATTTTGATTTGCCTTTCAAAATTGAACCTTTGCCAAAAATAATCAAAACCCGCTAACACAGCAAAAGCTAAACTTAATTTAAGTAGCATTTCACTAAGTAGTGCCCAAAACTCATATAAAAAATGACCCTGCTCCATGTTTTGATAGCGAGCGATCATGCTTACATCATTCACCAAAACTGAATAGATAACATAGCTAATAATAGAAAGTTTGATGATGATTTTTACAGATTCTCCCAAATTATTTAGAGAAAATATCCTGCCAAACCCAGATAATGGATTTATTTTTTGTAATTTGGGCATAATAGGCATTAAAGTCATCCTAAAGCCTATTTGCACTATTCCACCCAAGATTCCTATAACGAAAATAGCACCAAATAATAGAAAAATTGATGACCCAAAATCCATCACATTAAACGCTAAATAATTTGCTACCGAGTTTAATGTAAATTCTCCTAACTCAATATTACTCAAAGCTCGGGTGAGCATTAATAATGCCCGGTCCAAAAAAATATATCCCCCAAAAACAAAAATCAACACAGTAGTAGCCAAAACCAAAGCCCCAGGAATTTCCCTGGAATATGCTACCCTGCCCTCAGTTCTTAGCTCCTCTCGCTTTCTGGCGGTAGGGGCCTCGGTTTTTTCTTGAAAATTATCTTCTGCCATATAATTATTCTTTTAAAAGAGGTAATATATCATTTATCATATCAACTGTTTTAAACCAACCACTCCGAAAAGCCTCCGCAAAAAATGGCATACTAATCGCCAAAAAGGCTAAACTCAAAAATATTAATAAGGCCGTGCCCACTAAAAATACGTTCATTTGAGGTACACTGCGATTAGCAAAACCTAAACTTAAATTTAAAATTATCGCCCCCGCAACCATAGGACCAGCAAAACTTAATCCTAATAAAAATATTTGTGATATAAATGATGTAGCCGCCATATACGAAAAATTGCTTAACCCAAACGATAATGGAGGCACTAATAAATAACTATTATAAATGAATGATACTAAAAAATGATGTAACCCAAATGATAAAAAAAGTAATACCGCAACTAATTCTAAAAAAATACCTATTATCACCGAAGGTTGGTTATCTTGTGGATTAAAAAAACTAGCGTAACTAAATCCGATCATATTAGATATTAAATCAGCCGCATAAAGCACTGCGTAAAACACTACTCTTAGTAAAATCCCTAATAGCACTCCTAGCAACACTTCTTTTATCCCTAATATGCCAAAATCTAAAATATTTAGAAGGCTAAAATCGAAATTTGGTAGCTCATAAAATTTATAGAAAAATATCGATAATACAATGCTAATAAATAATTTAACTATAAATGGTATCGCCCCTTGGCCAAAAATTGGCATTGTTTGGAAAAATCCGCCCATTCTTAACAATAACAAAAAGAATCCTAAATATCCTTGAATGTCTGCTAATTGAAAAAATAGACTGTTCATAACGGAGTTAGCCGGATTTTATAAAAAAACTAAGTTTAGATGTATTATTATAATTAATTATTATATTATATTATATTACTATATTATAGCAATATTAGTCAGGCAAAGCTATCTTGCCTAGCGATACTTGCCTTTTAGCCCCAGTCACTGTTTTAAAGTTAGTTTTTATACCACAAATCCTGTGCCAGCCTAATAAGGCGAAACATATGGCTTCTTTGGCTTCATCGGCTAGATAAAATTCTTCAGAAAATAATTTTATCGCCCGTCCCTTTTGTGCCAATTGCTCTTTAATATCGTTAACTAATAGCTGATTACACACTCCTCCGCCACTTAAGATAACTAGATTTAAATTAGCTGGTGCGTACTTTTGATATGCTTGTTTAATGCTTATTGCCGTTAATCTTAACGATGTTCTAATAAAATCTACTAGCTTGATATTAGGGAATTTGGTTAATAATTCTTGAGAATAAAGCTCACCAAATTCTTCATGACCAGTAGATTTAGGAGCATCACGCTTAAAAAATCGATGAGCTAACATATAAGAAAGTAATTCTTGATTGATATTTCCAGTGCTGGCTAATTTGGCGTCCACATCAAAAAATTGACGCTGCTCAGTAGCTAAGCTAGTGAAAATGTTAGAAAGTATGTTAGCTGGCCCTGTATCAAAGGCTTGGATGTTTTTTTGTTTATCAATAAAGGTAACGTTACCTATCCCGCCTAAATTTTGAAAAGCGTAGTTTAAATTTTTATTATGTTGACTCAAATAATAATCCAAATAGGCCACAAGGGGTGCTCCTGTTCCTCCTACGGCTATGTCACCACTTCTAAAATCATAAATTACTGGAATATTAGTATTTTTAGCAATCACATCGGCTTCACCTATTTGATAGCTACTTGACCCATTTTTATGATACACCGTTTGCCCGTGAGAGGCTATTGCTAGTATATTTTGAGGATTTAGTTGATTAATTTTCAAAAAATCATTTACTAACCTACTATAAAGAGAGCCTAACTTAAAATTCATGGCACTAGCTTGAGCTAATTTGCCTTTCATGGTGGATAATATTTCTTTTCTGATAGCGGGGTCATAATCATAAGTTTTAAATGCTAACAGCTTTAAAGGCTTACCTTGGCCTAATTCTACTAAAGCTATATCCAATCCATCTAACGCTGTGCCTGACATTAACCCTATCATTTGATATGTATCTTTTGTGGTGCTGGCTTGATAGAGCTTACTTAAATACAAATTTTTCATATATATTTTTAAATTTAATTTGCTTGATATCTATTTTAGTCAATTTTATATAAATTGCTAGTTGATTCATGCTGATAGAGGCTGATTATTTGTATAATATTAAATAAATTTTGGATTAATCAAATTATTTTCACGCTTTTTGAATCAATACTAATAAGTACTAATTAATTTTGCTTCATTTGTATGCTGATGTATCTGTTTTTTCGATTAGTTATGGGCAGTTAATCGGTGATCGTGATTGGTAAGTAATCCTAAGTGTATCTATTAAAATTTATTAAATTGCATGAAACATATTATTAAAAGATTAAGCTTAAGCGTGTTAGCTTGTGTATTTTTTTCTACTATAGGATTAGCGGAAGAGATATATCTGAAAAATGGTGAACTAATCAAAGGAAAGATAACCAAGATTACTAGTAGCTATATCAGCTTAGAATCAGAATTAGGTTATGGCCAAATTGATATCCCTAAAGAGCAGGTAATTAATATTTTATTTCCTGAAGCATCGAGAATAGACTTAGCTAGGCGTTATGGGATTGGTTATTTGCACCGAGCGGTAGAAACTTCTAGTGCTGATCGATATAATTATCAAGTTAATCAACTTAGCTTTCGCACATATTTTACTACCGATATATTTTTAGATTTTTTGCTCGGTTATAATAGCTCACAGTACGTAAACAGCACTACCCAACAAAAAGAAACATTTAGCTCCTTTCAATCAGGCGTAAGAATGGCTCATGTGTTTTATGGTAGGAGCAACGCTTCAATATATGCAGGGGCTTCTTTAGGGGTGATAGCGATAGAAGATTCTTTAAAGGATTTAGATGAATCAGGGGTAGCGGTTAGTGCTTTTGTGGGAGTAGAATTATTTTTTCCATCTTTACCTGATTTTGGTTTTTCGGGAGAAGTGGCTTTAACTTCTCACAATACTAAATCTCTGCAAAGAAATGACCTTTCTATTTTAGCGTTACCCACCTTATCTGTTCATTATTATTTTTAATATTTTAGTTTATGCTAAGTCTTCCTAAGTTATTGGTTATTTTTTTATGTGCTATCATATACGCCCTTAGCGGCATTAACCATGCTTTGCTTGCTCAAAGTGTGATATATGGTGATTTTCCTGAAGAGTCTAGAAAAGGTTCTTCATCTTATTTTGATGATAAGAGTAATTTCCCTGCTGAGCCTGGAGCTAAAATATATTCCAATCAACCAGCTAGAAGAACTTTACGTAACCCACCTCCACCTAAAATTTATTTACAAACTGAAGTGGTAATATTTGATCAGACCCCGATGAGAAATATATTCTTAAATACTATATGGGGCTCTATCACCGGTAGTTTGCTTGGTGTTTCTGTGGCTGCTTTAGAAGAAAGTGTAGATAAAAAAACTCGTTTATCTACTGGTAATTTAGTTAATAGAATATTTATCGGAGCGGCTACTGGAGCGATTATAAGCTTTGTTATTTCTAATCTTATATTTATTGATAACACCCAATTTCCTAATCCCGATTTTATTGATCGACTATCATGGAGTGATAATTATAATCCTATACATAATGACGATAGTGTGGAACTCTATTCAGCTAGATACGAATTTTAATAAATATACCTTTCAGCTAAATATTGATCGCTAAAGAAGTGATTGTTCATTATCACCTAGGCCTAGGGGCTAACCTTGCTCCTAGTTTGGAAAATATAAAAAGGGCTATTGAATTTATCAAACAAAGGCTATTATTAAATAAATTTGAAAAAGAGAGTTTAGTAGTATCAAGTTTTTATAAATCACTAGCCCATAACGCTCCTGCGGATAGTCATATTAAAAATCAAATAACTAAAAAACATTTTATTAATTGCGTAGTCTCCTTTAGATCTTCATTTAATCCTTTCACTCTTTTTGATATAATTAGAAAAATTGAATCGGAGATAGATCCCAATAAAATTAATAATCAATCAAAAAAAATTAAATTATGGCAAGATAGATTAATTGATATTGATCTCTTGTTAGCCGGAGATCAAATAATAAATACTGACCTTTTAAAGGTGCCCCACTATGATTTAACTAACCGTGCCTTTGTATTAAAACCTTTGCTAGAAATATCGCCACATCTAATTCATCCTAAATCCAACCAAGCTTTATTAAAATATTCAACTAGCTTACCAATAAAAGACTGGCAAACTACCCAAAAAATATCTTTATCACACACTACCAGTTAAGAAGGTAGCATATTTATTATTAAAAAGTTGCTATTTGCATTTTTTTATAATATACTCCTCCCAAACGTATAGCTTACTGCCCAAAAAGAAAATCATAAAATCATAAAATCATAAAAACTACCCCCCTTTAACCTTCTATAAGTTTCATAACCCGCATCAATTATCTACGCTCAAGAGTTAATCACTTTATAGTGACCTCAATATCTATTCTATATAAATAAGCCCCCCCTGTTTGCATAAACCATCGCTTAAAAGTTAATCACTTTATAGTGACTTCAATATCTATTCTATATAAATAAGCTCCCCTCTGTTTGCATAAACCATCGCTTAAAAGTTAATTACTTTATAGCACCCCCATAAAAATTAAAAAAAACAAGGATGTATTTTTTAAAAAAGCAAAACCTAACTAGATTATGCAAAAAACGAAAAGGATGTTGTTTATGCTAGCAGTACTTATCATAGTAAGTGGCTGTGGACTTGAAGTGCCAGAAGATCTTGCCCTGAAAAATAAAGAAATGAAAGGCGGTTGTGGGATGTTAGATATGATAGAATATAAATATTCCAGTATAAAGCCTCAACCAAGTGAAGATATAATGAACAAAACCTATATTGATTATAGCAACAAAAATAGTATTGATGACCCATTAGCCTATTATCAATGGCATCTTTCTAATAGGGGACAAATATATTTAAATAACGTGGAAGTATTGCGTTATAACGATATAAATGTTGATAGTGTGCATAATATAAAACTAATCAGGGGCAAAGGCGTAAAGATTAATGTGGTGGATAGTGGAGTAGAGATGAAACACGAAGATTTACGAGTTGATAGGCTAAATTCTTTTAACTTTCTGACTAATGATAATAAGCTAACTCCCCCATTATTTGTGAAAAGAGTGCCAGTTTGTGTTGATCACGGAACAAAGGTAGCAGGAGTTATTGCAGCAAAAAGTGGTAATAAGGTTGGTATAGTAGGCGTTGCGCCAGCAGCTGAGGTGATGGCTTATAATCTTTTAAAGAAATACAACATAGAAAATTTTGAAACGGCTCACGGAGTCCCTCCCCTCTTTGGCCATAAAGGATCTACTAACGCTGATATATTTAATATGAGTTATGGCTTTTATAGTGGTGATGAATGGGGAAGCAGTGATAGTGCCCATAGAGAAGTATTAAAAGAGGGGGTAAAGATTGGGCGAAACGGGTTAGGATATATTTATGT
The DNA here is from genome assembly GCA_016735295.1 of SAR324 cluster bacterium. Lineage (GTDB taxonomy): Bacteria > SAR324 > SAR324 > XYD2-FULL-50-16 > JAERRU01 > JAERRU01. The sequence goes on from JAERRU010000038.1 coordinate 15,100, forward strand.
AAAATCGGCGGGTAATGGGTTTTTTGACGATAAAAAGGAAGAGGATGAGAATAAACAAGAAAATGATGAATATACTGTTGATAAATGTCTGTCCGCTAGGGCTTTATCATTAACTTGCCAAAACTCAAATTACGATAATAAATTTATAGATCCATACCATATAAAAGTATCTGCTTCTGACGCCTATGGCAAGCTATCAGTTTATTCTACAGTAGGCTCTAGTATTTTCGTTAATGCACCTGGAGGGGGCTACTCAGTTGATATCCAAAGTAGAACAATAGCCAATGAAGATCCTAAAGAAATAAAGGAAGCCGCGGGCAGCCCAGCCATTTTGACTACTGATTTAATGGGCTGTCATCGAGGTAATAGTTTATATAGTAATTTATTTAGTATTAATGATTTTGAGTATAATTTTTTAGCAAATTTTAGCATTCCAAACGATCTTAATAATGAATGTAATTATACTTCCTCGTTTAATGGAACTTCTGCCGCTGCTCCTATTGTTTCAGGGGTAGTAGCTTTAATGTTAGAAAGAAATCCTAATCTTACTTGGCGGCAAGTTAAATATATATTAGCGCACACCTCTACTAAGATAGATGATACTTACCAAGGAGTTTATATTACCTATAACAGAGAAGGAGTAATGAAAAAATCTGAATTTGGCAAACCCGGGGCCTATCAAATAGAACAAGGATGGATAACTAACCACGCTGGATTAGACTTTAGTAATTTTTATGGCTTTGGCCGAGTAGACGCCAGAAAAGCTGTTGATATGGCTGATTCAGGGGTTATTTCATCACTTTGCCCTGCTGCTCCCTTAAAAGAGCATGGAAGTGAGGTGGCATCTAATGGTTTATTTTTGGGTAATAGCATGCAACTTAACCCGACTCTTCTTAATGTACAATATGGTGATTATAGTGTTCCTCGCCTAATTGATCTACCGGCAACTGATTATAATGATGACGTTATTCCTTTAAGTAATGTTGCTACTTATGACTATGAGCCTATCAAAAACAGTTATAGTGAAGGCATAATCACTAAAATTGAAGCGGTAACAGTGATAGTTAATATAAGTGCCTATGATATTGGTCATATAATAATTAGATTAACTTCACCTAGTAAAACTAAAAGCATTATCTTAAATCCCTTTACCAGCATAATAGGAGGCTCATACATTTTTAATGGAGGATTTCTTAGTAATGCTTTTTTTGGCGAAGACCCAGCTGGTCGGTGGTTTTTAGAGGTTTTTGATGTTTCGGCGCAAGATAATTCAACTATAAATTCAGCAGGAATAGTAATTTACGGAAGCTAGTTTATTAATTTTTATAATTTAGGCAAAGGATATATTTATTTTTCAATACTTAATATCTATATCAAACTAAAGCTGATAATTGCTAATTTATCCATAGCATATAACTCCCAATAAGGCTTAATCACTATTATAGAAGGCTAAAGCACGCTCTTTTAAATTCAGCCATACAAGATAATCAGTACACAAGCATTATTATTTAAATCTATGACTAGCAGGTTTTTATAATAATAAAATTAACTAACCAAAAATTATATATTATGAAGTATTTTCTAAACTATGGTTTATCATCAATCATTTTAGCTTTATCTTTAATAGTGCTAAATGCTTGCAAAAAACCTGAAGAAGTTGAAAAATTTCCTTTATACGATTACAGCCTAATAGAAGCTCAAGACGATGATAGCCTATTAAATAGTAAACCCATAAACTATGGAGCGGATAGCACCCCTAGTGATCCTCATTTAAGATATCAATGGCATTTGTTTAATGAAGGTCAGGAAATAGATTATCTATCTGTAAACGGGATGTCTAACTATAAATCTAGTGTGTTAGGTGGTAATGATATAAACGTGAAAGATGTTCACAATGCTGATCCTAAGATAAGGGGAGTGGGGATAGTTATTAATATAGTTGATACTTCAGTTGAAGCTGAGCACGAAGATTTAAGAGTTGATATTGATCATTCTCATAAATTTAAGATTACAAATAAAGATATTGATCCCTACCAAGAAGTCCACGCTACTATGGTGGCGGGCATTGCTGCTGCTAAAAGTGGTAATAATGTAGGTGGTTCAGGGGTTGCTCCAGCGGCTACTATCATTAATTATAATCTTCTTGAAGTAGATAATCAGTCTAATGATTTGGCAGAATCTATGGGTTTGCAAAGTGAGAGCCACTCAAATCAAGGCTCAAAAATAGCTGATATAATTAATATGAGCTTTGGCGAAGGTGAAAGTGCTAGTTTTCCCAAAAGTTTTAACGATTATATAAGGCAAGATTCATTTTTTAAAAAAGCAGTTTTTGAGGAACGAAAAAGAGAGGGAGTTATATTAGGCTATAATCTAGTTAAAGCGGCGGGAAATGGTGATAATGAAAATAATGAAAAAACCTGTACCCCCCTTTATAATATGCCTTGTGAGGATAGCAACCAACATTACTTAAATACTATAAAATATAAATTAGTAGTTGCCTCATCTAGAGATGATGGCCAGGCATCTAGCAATTCTATGAGGGGCTCAAATATATTTATCAACGCTCCAGCTGGTGAGCATTCATTATCTCAATATATAAAGTTAGTATATGGCGAAGATATATTAAATGATAAAAAAAGATTCTATGATTTTTTGTCAATGCAAAAACCAGCATTAGTTGTGCCTGATCTTATGGGCTGCCATAGAGGGTTTAGCATAGATAAATTATTTAGAGCAGTAGCTGGAGGGGCGGCCTATGTTATTCCTAAAAATAATTTTGAAAGTGATTTTGCTTATGAAAATAATTATCCAAATAGAGTCTCATACGCAAAAAGGGTAGAGAGAACATTAGATAAACATCATCTGCTAAATCCTACCTGTAGCTATACTTCTCGAGCTAACGGAACTTCTGCTGCCGCTCCTATTATTTCAGGGGTGATAGCTTTGTTATTAGAAAGAAAACCTGAATTAACTTGGCGCGACGTTAGATATATCCTAGCTAGAAGTGCTATAAAAACTGACCCTCATTATGAGGGTGTATATGTTAAGTATACTAGAAAAACAGTTACCACCACAGACCCAGATACAACCACCGAATTATTTGAAATTACTCCAAGTACTAAAGGTGAGGTTAATACCTCCAAAACCTATCAAGTGTTGCCTGGTTGGGTGGCCAATAAAGCGACGACTAATGCATTTAATTTTAGCAATCTATATGGCTTTGGGCGAGTTGACGCTAAATCGGCAATTTCTTTAGTTGATAGTTTTCCCACTATGCCAGCCGAAGTTTACTACGAGAGCCATCACGCTCCCTTCGATCATGATAACGACGCTAACACCCCAGAGCTGGTAGATCATGATGGTAATCCTGATACTGAGCCTATTACTGATCCTAATCCTGATCCTGGCAGAAAGTTTATGGAGAGTTTTGCTCTTACTGATAAATCTACTTTAGCCTTTACCAAGGGAAATTTCACAAAAAATCCTGCCTTTAGCAAGGACACAGGCAGGGTGGATTCAGGGGGAGCGGCTATTAATAAATATATATTTCCATATCTAAGAGACGCTGACCCTACTAAACTAGGTGATACTGTTCCCGAACTATGGGCGGCTTACCACACTTATAACAAAAAGATTAAAACTATCGAATCAGTCACAGTTTTTGTGGATTTATGCATGAATAATCTAGAAACGTTATTTATTAGATTAACATCCCCTCAAGGAACTAAAAGCGTGCTCTTAAGCCCTTTTACTCAACAATGGAAAGGCTATAAAAAGCTTCAATATCATCCTTTTTTAACCAATAGCTTTTATGGGGAAGACCCTAGCGGGGATTGGTATTTAGAAGTTTTTGACGCCTCTGGTAAAATAATAGATAAAACTGCTAATCCTTTAACCTCTGGTGCTTGGGCTGAGTACCCAGAGTTAAATAGAGCGATGATTCATTTTTCTGGTATGGCAGAAAATTTTATACCTTAAATTAACAAAAATTATTTAGATATTTTAAAATAATGAAAAATATATTTCTTACTATAATATTAATCTTTATTAGTACTACCAGCATTAATTCACAGGTTATAAGATATCAAAATTTTAGCCCCCAAATAAATAAAAAAAAGAGTGAATTAAGTAGCAATATAGCCGTAGAAGAGCTAGAAATTGCAAAAAAAGGAGGAAGAATTTTACCACAAAGTGATAGAATATATAAGGTATTAGAAGGAGTTTATAGCACCAACAACAAAAACATCACAGATACTCAGCTAGCAGTAGGTAATTTTTTTGGCAAGAAACTATACACAAAAAATAACCTGTCTCTGCAAACTTTATCGGCCACTAACAAAAAAGAGGTAACTACTGAGCTAGATACTTGGGGAGTGGATAAATTTTATGTTATCAACGAACTTTATGGCAACATAGGCTTAGTTGATGGTAATATCTTTGTTTATTTCAGAGGAGATATAGATGCCGCTTATATGGTGGATAGTTATGGTGTTACTTTAGAAAATACCTTTAAATCATCAAACGCCGCTCGTTATAAAATAAAACCAGGACATGATATTTTAGCTGAGTTAAATAAGATTTTAAAAGATGAAAATGTGGTAAGCGCACATTTAATAATTAATGATACCTCGCTAGTCCCATTTTAGGGGCTAACTGTTAAGTGCTTCATTATTTGCTACTAGCGATTATATAGCTAGTAGCCCTTCCTCCGGTTAATTAGCATTGATTATTATTATCATCTATCCCCTTTTAATTTATCCCCCTTTATATGTTGTTAATTATTTGACAAAGATATATACAAGATATAGTCAAGATTTAGATCTAAGCACTATTTCATTAATTATTATAATATTATTATAACATTAACCAATAACTAAGGATTATAATTATGCAGTACTTTTTAAAATATAGTTTATTACCAATCACCTTGGCTTTATCTTTGATAGTGCTCAGTACTTGTAAAAAAGTTGAAGAGGTTGAAGAAACTGAAGAAGTTGCTAAACTTCCTTTATATGATTATAGCCTGATAGCTGACCAAGAAAGTGATGACATATTAAATGCTAAAGATATAAATTATGGGGCTACTAGCAATCCCAATGACCCCTTGTTAAAATATCAATGGCATTTGTATAATGAGGGTCAAGAATTAGATTTTTTATCTGTTAAAGGATTGGCAGGCTATAAATTAAATGTGAACAATGGCAATGATATAGGAGTTAAAGATGTTCATAATGGCACGCCAAAGATAAGAGGCAAAGGGATAGTAATCAACATAGTTGATACTGTAATGGAAGAAGAGCATGAAGATTTAAGAGTTGATACAGCCAATTCTTATGTATTTGATATTGGAGATGCTAATACCGATCATGAAGTGCACGCTACTCTGGTGGCGGGAATAGCCGCTGCTAAAAGCGGTAATAAAGTAGGTGGGGTGGGGGTTGCTCCAGCGGCTACCATAATTAGCCATAACCTTATTGATGCCGATCTTCTTATGGAGGCTGATATAGCTAATGCCGTATCAATATCGCTTGGCGTTCAATCTGATACTCATGAATATCAAGGCTCAAAAATAGCTGATATAGTTAATATGAGTTTGGGAGAAGAATTCTTCGAAGCAAGAATTCCAAAAGGGTTTGCCCAATATTTAACATTTAGTACAATGTTTCAAAAAAGTGTTTTTGAGGGAAGAAAGAAGGAGAATAGAAATAATATTATTTTTGGAAATAATATATTTAAGGCGGTTGGAAACGAAAACGGAGGATGTAGTGATAAATATAATATGCCCTGCGTAGATAGCAATCAATATTATTTAAATAGTATGAAATATCATATGTCAGTAGGGGCGTCTAGAGATGATGGCAAGGCGGCTAGCTATTCTAACAGAGGAGCAAATTTATTTATCAACGCTCCATCAGGTGAGGCTCCATTATCTCACTATATGAGGCTATTAATGTTACAGCAAGCAGAAGAATTAAAAAAAGCAAATAAAATTCAACAATCAGAGGCCCTAATTAAAGAAGCTACTTCATTCAAAATAAGACCATCATTAGTGGCCCCTGATCTTATGGGCTGTTATAGGGGAGATAGTATAGATGGTATGTATAAACAAATAGCAGGTAAAAAAATTGGGCTTGATAAATTTCCATTTAATAATCTTGAAAGTGATTTTGCTTATGAAAATGATTATCCAAATAAAGAAGCAGGAATAGAAGCAGTACAAAGAACAGCGGATAATCATCATCTTTTAAACCCTACTTGTAGCTACTCCCCACGCGCTAACGGAACTTCATCAGCGGCTCCTGTTGTTGCTGGGGTAGCTGCTTTGTTATTGGAAAAGAAATATGAATTAACTTGGCGAGATATGAAATATATTCTCGCTAAAAGTGCTACTAAAAATGATCCTAACTATGCAGGCAGATATCTTAAATACACTAAAACCACCACTACTAGCACTGCCACCCCAGCTGTCGTAGTAGAAGAATTTACGATAACAGCAGGAGATAAAGCTGATGTTAATACGGCTGCAATTAAAACCTATCAAGTATTGCCTGGTTGGATTACCAATCAAGCGGGATTTAATTTTAATAATTTATATGGCTTCGGGCGAGTTAACGCTAAAGCAGCGATTGATTTAGTTGATAACATCACCACTATGCCAGCTACTATGCCAGCTAAAATTTATTATGAGAGCTATCATGCACCTTTTGATCATGATAATGATGCTAGCACCCCAGATTTTGTAGATCATGATGGTAATCCTAATACTGATCCTATTAGTGATCCTAATCCTGATCCTGGTAGAAAGTTTATGGAGAGCTTTGCTATTACTGATATAGGCACCTCAACATTTGCCCAGGGAAATTTCACAAAAAATCCTGCTATTGTGAAGACTTTTACCGATAGTGCAACTCCGCCAGTAACAGTTACTAAACATATATTTCCATATCTGAGAGACGCTGACCCTGCTAAATTTAATGATGTTATCCCAGAATTATGGGCAGCTAAGCATAATTATGCTAATCAAATTAGAGCGTTAGAATCGGTGACAGTTTTTTTGGATTTATGCATGGATGATTTACAAACTTTATTTGTTAGATTAACCTCTCCTAGTGGCACTAAGAGTGTTCTTTTAACTCCTTTTGCTCAGTTATGGAAAGGGAAAAAAGTAATGAAATATCATCCCTTTTTGAGCAATAGCTTTTATGGGGAAAACCCTAGCGGAGATTGGTATTTAGAAATTTTTGACGCCTCTGATAAAATAATAGATAAAACTACCAATCCTTTAACAGCTAAAGCCTGCACAGAGGGTTATCCAGAGATAAATAAAGCGATGATTCATTTTACTGGTATGGCAGAAAATTTTATACCTTAAATTAACAAAAATCATTTAGATATTTTAAAATAATGAAAAATATACTTTTTACTATAATATTAATTTTTATTGGCACTACCAGCATTAATTCACAAGTTATGAGGCCTCAAAATGTTGGCCCTAGTGTGA
>JAERRU010000010.1 GCA_016735295.1 SAR324 cluster bacterium
TGGGTTATATTTAACAACAGAGATAAACTAATTAATAGTAATAGTAGTAATTATTGTTGTAAAAAATATCTTATAATTTCAATTACTTTTACCTTTTTATTTAAATAACTTTTAAAAGGTTAGTCTTTTTTTATAGAAAAGTTATTTTTAATCTATTAATTAGTTTATCTCTGTTGTTAAATATAACCCAACTTTAGTAAACCATATATAAAAATTAGTATATATATCTGATAAAAAAGGATTTTTTTATAAACAATTAAAATTTACCTGTTGAAAAACTGTTCATAAAACAACTATTTATCAGATAATCTTCTAATCAAACTATTAATAAATTGGCTTGACTCTGAATTTTCTTTCATTAAAAGCTTAACCTTTCGGTTAGCTTGAATAACAGAGGTATGGTTTTTAGAAAAATAACGACCAATCACAGGATAAGAAAGATTAGTCATTTGTCTTGATATATACATCGCCATTTGCCGAGCATTAGAAATATCTCGATCACGTTTTTCAGAAAGTAAATCTACTTTTTTTAAATACAACTCATCAGCAACAAGTTTAGTAATTTCATCAATAGAAATAGGTCGTTTATCTAAATCAAGAATCTCTTTTAAGATAGCCCTAGTAGTTTTTAAGGTAAGATCTAAACCAAGCAAAGATTTTTCCGCCTCTAGTTTAGTTAAAACGCCTTTGATTTCACGAACATTTGATTTAACAGTATGAGCAATATGAGAGATAATTTCCTCAGAAATAGTAAGATTTTTAATAGATATTTCATTTTTAACTATCGCAAACCTAGTCTCAAAATCAGGAGTTTCAATTTTAGCCACCATTCCAGAAGAAAAGCGGCTGATTAACCTCTCTTCAATATTTTTAATTTCTCGAGGAAATCTATCGGCAGCAATAACAACTTGCTTATTATTCAAGATTAACTCGTTGAAGGTATGAAAAAATTCTTCTTGGGTAGAAAATTTATTTTCTAAAAATTGAATATCATCAATTAACAAAAGATCCAGATTACGATATTTTTTCCTCATCTCATGGGTTTTACCGAACCTTATTCCTTCAATAATATTATTAGTAAACCCTTCAGCACTACAATAAAGAATTTTTTTATAAGGAAATTTTTGTAAAACCTTATTTCCAATCGCCTGCATTAAATGAGTTTTCCCCAAACCAACTGAGCCACAAATAAATAAAGGATTATATTTTGGAGTATTGATGTATTCAGACACAGCTAGAGCGCAAGCATAAGCAATCTTGGTGTTAGCTCCATCAATGAATCTATCAAAACTATTAACCTCATTAAGACCAATGGGGGTAGGTTTTTCAGGAGAAGGTAGCTGCTCTTCTGTTTGGTGATAATAATTTTTCAATAAAAAAAGAACCTTATAGCCCTCATCGAGAGTGATTACTGAGTTAAAATGTATTTTTATTAGATTTCTGATCGTACCTGAATAGTTTTTTTCTACATATTCAGTAAAAAATTTATTAAGCCCGCTAAAGATAATTTTATCAGAGTCAAGTTTTTCTAAAACAAGTTGGTTAACCCAAGCTTCTCCCTCACTATCAGGAACTTTTTGATTAAGGGAGAACATAAAATTTTTCCAGCTATCATCAAGGAGAGATTTTTGTTCTTTATAATACTGCATATATCGTCGTATAAATGAATTATCTTATAAAAATACCAAGGGATATTTTAGCTTAAAAAAGGGAAAAAGCAAAAAAAAAAACCTAATAAAATAAGCTAGTGTTATTAAGTAGTTTTACGAGTTTTTTATAAATATAGTGAAAAAAATTGACTAAAAAGAAAAAAAAAAGTAAAAGGCAAAACTAAAACCAAAATATGATACTTGTTACAGAATCTTTTAGAGATAAAAAATGAAACTAAAATATGATTCTTACTACGGATCCTTTGGGGGCAGGTTTAATCCAGAAATTTTGCATGGTGTTTTCACTGAATTAACCGAAACCTTTGAAAAGGTAAAAGCAGATAATAATTTTTGGTTAGAATATGAAAAAATCCTCAAAAACTATTCAGGTCGACCAACCCCAATAACTGAAGCCACCAATTTAACTGCTCATTTTAAGGGAGCAAAAATTCTGATAAAGCGTGAAGATTTAAACCATACAGGATCACACAAGATAGATAATGTAGTAGGCCAAGGTCTTTTAGCGCAAAGAATGGGCAAAAAAAGATTAATCGCGGAAACAGGAGCCGGCCAACACGGAGTAGCAGTAGCCACAATAGCCGCAAAATTAGGCTTTTCATGCACCATCTATATGGGAGAGATAGATGCTAAAAGACAAAGACCAAATGTTTTTTGGATGGAAAAATTAGGAGCAGAAGTAATCGAGATTAAAAGCGGTAGCCGAACATTAAAAGAAGCAATTAACGAAGCCTTTCGTGATTGGGTCAATAACCCCAAAGATACACATTACCTATTAGGCACAGCCTGCGGCCCGCACCCTTTTCCTTCATTAGTAGCTTGGCTTCAATCAATAATAGGTAAAGAAGCTAAACGGCAAATGATAAAAGATTATCAAAAATTACCAACGAAAATAATCGCCAGCGTGGGTGGAGGCTCCAATAGCCTGGGAATATTTCAAGAGTTTATTGAACATAAAGAAGTTGGGCTAGTGGCCGTTGAAGCTGCCGGCTTAGGGGTTGATACAGATAATCACTCCATGAGGTTAACCGCAAATAAAGGCACGGTGGGAATAGCTCAAGGATATAAAACTCTTTTTTTCCAAGATGAAGAAGGGCAAATGAGAAAAACCCACTCTATTGCCGCAGGATTAGATTATATAGGAGTATCACCAATTCTAGCTTATCTAGTAGAAAAAAAACGTATAGATTGCGCTGCTATATCAGATAAAGAGGCTCTTATTGCTGCTAAACTTACTATGAGAAAAGAAGGTATCATTCCTGCCTTAGAATCGGCTCACGCTCTAGCTCAGGCATTTAAAGAAGCCCCAAAAATGGATAAGAAAGATATAATTTTAGTAAATCTTTCTGGGAGAGGAGATAAAGATATATTTAATTTTGGAGACCTCTTTTTTGATAAAAAGTGGCAAACATTTATTAAACAAAAAGCCGCCAACCAAATAGAAAGCAAAATATGATAAATAGTGATTTTCTATCTAGTTATATAAAAAAAGAAAGACAAGCCAAGCCAATCTTAATAATGGCTCATCTTGTCTTAGGTTATCCTGATTTTAAGACTAATCATGAGCAAGTTGATGTGATGGTTAAGGCTGGAGCAGATATAATAGAAATGCAAATACCCTTCTCAGAGCCCATTGCCGATGGGCCAGTCATTGCCAAAGCGAACCAGCTATCTTTAGCGAGGGGCACGAAAATACAAGATTGTCTAGATTTTGCCCAAAAGGTGACCACGAGACATCCTAAAAAAGCATTTATATTTATGTCTTACGTAAATATTTTGTTTATGCGAGGTATTGCTAACATTATTAGCCAATCTGAAAAGGCAGGTATAAAGGGTTGGATAGTTCCTGATTTGCCGCCAGAAGAAGCAGATGTTTATCTTGCAGAGTGTGCTAAGCACAAAATAAGCCCAATTTTTATTTACGCCCCAACCCACTCTCTAGCAAGACTCAAAACGCTAGCTAACTATTCTAAGGGTATGATTTACGCAGTTGCTAGAAAAGGAATAACTGGTGGAAAAACCAATTTTAATCAGGAATTGATTGAAAGATTGACCATTTACCGAAAAATAGCTAAAAAACCATTAGCGGTTGGTTTTGGAATATCCCAAGCAGAAGATGTTGATTTTTTGATAGGCAAGGCGGATATTGTGGTTATCGGCTCTAAGCTAATTGAAGTTTTAGATGAGGGGGGATTAACCGCTCTTGATCTATTTCTTAGAAAAATAAGGGGTAACCACTAGCGAGCATAGTTTAGAGAAAAAAAGAGCTTATTAGCGAGCTATTTAAAAAATTCAATTAGCGAATATGCCAACACCGACAGACGAGCATAGTTTAGAGAAAAAAGAGCTGATCAGCGAGCTATTTAAAAAATTCAATAAGACCCTCCAAGACTTTAGCAATTTTCAAAATAAACTAGAAAATCAAATAAAAGATCTTAGAATCGAGCTCAGCCAGAAAAATGAGCAAATGACTAATATCTTAGAAAGTTTAAGCAGTGGGCTAGTAGTTACCGATTTAATGGGCAAGGTGATTAGCGTTAATAAGGCCACCAACCAGATCACAGGCTTGGCGATAAAAAAGTCAGAAAAAAAGAATTTAAATGACATCTTCCAACAAAGCGTATTACCTCCCAAACTAGATAAACAAGGCTTGTCCCAAGTGGCAAACAACTATAGCAAAAATTTTCGTCATCTAAAACCAGGCGGGGCTGAAGTATATCTATCCACCACCACCACCTTGATGATATCAACCGAAACTCAAGAAAACTTAGGCATAATAGTTAATTTTAATGATGTTACCTTGGTGAAAAATCTTGAAGAAACTGCCGAACGAAAAAATAGACTTATCGCTATGGGGCAAATAGCCGCTAGCGTGGCTCATGAAATTAGAAATCCTTTAGGAGGGATGGAATTGTTTGTTTCAATGCTAAAGCAAGATTTAGAAAATGATCCCGCTCACTTGGAAACCATAATTCATATTCAATCTGCTATGCGCAGCATGAATCATATTATTTCCAATATTTTAGAATATACAAAACCACGACCAATCACTAGATCAAAAGTTGATTTAGCAAAATTAGTTCAAGAATTTACTAGCTTTTACGCCCCTCACGCTAAACAGAGAAATACTATATTAAGGGCTAATATTACTTCCCAAAAAGCTATAATTGAAGGTGATTTTGAGCTTATCAAGCAAGCCTTACAAAATATTTATATGAACGCCGTTCAATCTATGTTAGATGGAGGCGTTATTATGATTTCATTAGATATTAGCCAGGAAATATCGCCCGAGAAAATTGCCCTATTCGATTCTAAAAAAAATCCTCTGCAAATAGCTACCATAACAATTGTTGATGAAGGCGAGGGAATGAGCGATGAAATAAAAAAGAAAATATTTGATCCCTTTTTCACGACAAAACCAAAAGGAACAGGTTTAGGGCTATCTATTGTTAACCAGATAATTAATTCTCATAAGGGAATAATATTAATTGATGATATATTACAAAAAGGAACTAAAATATCTATACAATTCAAAACCTGTTAACTTAGAAAAAAGCAGCAAAATCATTCTAATTCCTTCAAGGGAAAGGCAGTCAAAAACTGACTCTTTAGCCTTATCCTGACAGATTGACCAATCTGATGCTTGTGTCGAGAAGATATAAACATATAAACCCTATATCCAGAGGCTAACTTTAAATGATAAATATAATAACTACCGCGAAAAGATTTAAACACTAGTAGTGCCATGAGAGGGCTTTTTTCATCGTAACATAAATCTTCAGGGCGAACTAGCACCTCAACTAATGAGCTGGGGCAAGACTCTAATTTTTCTTTTAGGTATATTTTACCTAGTTCAGTTTTTACTAATTTATCTAAAATTAAGCGACCTGGTAAAATGGCTCCATCACCCACAAAATTAGCGACAAATCTATTAACTGGGCGGTGATATAAATCTTGCAACCCACCCCACTGAGCAATAGAGCCATTTAAAAACACCCCCATTTTATCTCCTAGCGAAAAAGCCTCTTGTTGATCGTGGGTTACCACCAACGCGGTGGTGCGAGTTTTTTTTAAAACTTCTCTTATTTCAAATACTAAAAATTCTCTTAACTCAGAATCTAAATTAGAAAATGGCTCATCTAAAAGCAAAAGTTGTGGTTCAGGAGCCAAGCCTCTGGCTAAAGCCACTCTTTGTTTTTGACCACCTGAAATTTCGTGAGGGAATTGAGAGCAAATGTTATCTATCGCCAATAACTTGGTTAAAAATTTGACTCTTGCTTGACGTAAGGATTTTTTCCAACGAAAAAGACCAAAACTGATGTTTTCCGCGACTGTTAAATGAGGAAATAACGCATAATCCTGGAAAAACATGCCAATATTTCTCTTTTCAATAGGAACATGCTCCTTAACTGAGCTAACCACTTTACCACCTAATTTAATGGTACCACTTGTGATGGGAATAATTCCTACAATCGCCCTTAACAAAGTGGTTTTACCACAACCTGAGTGGCCAATAAGGCAACCAATTTCCCCCGATTCAATGGTTAAATCTAAATCTTTAAATAAAGGATTTAACTGTCGGCGATAAGTGAAATTAAGCCCAGACACTATTAACGCCGGTGATTTTTGGGGCGACCCTTGATTACCCATATTGATTGGACTCAATAGATTTGTTAATCACGATAATTACTAAAGAACTAATCAACACAATGCATAAACTAGGAAAAGCCGCTCGCTCAAACATATCAGATGATGTCATCTCAAAAACCCGCACCGCCAAAGTGTCCCACCCAAAAGGGCGGGTAATAAGCGTGATGGGAAGCTCTTTCATAACATCCATAAAAACTAATAAAAAACCTGTTAGCAAGCCATTTCTTAACGCGGGTAAATATATTTTTATTAAAATTCTAATTTTACTAGCCCCAAAGGTGGTGGCCGATAAGCCTTGATTGGCAGAAATTCTTTTTATCATTGAAGTAGTATTTTGATAAGCGGGGCTTAAAAATCTTTGGCATAAAATAAAAACTAATGCCAATAGAGTTCCACCTAGAATCTTAGTTTCCCCAAATAAATTAGATAGCCAAAAATCGAATTTTATAAAAGGAACGTAAAGAGCAACCGCTAAAACCACTGATGGAGTGGCGTAACCTAAAATAGAAACTTGAATCCACCATCTAGTTAACAGGCTTCCCCGGTAGTGGCGAGCTAAAGTTAAAATTAACCCTAAAAAAACCGTTATTGAAGCTGTAATTAACGAAATAGTTAAACTATTATATGCAAAATCTAAATATCGCCAATTAAAGCTTGTGCTGAAATCTTGCCAAACCCAAATAATGAGCCTAACCACAGGAAATAAAAAACTAATTCCAAAAATTAAAGAAAGCCAGCCAATCGCCAACCAAGATTGATGCCTAGTTAATGGATAAAAACTATGTCGTGGGTCCTTGTTCGTGAAATGACGCCGCCGGCCAATTAGCTTAGATAATTGCCAAAAAATTAAAATAATAAATAATAATAAACTAGAAATCTGTAACGCCAATTGATGATTAAACAAACCAAACCAAGCCTTATAGATAGTTGTGGTCAGATTATCTATCCCAAATACGCTAAAGGTGCCAAAATCAGATAAAGTTTCTACCGCCATTAAATATAAACCCGCTAGTATCCACGGTTTGGACATAGGCAAAGTTAATTTTAAAAATAATCTCCACCTACTAACCCCCAAACTACGAGCTACATTGGTTAATTCTTGCCCCTGAGTTAAAAAAGCGCTCCGGCAAAATAAATAAATATATGGATAAAATGATAAACTTAAAACCAGGGTAAGACCCCACCAAGACCTAATATGCCAAAACGAATGGCCTGTTTGAAGAAAATTACGTAAAAAATTTTGTAAAAAACCGCTATAATCAAAAGCATCTATATAGACTATCGCCATTATATAAGGGGGAATGGCCATAGGCATAATCATCGCCCAGCTAAAAAAAGAACGACCCCAAAATTGATAATTTGATACCAACCACGCCGAAGAAACCCCAATTACTATCACCCCAACACAAGCTAAAAATAGAGTTCCTATAGTGTTCCATACGGCAAGAGGCAGCACATATTTTATTAAATGCTGCCATATATCAAAATCTATCTCAAGAAATGAACTCCCTATTTGAAAAAAAGCGACTATTATTAAACTAGAAATAGGAACTATCCACCAAGCAAATTTTAATTTAGAAAAGTTCATCTAAATAAAGAGCCTAATGATATTTTACTCGATCCATCAAGATAGAGGCAGAAACTTGCAATTCACCCGCCTTAGATACATTAATTAAATTAGCCTTAAATTCGCCCCAATTTTTTATAAGCGAAGCCTCCTTGACCTTAGGATTTGCCGGATATTCAAAATCTAAATCAGCAAAAATCTTTTGTGCCTTGGGTAAAGATAAAAATTCTAAAAGTATTTTCGCCTCCTTCGCATTCTTGCCATTTTTGATGATTCCCGCTCCTGAAATATTCACGTGCGCCCCATTGTCCTGCTGGTTTGCCCAAAAAATAGTAGCTTTAAAATTAGGTTGCTTCGCTAATAATCTGCCCAAGTAATAACTATTCGCTAAACCTACATGGCATTGCCCTGCGTCAATGGCTTTTAATAAGCTAGTGTCACTAGAAAAAACTTTAGTTGCTAAATTATTTACCCAACCAGTCACCACCTGCTTAGCATTTTTATATCCATAATCGGCAATCATCATGGCGACTAAGGATTTATTATAAATACTCTTGCTGGTTCTTAAACAAAGTTTCCCTTTCCATTTGCTGGACGCTAAATCTTGATAAGTAGAAAGTTCGCCAGCTTTTACCAAATCTTTATTATAAAATATGGTTCTTACTCTTACCGATAAACCAAACCAAGTTTGTCTAGGCGAGCGAAGGTGAGTTGGGATATTATTATTTAAAATGGTAGAATCTACTGCCATTAGTAGATCATTTTTATCGGCTAACCATAAATTCCCAGCATCGGTAGTGATTAGCAGATCTGCGATATTATTTGGTTTTTCTGCGATTAATCTGGCAAGTAAGGGACCTGATTTATCGGTATGAAGCTTGATTTTTATTCCTGTTTCTTTGGTGAATTCATCTAAAATGGGCTTTATTAGATGTTCTTGCCTAGCAGAATACACAACTACTTCCCCTACCCCATTGCTAATGCTAGGCAGGCTTAAAATCAAAAAAAATAGTAATAACCAAAATTTACGCATAATAACCTCAAGGTTAATTTATAAATAGCACTAAAAAAGGTCTATTTAACTAACCTATAGATATTTTGTCAATAAAAAAATAAATTTTTTAAATAATTCTACACAAAACAAGTATTAATTTAAGGCAAGCTAGGTGGACTAATATTTGGCTTAATTAATGCATCAAATAAAGGCAATTGAAAAGATAACTAGTTTAAGTGAAGGAATACACAAAAAAGTTAAGGGATTAAAAATGGTTAATTATATTAGTAATAGCATCAGCAGTTTGCCTGATAAAATAGCAGGCCAATCTAATTATTCTGATGAGCTAGAGCATAAAAATCAGCCTGGAACTGATTTAGAGCACTCAAGAAATCATTTTATAAAAGCTAATTCACCCAAGCTAACGGCAATTAATCGCTATTTAGTAATGATCGCTAAACTTGAAGTGGGCATAAAAAATAATATGCTAAATCAAAAAATAATAACTGATATTATAAATCATCTAGCAAAAAGAATTAATGACCTTTCTGAGCAGGAAGTTAAATTAATTGAAAAAACGACTGAGTTTAAACAGGCTAATTTAAGCCTTTCCTCAGATTTAAAAAAAGTGTTTTCTCATAAATTATCTGCCACTGAAACAAGAGAAGAGTTATTTACTTTTTTGAAAAGTAAACCGCTAATTGCCATCTTAAAGGATGAGCCGCAAGCTCCCACCACCTATCATAGCCGTGGAAAGATGGTTAACCATGAGCAACAATCGACTATTTCATCTAGCAGGGGCCTGTTTAAAGGAAAAAGTGTACATTTTAATCCTATTTTAGGTTTAGATAGCTATCAAGGAACGCAGCGGCTTAATTTAACTTAGTTCACCTATTTATTAAATTTCCATAAGCTCGGTTTCTTTTTGTGTGGTGAGTTTATCGATGGTTTTAATATACTGATCAGTTAGTTTTTGCACCTTTTCTGAGGCATCGGATAACAAATCTTCACTGAAGGTTTTTTGCTTTTCATGATCCTTGATGATGGAGTTAGTTTCTCGACGTAGATTTCTGATAGAATTTTTATATTGTTCAGATGTTTTGCCGGTCATTTTAACTAATTCTTTTCGTCTTTCTTCGCTTAAAGGTTTAATGGGAACTCTAACTATATTTCCGTCATTTTGTGGGGTAAGCCCGATATTAGCTTTTAAAATAGCTTTTTCTATTTCAGAGAGCATATTTTTTTCCCAAGGGGTGATAGTTATTAGCTGAGGATCAGCAACGGCAATATTAGCCAGCTGATTAAGCGGTGTTAAGTTGTTATAGTAATCAACTCTAATGCTATCTAAAATACTAATGTTGGCGCTACCTGATCTGATTTTAGTAAATTCTTTTTCTAGCGAATCTACGGAGCGAGACATTTTTTTTTCGCAGTCGATAAATAATTGATCTAATTGTTCAGGCAAGTCCATTTTTGTTTTTTAAGTTTATTTATTTTAGAAAAATTAGCTTGAGCAAAAGGAATTTTTAAATATAAAGGCGCTGGCCGTATAAAAGATAAAGCCAACTCATTACTATTAATAGCATAAGTGCCTAAAGTTTGTGCTAAATTAATATCATCAAATAATTTCCCCAGTTTATAATCGTTATAGTCGATAAATTCATGTAAGCTTTTGTGCTCATCGCATAAAATATCACCAGGCAATAATTTTTCACTTAATTCTTTAGCTGAGCAGGCAATCGGTGGAAAAACCTCTGAAGGTAAATAATCATTTATAATAAATCCTGCCCCATAAAACTCATTTTGATAAGCCTTTACTACAGGAACAATTCGTGAATTTGTCTTTTCTTGTGCTAGAGCGAGCGCTAACAAAGAATTAACTCCACCTATTTTTATGCCCAGTCCTTGACTTAAAGCGTAAACACTAGTCAATGAAACCCTAATAGCAGTGAACGAGCCTGGTCCTATGGTGGTTATAATATATTTTAAGCTATTTTTATCAACATTCGCTCGCCTTAAAAGTTGATCAATTAACTTTAATAAAGATATCCCTTTTCCTTGTTGAGAAGGGGCTTTATCCGCCAGCAAGCAAGAACCTCCATCAAAAACCGCTACCGACATAGCATCTAATGAATAGTCTACCACTAAAAATTTTGATAAATTTAACATTAACTAAATATAATATCGGCTTAAAATTGTTTTTTTAGCCAAGAAAGGACTAATTTATCTTCACGAACACGAAAATCGGCTAAATTAATTCTTTTATCATTAAATCCGCTTCGTAGATAATGCAATTTAACAAACCATTCTAAACTTGTTTTGCAATTAGACCAGCCATCATCCTTGATTGATAGCAATCGTTGATAATCTTTTTCACTAATTTTAACATGGTTTACCAAATTATAAGGAGTTAGAATAATTTCCATTTTATCAACGCAAAAAACTATTATAATAAATTTATTTTAGGCCAAAAAGCGTAACAAATATAATCAGCATATACCCAGCTAGCTAATAATAGAATGACAAATTTTAATAAGAATTTTCAAAAATATCTAATTTTTTATCAAATAAACGGTAATTTAATGCCTCAGCTATATCAACAATACCAACAGAATCTCTTTGAGCTAGATCGGCAGTAGTTCTGGCGATTTTCAAAATTTTATCGTGTGATCGATTAGAAAAATTCCATTTATGCATCGCTTGAGCAAAGAATTTTTTTTCTGCGACACCTAAAGGTACAAACTTTTCTAATTCTCGGTGAGACATGCTAGCATTTCGCCGATCAAGACTGTTGAATCTGTTTTGTTGACGAATAATAGCCTTCTTAACTCGTTGTTTAATAAAAGCACTGCTATGACCAACTTTAGTTTCATTCATCTGTTCATAACTTAAATTAGGAATTTCAACTTGTAAATCAATTCGATCAATAATAGGGCCAGACAGCTTAGCCAAATATTTTTGAATTTGAGCCGGCCGGCACCGACAACGTGGTTTTTTAAGCCCATAATATCCGCAAGGACAAGGATTCATAGCAGCGATCAACTGAAAACGACAAGGAAACCGTACATTCATCTTAGCTCTAGAAATAATAACATACCCGCTCTCTAATGGTTGCCGAAGAGAATCTAAAGCAGAGCGAGAAAATTCAGCAAATTCATCTAAAAATAAAATACCATGGTGTGCCAAAGAAATTTCTCCCGGTCGAGGGTTTCCCCCTCCGCCGATCAAGCCAGCAGTTGATATATTGTGGTGAGGCTCGCGAAATGGTCTGCTTCCTAAATTATCAAACATCTTGGTGGTTAAACCAGCGACAGAATGAATTTTAGCTACTTCAATAGCCTGCCTAGTGCTAATTTCTGGCAAAATGCTACTAAGTCGCTTAGCTAACATAGTCTTGCCCGAACCAGGTGGGCCAAAATAAAGCAAGTGATGATCGCCTGTAGCCGCTACTTCTAAAGCACGTTTGCCCTTTTCTTGCCCTTTTACATCAAGGAAATCCAACTCATTTTTTAAAGGAGGCTTTTTATCCCAAGCGTTATAAGACAATGAAGGCAAGGTAGGGCTATCTTTCATTTGTTTAACTAATGAGAGCAAATCCGAAGCACCAAAAATATTTAACCCCTTAACTAAAGAGGCCTCCTTAGCATTATTCACCCCACACACCAAGCCCTGCCATGAAGATGAGTTTTTTATTTCATCGGCGATAGATAAAATGCCATCAACCGATCGTAATTCTCCCAGTAAAGATAATTCTCCCACCACTAGATAATTTTTAAGTATGTCGATAGGAAAAGAGCCCGTAGCCGCTAAAATGACTAAGGCAATAGGCAAATCAAACCCAGCCCCAGATTTATTGAGGTTAGCTGGCGATAAATTAACAATCACTCGCCCAAGAGGAAATTCACCAAGAGTATTTTTAATTGCTGATACAATCCTAATACGGCTTTCCTTGATCGTATTATCAGGCAAACCGACTATATCAAACCTAGGCAACCCCCGCTGTAAGTGCACCTCAACTGAGATAACCCTAGCATCAATCCCTACTAAACAAGCAGTAGCAACAACGGCTGTCGACATGCTGCTACTAGTTATGTAGAAATAAATTTATCATCAAGCAAAATCTCAGCATTAGCAAAAGAAGGATCAATTTTTTTAAGCAAATCCACCCCCTTTTTGCGTAATTCATAAGATAAAGGGCAATAGGGCAACCTAAATACAGGCTTAGTTAGCCGTAAATCAGCTAAAATAGAATTTAAAGGAATAGGATTAGGCTCAATCCCTAACCATCTAAAAAAAGGATGTAAACTCTGCTCAAAAACTTCATCTTTAGTATCTAATAACTTTCTCATCAAGCCAGGCACAATATTAGAAGCTACCGAAATAACTCCTAAAGCGTGACATTTATGATATGCCTTGAAGGTTTGCTCATCAACACCAACCCAACAAAAAATACCATTAGCATAATATTCAGAAATACGCTCAGTGCCCATACACTCCTTAACCCCTACTAAATTAGGAGAGCAATCAGCTAATTCTGTTATTACCTCTTTAGGAATATCTTGTGCGGTGCGCATAGGCACATTATAAATTATGGCAGGGCCTAACTTTAGACATTCTTTGAAATGAACCAGCAAGCCATCAAGAGAAGTTTTTCCATAATAAGGATTAATCAATAGAGCGACATGCATGCCAGCATTAAACCCATGGGCAGTTGCCTGAAAGCTTTCTTTAGTGTTATTGCTCCCCGTGTTGCCTACAATCATTAATCTAGATCCAAATTTATGCGAGGCGTGAGCAATTAACATTAAATGATCTTCCCAAGATAATAAATGTCCCTCACCAGTTGTCCCACCAACAACTATACCCTCCACTCCATTTTTTATTTGACGCTCCACCAAATTATCGAAAACTTCTACATCGATTTCACCATTTTTTAGATAAGGAGTTTTAATGGCGGTGATTAACTTTTTTTGTCGTATCGAGGCTATTTTCATGATTAGCTAAGGCTATGTCTATCTAATATACTTTGCCACTGTTTGACGCTAAATCTAATATAATTAAAGAAATCTAGCAAGAAATTTTAAATTTTTACTTAAAGTTAAGCGTTAATCTATTGACGTTAAACAACCAATAAATTAATCAATTAAATAAGAACCCTTAAAAACGTTAATTGCCTCGCCAGTTAAAAAAGCAGAAGCATTTTCATCTTCCCACTGCACACTAAGCCGCCCACCTAATAAATGCACATAAGTTTTGGCGGAGCAACGATTAGTTAATATGCCCACAACAACACTAGCCACCGCTCCTGTGCCGCAACTATAGGTTTCTTTAACCCCTCTTTCCCAAGTTCTTTGTTTTAAATTGTTCTTATCTAAGGCCTCAACAAAAGAGACGTTAATTCTATTAGGAAATCTGGCATCATTTTCGATAATTGGGCCAAATCTATTTATATCTATCTTAGCCAAATTATCTACAAAAACCACCAAGTGTGGATTACCTAAAGATAACAAGCTAACCTTAAAACTAAAACCTGCAAAATCAAGAGAGCGTTCCAACCAGCTATCTGCTCCTAATTTAGCGGGTAAGTTGTTCAATTCAAAATCTGGCTTACCCATATCTATTTTGATATCAGCAATCTCTTGTGAATTATTAAACAATACTTCTACCATCCTCTCCCCCCCCTTTGTTTCCACCGAGAAAGTGGGTGAAGATACTAAATTTTGTTCATAAGCAAACCTAGCGACACACCTAAGGCCGTTACCGCACATCTCTGCTTCTGAGCCATCGGCATTATAAATAATCATGCGTAAAGCAGATTTACTGCTGTGGGTAACTAATAAAAAACCATCAGCACCAACCCCACGGCGCCGCTCACAAAGCTTAGGGGCTAAGGCTTTAAGCCATGAAAGATCTAACTCAAAAGCGTTAAGGCACACATAATCATTGCTAGTTGCTTGCATCTTCCAAAACGATAATACTTTAGGAAAAGGACGAGCAACCATTTTATTTTATTGAGCTAGGGTTAATTATTATTATAATATTATTATTTAAAGGGAAAATCGGCAACCAATTTTTTCATAGCCTCTTGTGATTTAGGTAAGGGGCTATTTTCTTCTAAATCCTGATTTAAAAATTCGTACATCTGATCAATTTTTCCTAATGCATAATCTACCTTAGGGTTAGTTCCTTTTACGTAGGCTCCAATATTAATTAAATCCTCAGAATTTTGATAAACAGCTAATGTTTGATTGAAAGCTAAGGCAGACTTATAATAATCTTTGTCTACTATATCTTTCATAAGCCGGCTTTTAGAATTTAAAATATCAATTGCCGGATACCTACCATTTGACGCAATGCCGCGGTCTAATATTATATGTCCATCGACTATCGAACGCACAGTATCTCCAATAGGATCGTTAATATCATCACTTTCTACTAAAACCGTGTAAAATCCCGTGATGCTTCCCTTGGAAGAAGAATTTCCTGCCCGCTCTAATAATTGAGGAAAGCGAGTAAACACCGATGGTGGATAACCCTTTGTAGTAGGCGGCTCACCGATAGATAAGCCTATCTCCCTTTGTGCCATGGCAAACCTAGTAAGAGAATCTACCAATAACAACACATCAAGCCCTTGTTCGCGAAAATATTCAGCAATAGCAGTAGCACTGTAAGCGGCTCTAATTCTTAATAAAGGTGATTGATCAGAAGTAGCCGCAATAACAACCGATCTTTTTAAGCCCTCTTCCCCTAAGTCTCGTTCAATAAATTCCTTAATCTCTCGCCCCCTTTCCCCAATTAGGCCGATCACATTTACGTCAGCCTTAGTGTAGCGAGCCATCATCCCTAGTAAAACTGATTTGCCCACCCCAGAGCCAGATAATATGGCCACCCTTTGACCTTTGCCAATAGTCAACAAGCCATTAATCGCCTTTACCCCCACATCTAATGGAGTAGAAATTCTCTTTCGCTCCATAGGATTAGGTGAAACATTATAAACTGCTTGCTTAACCCCAGTTTCTACCGCAGGCTTGCCATCTAGAGGAGTCATAGTGCCATCAAACACTCGGCCTAAAACGTCGTCACTCAAAGTTAGGTTGGCGGTAGTATCAATTCGTCTAATTTGGCTTTTTGGCCCTAGCCCCCGCACTTCGCCCAAAGGCATAATATAAACATCTTCCCCTTTAAAGCCCACAACTTCAGCGAGCACCCCTTTTGACTTTTCCCCCGCCCCAATTATCTCACATAAACTTCCTACCTCTAAATCTATATTATAAGCCTTAATTAAATTACCAATGACCTCCTTTATTCTTCCCTCTTGGTTATTTAAGTCTAAATCTGAAATATTTTGTTGATAGATTTTAAAATCTAAATTCATAGCGCTAATCATCTTTTTTTACGCTATCTGTTAAATACGCCTGACGACGCAAATCATATCTGGTCAATAAAGATTTTTCTATTTGCTTAAATTGATTTTCTAAGTTTAGCTCTATAGAGCTAAAATCTGCTTCTAGTTTGGCATCACCAGCTTTAATGGAAGGATCTTTTTTTAATGTTATGCTTTGGCCATCATCAAAACAACCAGCCAAATCGGCAGATTTTTTTAAAATATAATCATAATCTGCATCATTAAGGAAAACCCTAACTTTACTGGATGAACCCATATTTTTAGCCGCTCGCTGCAAAGAAGCCAACAACATTTTAGGATTACTTTTAAGCTCAGCAACAACTAGTTTTTGAGAAATAATAAGGCACAGCTTTAATAAATCTTTTTCATAAGTCAAATAAAGAAAATCACGGTGGTTTTGAATGTCACTTAAAAGATTAGATATTTCCCTCATTCGTTGGTCAATTTCAAGATGAAACTTTTTTTCACCATCTCGATATCCCTTTTCGAATCCTTGGGTTTGTGATTTTCTAAGTAACTCCTCAGCCTCTTCTTTTGCTCTGCCTAGCAATTCAGCGGCCTCATCATCGGCCAATAATCTTTTTTTTAAGGAGCTCTCTATGTCTTCTTTAGTTGATTTTTTAAGCTGATCAGCCTCGCTGCGAACCTTTTTAGCGTAAGCGTCCACTTCACTGCGAACCTGCAAAGAATAATCTTCTAAATTAGTTAAAATTTGCCCGCCGGGAATAAAAGAAGTGCCTTTTTTTTGTTCTTCCATCTAAAACATATAGGAATAATTTTATCCTTACTGTATTATTATTATTATTATAACACCTAGATTATAATATCTAAACCAACTTAGCCTTAAATTTTGGCGGGTAAACCCCCTTTTTTAAAAAAACAGTAGGCCACACCACACAATTTTTTCCTAAAAAACAACCAGGTGCCAAAACCGCGTTACACCCTATCTCAGAACCATCGCCGATTATAGATCCACACTTACTAAGATCGCTGGCTAGATTTTCTTTACCTGTATTAAATTTAATTTTAGGTAAAAAATTCTTCTTTTTATCTCCCAAACAACGAAATTCTAAATTCGCCAACTTAGCCCCCGCCCCTAAATTTACATAGGATCCCACCAAACTATCACCCACATAATTAAAATGCCCTACCGACGAATAAGGAAATAAAATAGAACTTTTTATCTCACTACAATGCCCCACCACCGCTCCAGGGCCAATAATACTATTACCCCTAATATAACAACTATGGCGAATCTTTGCCTCAGACAAAATAACACTATTTCCCTTAATAAAAGCACAAGGCTCAACTAAAACCCCCGCAGCAATATATATCCGGTAACGAGCAGACACATAGGGCTTAACTAACTTGATCGATTTTTTGCAATATATCCCACCCTCAGCATCAACAAACACATCATCAAGTAAAGATGAGCCGCTTAAATTTTTTTCGCTAAGTTCAACAAATAATTTATTTGTTTGTTGAGGAAGGTTCTGTAAAACATCTACTACTAATTCATCTTTATTTAATGATAAATCACTAGGAGTGAATTTGTAATCTGCAAAAAATTTGGATAATTTGAAAGAAAGCAAATCTTTAAGAAAAAGAACTAAAATTTATAAATAAAACTAACATCAATCTTTTTATAACTACGCCATTTAGCATGGCAATTATGCAACTTTAAAATAAGCTCCTGCCACGCATCGACCGGCAAAGCTGATTTTTTTATTCTCTTATGCAAAGTTTTATAGGCTAACGCAGGATGTATAATCATATAATTACCTAAAAGATTGCACCCATTAACAGTAAAAATTCTAGTCTCTATCCAATCACCAGATTCTATCCCCTCAAACCCATCTAAATCAGCAAGCAACAACTTTTTTTTATTATAAAGATTTTTTAACCTAACCCCACTCTTAAATTTTTTATCCATCAAAAACAAAGAATATTGATGATTTACCAAATTAACACAATATTGCTTAGTTTCTGAATCAAGCTTAGCCTCTTTCATGAACACCTCAAAAGGCGTTTTTTGTGAGGAAGAAGAAATCTTCCAATCAAATAAAAACCAATTTAAAAATGATTTAATGCGGTTATTATAATCATCACCATCAGTGTGTAATTTACCCGCCAAAGCAGAAAATTCATCTTTTGCCTTGATAATTAACCGCGAAAGCTCAGGATGGCTACCCACAAATGCCTCAACTCGGTAAATAAGATCAAGCAATGTGGTGCGAGCAACCCTGTATTCAGCTAGCGAAGATATAGATTTATCGGAAATATAAAACAACGCTTATCTCAAATTTAAGTTAATATTATAAATTACTTTATATGATAAAATTAGCCCTCTTTCTTAAAATAAATCAAAAACTCTTGATTATGTTTCTTTTTTCCACATAGGCTAGCGGCAATAACATTAACCGCAACAAGACCATATTCTTTTGCGCTTTCGGATATATCAAAAATAATCTCTTGCTGTATTCGATCAGATCTAATAACACCACCGCTACCAACCAAATTTTTAGCAGCCTCAAATTGAGGTTTAACCAAAACTACTGCCCCACCACCTTTTTTTAAAAAAGAAACTGCCACCGGTAAAATTTTCTTTACGGAAATAAAACTAACGTCCACACAAAAAAAATCTACTTCTTCCGGAATTTGTTTTTTAGTTGCATATCGAAAATTAGTCTTAGGGTAATATACTACCTTTGATTCTTTTTGTAAACTAGCAACCAAAAAAGCCGGACCCACATCAACCGCATAAATCTTTTTTGCCCCCCTTTGGAGCATACAATCGCTAAACCCCCCATGACCAACCCCAACATCTAAAACCACTTTACCCTTAAGATCAATGTCATTAACCAGCAAGGCCTCTTCTAGCTTTAGCCCCCCACGGGTAACAAATCGTTTAATTTGCAAATCAATATCCACCGATTCATCAACTAACGCCCCCACCTTGTCATTAATTTGCCCCTTTATCCTAACTAAACCACTCCAAATATATGCCCTTGCCCTTGTTAAATCAGGGGCAAGACCAAGCGATAATAGTCTTTTATCTAGCCTTATTTTGCTAGACACTAAAAATTTAATATATCTTGAATAGTGATAAATAGCATCAGACCAAGCAGCAAGACAACACTAACTAATTGTATCCCATAT
Source organism: SAR324 cluster bacterium (assembly GCA_016735295.1). Taxonomy (GTDB): domain Bacteria; phylum SAR324; class SAR324; order XYD2-FULL-50-16; family JAERRU01; genus JAERRU01. The sequence goes on from JAERRU010000010.1 coordinate 19,443, forward strand.
CTAAACTTAACTGATGGCTGCTTGCCTGCCACTAACTCATAGCCTAAAAAGGCGATATGCCCTCCATCTAGCACTGGTAAAGGTAAAAGATTAAAAATTCCTAATTGAAAACTAATAAAAGCAGTTAAAATTATGAAATAAGAAAATCCTTTTTCCGCCGCCTCCCCCATCGCCTTAACTATCATAATCGGCCCCCCCACTTCATTTTTAGAAACTTGATTATGAAATAGCTTATTAAAAAAGGTTAATAGAGCACGACCTAAATTGATTACCCGAGCAACCCCTAAATTAATACTTTCAGACCAAGAATAGGTAACTTTTGTGTTAGGAGTAAAAAATCCCAATCGCCAAACCATCGCCTTTTCATCTAATTTAGCCGCTGCCTTAATGTTAATTATCGAAAAAGAACCGTCTACAGAGCGTTCAAGCGTGTAATTAGCTAGCGAGCCTTGTTTTTTTTGTATCTCCTTAGATAGCTGGGCAAGGGTGGCGACATCAATTTCATCTATTTTCAATATCTTATCGCCAATCATAAAGCCCACCTGTTTAGCCGGCCACCCACTAATCATTTGCCCAATCACAGGTAAAACAAGAGGAGAAAGCCCAAACCCATCAACTGTGCTTCTAGGGCTTGGGCTAAATTCAATTTCTCGCACAAAACTTCCCGCACTAGAAATAGATGATAACTTAACATTAATCGGGCTATCCTTTGCTTTAGCAATCTCATCAGAAAATTCACGCCAAGAGCCCACAAACTCATCATTAACGCTAATAATTTGCTCACCACTCTTAAAGCCTGCCTGCTCTGCTAAGCTGCCTACCAGCACCTCTTCAATTATTGGTGGGTTACTAAGATAAGTGGGTTCTGGAAAACCAATTTTATAAGCTATCGGCATTAAGATAAAAGCAAGTGCCAGGTTAATAGCTGGCCCAGCAGCAATTATGAACAACCGAGCTAACTTAGATTTAGCGGCGTAATTATCTGCTTTAGTGGGGTCTTCATCATCTAAGTTTTGCCCACGCAATTTAACAAAACCCCCTAAGAAAATAATTCCTAACGAATATCTAGTATGCCCTATCTTCTTGCTAAATATACGAGGAGGAAAACCAACTGAAAATTCATCAACTCTCACTCCCATTAACCGAGCCGCCCAAAAATGTCCTAGTTCGTGAACAAAAATTAAACCTCCAATCGCTAAAATCGGCATTAACCAAGTTATCATCATTAAATTGTGGATTATTATTATTTATTATTAAAAAATAGTTTTTTTTGATTTAAATAGTTTACTAACAAACTCCTGACCATAAAAATTGGCAGCTAAGGCGTCATCTAACGTTTGTTGATTGACTAAAAATTGCGGAGCCTTGCTCAAATTATGGAAAAAATATTTTACTCTTTCTACCGAGATTTGTAAAATCTTAAATATATCAGTAAAGGATATTTTATCTTGTAAAAATTCTTCTACTAGCTCTTGATTAACTCCATTTAAATAAGCAGGTGCACCTTCACCTAAAGTTAAAACCTCATAGGCTAAGTTTATAGTGGGAAATTTTTTTGTGTCTATCTCAAAAAATTCTAACCGGCCAAGTTTGGTTAAATCCATAAAAGGCACCCCCGAATTAATATCATCCCCCCCGATCCCCAAGCAGTGAGACAAAGGAAGCCGCATATCTGGTTGACCCATTAAAGCTAAACTACTGCCTTCTTTAAATTCTACTATACCATGTACGACAGATTGTGGATGCACGATAGCTGAAATTTGAGCCACAGGAAACTTGAAAAGATAATGAGCCTCTATAATTTCTAAACACTTATTCATCATAGTGGCTGAATCTATCGATATCTTGCTGCCCATTTCCCACATAGGGTGCTTTAACGCTTGCCGGGGGGTGATTTTAGGGAAGCTATTCCTAGGATAATTTAAAAAAGGACCTCCCGAGGCGGTTAATATTAATCGATTAACATCACTTAATCGCCGAGCAGATAAACACTGATATAAAGCGTTATGCTCACTATCAATGGGTATTATTTGACCCCTATAAGTGGCTAATAATTGATTAATCAATTTTCCCCCCAGTATAACAGACTCCTTATTAGATAAACCAACTCTTATTCCACGCTTTAAGGCAGCAAATAAAGCCTTAATCCCATGCACTCCTGCTACCAATAAAAAAAGCAAATCAACTTGCTTATCATTGGCTAGCTCTACCAAACCCGGCTCGCCTTCATAAATAATAATCGTTTTATCAGTTAACTTAGCCAATAACCGCTCAGCCATTCCAGCAGCGACGCATAATTTTTTAGGCTTTAACCTGTTGGCTAAACTAGCTAGTAAATCAAGGTTTTTATTGGCACTTAGCGATTGTACATCTATCAGATTAGGGTTTTGATCTATTATTTTAATCAAACTACTGCCAACTGAGCCAGTAGCACCTAAAATGGCTATTTTAATGGGGGGCTTCATAATAAATAATATACACCCTTAACTAGATAAAGGTAGCCAAATAAAACCCAGATAGCTGGCAAAAATCCATCTAACCGATCTAAAATACCGCCATGGCCTGGGATAATTGAGCCAGAATCCTTGGCCTTAGATAGCCTTTTAAAATGAGAGGCTAATAGATCTCCAATTTGAGCACTTATTATAATTAATCCTGAAATAAATAATACCTCATATGAGCCAAACACAGGGAAAAAATAATTAATCAAAAAACCCAAACCCCCTCCCCCAATTAAACCTGCTAATGAGCCTTCGATAGTCTTTTTGGGGCTTATTTTTACTGCTAGCTTGTGCCTTCCCCAAGTTTTGCCCACAAAATATGCAAAAATATCATTACTCGCCACTATCAAAGCCAGGAAAGACAAATAAATTTTTCCATTCTCAATATGAGTTAACAAGAAAAAGAATAATGTAGGTAAGACAATCCACACAAAATGTAATAAATAAAATTCTACTTTAGCCAATAAATCTTTTAAAAAAAATTGACCAATTAAAAATAAAACAAGCAAAATAAGTAATAACCCAGCGACCACAAGTAACGTTCGGTGAAGTGCTAGCCCAAGATAAGGTAAACTTATTAAAATTAAAATTGGCACCCCCAACATAGAACGCCATAAAAATATTTTTCTCTTTGCTAACAAAGCATAGTATTCAAAATTAAGCCCTATCGCCCCCGCTAAAATTAAAAAATGCACCAAAGAAGGATAACGAAAAGTCATTGCCCCGCCAAAAATTATTATTAGTAAAATACCAAAAATAATTCGCGTAACAATTTCATGTTCTAAAAGCTTATTCCATAATTTATACATAAATTTATACATAACCAACTATATAAAGTTCATAATCTTTCCCCATCTCCTAGATCTTGCGGAGTAAGATGCAAAAGCCTTGGCTAACTCCTTTTCATCAAAATCAGGCCAAAGGGTGTCGCAAAAATAAAGCTCTGCGTAGGCCGCTTGCCATAAAAGAAAATTAGAAAGTCTAAACTCACCCGAAGTGCGTACTAGTAAATCTAAAGGAGGCAAGTCTTTTGTGTCTAACATAGATTCTAATAGATTTTCTGATACCTCAGCAGGCTGCATATCCCCACTTTTAACCAACGAGGTAATCTTTTTGATAGCACTCATAATCTCACCCTTAGATCCATAATCAACAGCTAAACATAAGGTCATATTTTGATGATGTTTGGTTTGTTCAATAATTTCCTCAAACAAAGCTCTAACCTCTTTAGGTATTTTATCCCTTCTCCCAATCCAGGCGAGTTTGATTTGATTTTCCATTAAAAGCTGACGACTTTTTTTTAAAAAATCCAATAAAAGAGTCATAATAAAAGCTACTTCTCTTTTAGATCTTTGCCAATTTTCAGTAGAAAAGGCGTAGAGAGTAAGAGCTAAAACCCCATTAGCCAAACAATAATTAACACTATTACGAATCGCTTTTTCCGCTCTTCTGTGCCCAAAAGTGCGAGATTGTTGGCGCAAACTAGCCCAACGGCCATTTCCATCCATAATGATGGCTACGTGATTAGGGGTGTTTTTAGGTATTTTTTTGCTCACCTTAAGATTTAGACATTTAATCTGTTACCAATAGCCGCTAATTATTTAAAAAAACAAACTGGGGAGATAATTTCATTTATTATTACTTTAGACGATAGTTATTTGGTTGTCTTTATGAAAAATTTTGCTAGTTTATATCAGCAGGCTGAGTCTTTAGTTAATTAAACTATCAATTAGACCACAAGATTTCAATTTTAAAAAACACTATGACCAAACATTTAATCGATTGGAAGTTTTGGGAGAAACAAGAAATCATAAATCTCATGGAGTTGGCGGTTAAAGTCAAGAAATGTCGTTGGGATTATCAAGGTCTGATGAACGGCAACAGCTTGGCGATGATTTTTCAAAAAACATCAACTAGAACCAGAATATCTTTTGAAGCCTGCATGGCAGAAATGGGGGGGCATAGCATTTATATGGATTGGTTGACATCTAATTTTATGTTGAGCTCTATTAGGTTAGAAACTAAATATATCTGCCGCAATGTGGCTTTTATTGTGACTAGATTCAAAGACAATAAAGATCTTTTAGAAATGGCCTCAGCCAGTGAAGTGCCTGTGATAAATGGGTGTTGCAACCTTTATCACCCGTGTCAAGCTTTGACAGATTTACTTACCATCAAGCTAGATTGTGGTTATTTAGAGGGAGTAAATTTAACTTATGTGGGGGTTTATAACAATGTAGTTAATTCGTTAGTCTCTATTTGTGGGGCGTTTAAGGTTAATTTGACTCTAGTTTGCCCCATAAAAGACGCTAGCATAACCGATGAAGAATCTTATCAGAAACTTATTAAGCAAGGATTGCTCCATGAAACATTAGATTTGCAAGAAGCAGTAGCTAAGGCTGATTATGTTTATACTGATACTTGGATGGACATGGAATTTTTTAATGATCCAGCTTTTGCTAAGCAAAAGAAAAATCGTGTTTCACTTATGGAGCCCTATCAATTAAACCATCAAACTCTAAAAAATTCTTCGGCAAAAGTAATGCACGACATGCCAATTCATCTGGGCTATGAAATATCAGAGGCTTTAGTAGAGGATGATAAAAGGTCAATTATTTTTGACCAAGCAGAAAACCGATTAGAAGCACAAAAGGCTTTATTGATATATTTAAAAGGCAGAAAATCCTTTTAATAATGAATGGCCTAACAATAAACGATAAATAATAAATGCGACTAATCAGCCAACTAAATTAATTGGTGGACAACAGAATTTTAATTTTTTCTGTTTCGGTGGGGTCAATTTCTGGTAAAATTTCTGCAGGATCAATTTTTTTACCTGACCTTAGCTCCATTTGCTGAGCCTGTAATTTTTTGATGGCTAAGAAATTATTACGACATATTTCTATAGTAAAATTAGTTTGCGTAATAAAATTAAATACCAACCTACGCCTAGCATGTATATTTTCACGAATAAAGCGGTCGCCATCGTAAATAACTACCCAAATAGGCTTTTCCGCAAATAAACTTAAGAACATAGGAGAAAATTCTTTCGGCCCGCCATCAAAGAGATAGCTTTGACAAGGGGTGTTGCTCTCTAAAGTAAGCGTTTTATTGCGCCAAGGATCTTGTGATACCCCAAAAATTGATTTGAAGGTAAATACCGCTATAACAGCAATTATGGTTAAAAAACGAACTATCATAAATTCTTTAACTTTATTTTAAATAAAAAAATCGCTAGCTTAGCTTTTTATCGGCACAAACATAAATATACTTAATTTAGATTATACCAAACATAATTAATTAAATTAAATTAAACTTAAGTTAATTCAAATCAAACATAATTAACCCCTTGATATGCGGAGATATATTTCTTTATTAAAAAATGGTTAATAACAGTAACAACACCAATACCACTAATCAACATCCTCCGTTTTTTAGATTTTTTATTAAAAAAAAACCATCGCACGACCAACGCAGCAAATTAATTAAAAAAGAAATTACCCGCATTTTAGGGGGGCAAAAGATTAAAAAAGTTAGTTTAATTCAAATTTATGACCTAAAAGGCTTTGATTATTTTTCAGCTAATAAACTTTGTCAGTTAGTCTTAAAAGATTCCACCCAAGATGAGGCGATAGAAAAACCGAATATAAAAGAGCCTTCTTTTATAACCGAATTTTTACCGGGGAAATATGATCAAACAGCCCACGCAGTAAAGCAATTAGCCCAACTAATCTTTGGGTTTACCTCCTATGAAATTAAAACCAGCTTGCTTTATCTCCTAGAAGGCCAAGTGAGCGATAAAGATATGTCCTTGGTGAAATCTTATTATATCAATCCATTAGAAGTTAGAACTAAAGATTTAACTAAAAATCCATTTATAACCATCAACCCAGTAAAGCCAAGTGAAGAAATTATCGATTTAAACCAAGATTTATCAAAAATAAAAGAAAATCTAAAGCTATCTATGTCACTAGAAAGCTTATCATTAACTAAGGAATATTTTTTAGATATCGAAAAAAGATCTCCCTCTAAGTTGACACTTAAATTTCTTGATGCATATTGGTCAGATCATTGCCGGCACATCACATTCGCCAGTAAAATTTCTAAAATTAGTTTTAGCTCCGCCAACACAGATTTTTCCGCTAAGGTAAAAACCAAGCTAACTGATATTATAACAGAATTTACCAAAGATAGCAAACATATAAGCAAAGAGAATGGGGATAAGCCCTTAACGTTAATGGATTTAGCTACTACTGCCACTAAAGTTCTTCATCAAGCAGGGGACATCCCAAATCTAGATCAAAGCCCAGAAAATAATGCTTGTTCTTTTAAGGTAGAGCTAGATATAGAAGGTAAAAAAGTGCCTTGGCTGATAATGTTTAAAAATGAAACCCATAACCACCCCACCGAAATAGAACCCTTTAGTGGGGCCCAAACTTGTGTAGGAGGAGTGGTGCGTGATCCTTTATCTGGTAGGAGCTATGTTTATCAGGCTATCAGGGTTAGCGGAGGGGCAAATCCAAATGAGCATATCAATAAAACGCTCAAAGGCAAGTTGCCATTAATAAAATTAATTAGAGATTCAGCAAGGGGATTTAGCTCATATGGCAACCAAATAGGCTTGGCGACTAGTTTAGTGCGTGAGGTTTTTCACCAAGGATACCGAGCCAAACGTTTAGAATGTGGCTTAACAGTGGGAGCTGCTCCTGAAGCAAATATTATTAGAATATCGCCAGCGATTGGGGACGCGATTATAATAGTAGGAGGCAAAACGGGTAATGACGGGGTAGGAGGGGCGGCGGGCTCTTCTAAATTGCAAAAAAAAGACGCTACTCAAAATTTAACTAGCGAAGTGCAAAGAGGAGACCCCATAGCAGAGAGAAAGATACAAAGACTTTTTAAGATTAAAGAGGTTAGCCAAATAATAAAAAAGTGTAATGATTGTGGGGCAGGTGGAGTGTCGGTAGCAGCAGCAGAGCTAGCTGATGGAGTGCAAATAGAACTAGCAGATTTACCCACTAAATATGATGGATTAACCGATTATGAGCTAGCTTTATCAGAATCTCAAGAAAGAATGTTAGTGGTAGTTGAGCAAAAAAATGTTCAATTATTTTTAAAACAAGCCCAGAAAGAAAATTTAATAGCGGTCTCAATTGGTTCAATTACTGGTAAAAAGAAATTAGAAATAAACTGGAAGGGGCAAAACCGAATTAGTTTAGCTAATAATTTTTTAGCTAGCGGGGGATTTATCGGTGAAGTAAACGCCACCATAAAATTACCGAAAAGACATCCCTTGAAAGAAAACATAAATAGCTCATCAAATATACTTAAATATTGGGTTAATCAATTATCTAAAATAGAAACAGCTAGCCAACAATCTCTAGGCGAGATGTTTGATTTTTCGATAGGAAAATCAACCGTACTAGCCCCTTATGGAGGAAAATATCAATTAACGCCTTGTGAGGCTAGTGTGGTTAAAATTGATTCAAAAAGCGATCAAGCCACCGCGGTGAGCTTTGGGTTTGACGCCCATCTTTCGGATAAAAGCCCATTTCATGGAGGAGCGTGGGCGGTGATTGATTCTTTAGCTAAGCTAGTGGCTCTCGGGGCTAATAGAAAAAGAGTTTACCTGACTTTCCAGGAATATTTTGAAAAACTAACTAATGAAATTTCTTGGGGCAAGCCCCTAGCGGCTCTGCTTGGAGCCTACTGGGCACAAAAAGCTTTTAAGATAGCGGCTATCGGGGGTAAAGATAGTATGTCAGGCACCTATTATGACATAAAGGTTCCTCCTACGCTTATTTCTTTTGCGGTATCGGTGGTGAGTAGCGAGCTGGTGGTTTCTCCTGAGTTTAAACGTAGTGGTAGCAATCTTTATTTATTTGAATCGCCTCTGAGCGAAGAAGGTTTGCCTGAGCCCACTGCTTTAAAAAAAGGATTTGATTTAATACACAAGCTAATAAAAAAAGGTAAAATTTTATCGGCACAAGCATTAGCCGGCAAAAGCTTAGCTACCACTATCAGCCAACAGTCTTTTGGTAATAAAATAGGCGTAGAGCTTGATTTGGGAGTAGTGGAATTTCAAAATCTATTTCGCCCTCGCTATGGGGCTATAGTAATAGAAGTTTCACATAAACTAACAGAAATAAATTTTGAAAAGATAGGCACAACTCAAGCAAGCCCATTTATAAAAGTAGCGAAAGAAGGTTTATTATTACTTGATGATTTAATACAAGCTTGGCAAAAACCATTTTTAAAAATATTCCCTAAACCAATTAATTCTCGCCTTAATTTTGCCGATGTTAAGCCAGCAAATATCCAATCTCATAGTGATATTTTGCCTGTCTATAAACCAGTAAAAATTGCTAAACCTCGTGTATTAATTTTAGTTTTTCCAGGAACTAATTCAGAATATGATACTTCTCGAGCTTTTGAAAAAGCGGGGGCAGTGGTGCAAGAATTGGTATTTATCAATTTATCACAAGCAGATTTAAATCAGAGCATTCAAAACATAGTAACTGAGTTAGCAAAGTCACAAATACTAGTTATTCCAGGCGGTTTTTCTCTGGCTGATGAGCCCGCTGGTGCGGGAAAATTTATCGCAACTCTATTTTTAAATCCTAAAATTAAAGAGGCGATAACTAAATTTTTACAAGAAGATAAATTAATTCTAGGCATTTGCAACGGATTTCAAGCACTTATCAAATCAGGATTGCTTCCTTATGGAAAAATACAAAAGCCCACTATGGCAGAGCCCACATTAAGTTTTAATTTAAGTGCAAGGCACGTAGCAAAAATAGTTACTACAAAAATTATTTCCACCACATCTCCATGGTATAAAGGTGCTAAAGGAAATTATAATGTGGCTATATCTCACTCAGAAGGTCGTTTTGCGATGACCAAAAAAACTGCTACAATCTTATTAAAAAACAAACAAATAGCTGAGGCGTACATAGATAATCAAGGAAAATATGCCACCGAGTACCCATTTAACCCTAACGGATCTGATTTATCGGTAGAAGCCATTACCAGCAAGTGTGGAAAAATTTTAGGGAAAATGGGTCACGCAGAAAGAGCCGGCCAGCATATTTTTAAGAATATAACAGGAAAATATAGTTTATTCATATTTAAAAATGGGGTAGATTATTTCTCATAAAACTTCATATTAACGATATATTTAATAATTTATTAATAAACATAACCTTTACCAAATATTAGCAATATGAGTGGTCAAAAAAAAACACCAGTGGCTATTTTTATCGGAAGCACCAGCGATCTTGATAAAATTAAACCAGCGACTAGCTGCCTCAAAAACTTTTCAATTGATTATTTAGCCTACATAATCTCCGCCCACCGAGGACCCGAACTATTAGAAGAAAAGGTGAAACAGCTAGGAGATCATCAAGTTCAAGTGATAATAGCCGCCGCAGGTATGTCGGCACATTTAGCGGGAGTAATTGCTTCTAAGACTTGGCAGCCTGTGATAGGCCTTCCATTAAGCGGGGGTTTTTTGGGGTTAGACGCCCTTTTGTCTATGACCCAAATGCCTAGCCAAATACCAGTAGCCACAGTGGCGATAGATGGGGCAGTTAACGCTGCTATGCTGGCGGTGCAAATTTTGGCCAGTAATGATAATAATTTAAAGGAAAAGATAATTAAGCACCGAAAAGAATTAGCTAATAGCTTTAATAAACTTAATCAAGGACAAGCATTTTAATTTTTATAATTAATGAATATTAAAAAAGAATTACTTTACGAAGGAAAAGCAAAAAAAGTTTTTGCAACCAGCAATCCCAATGAGGTTATAGTTGAATTTAAAGATGACATCACAGCTTTTAATAAGCAAAAGCAATCTCAAATCGCGGGCAAAGGAGAGATAAACAATCAAATAACGGCAATTATATTTACTTATCTTGCCGAAAAAGGCTTATCAACTCATTTTAAAAAGGTTATCTCATCAAATGATCAACTTTGTACCAAGGTAAGCATTTTTCCTATTGAGGTGATAGTAAGAAATTTAGTTGCTGGTAGCTTGGCTAAAAGGCTTGACATTAAAGAAGGCACTGAGGTGAAGCATCCTATTTTTGAATTATCTTATAAAAATGACCGCCTAGGTGACCCACTGTTGACTGATTCTCACGCTACTGCGGTAGGGTTAGTTAGCAAAGAAATTTTAGCTAAAATTTATGAAAGTGCGGCTAAAGTGAATAAATATTTAAGTGAGCTTTTAGCCAAAAGCAATATCTTGTTAGTAGATTTTAAAATTGAATATGGGCAAGATAATAACGGTAATTTGTTGTTAGCCGATGAAATAAGCCCCGATACTTGCCGTTTTTGGGATAAAGACACTCACTATAAGCTAGATAAAGATAGATTTCGTAAAAGTTTGGGCAAAGAATTTGCAGCCTATCAAGAAATATTAAACCGGCTAACAAAACAAAATTAGCCAAATGGATAAACCCAAAGAGGCTTGCGGAGTTATGGGGATAAGCTCTCCTAGTAAATCTTCGCTAGGAAAATTATGCTATCTAGGATTGATATCACTACAACACAGGGGGCAAGATAGTGCTGGTATTACGATATCTACAAATGGAAAACTAAAAACTGAAAAAGCGTTAGGCTTAGTAACCGAAGCTTTTCGAGGTAAAGACACATCTAGTTGGGTAGGAGAAGTGGTGATAGGCCATACTAGATACTCAACTACAGGAGAAGTTTCATTGGTTAATTCTCAACCAGTAGAAAGGGTTTTTGGATCTAATACTATCGCCTTGGCTCATAACGGAAATTTAATAAATACAGCCGAGCTAAAAGAATTATTAAAAAACGAAGGGGAGGAGCTTAAAACCTCAACTGATTCAGAGATTATATTGGCATTAATCACTAAAAATGCCCATAAAGGGTTAGTTGAGGCTGTTACCTTAGCGATGAATTTAGTGAAAGGCTCTTTTTCATTAGTAATAATAAGCGGTAATAAGCTAATAGGCGTGAGAGATAGTTGGGGGATAAGGCCTCTTTGTTTGGGTGTTTTAGATGATGGGAGCTACGCCTTAGCTTCAGAGAGCTGCGCTATTGATGTGATTGGGGGAAAGCTTATCCGAGATGTTAATCCTGGAGAAATAATTGTTTTAGAATCAAATACTGCTAAAAAAGAAGTTGAGTTAAGTGCGCATAAATATTCTAAAGATAAGGTTCAAGCCCCATGTGCGTTTGAAAGTATTTACTTTTCAAGGCCAGATAGTGTGATGAGAGGGCAAGAGCTATTTCAATTTAGAAAGGAATGTGGCCGGCTTTTATATAATCAATCACCAATTAAAGCTGATTTAGTGCTAGGCGTGCCCGATTCAGGCATTGCTGCTGCTATTGGTGTGTCGGAAGAATCTGGGATAGCTTTTTCTTTGGGATTAATAAAAAATAAATACTTAGGGCGAAGCTTTATAGAGCCAACTGAAGAGATGAGAAAGCACCTAGTATCATTAAAATTTAACCCTTTGCGTAGTGAAATTGATAATAAGAGAATCCTGTTGGTTGATGATTCTTTGGTGCGCGGCACTACCAGCAAAAAATTAATAGATATATTGCGTAAAGCTGGAGCAGCGGAAGTGCACCTTTATAGCGCTTCTCCTCCGGTGAAGCATCCTTGCTTTTTTGGCATTGATTTACCCACAAAAAAAGACTTAATTGCGGTTAGGTTGTCTTCGGTGGAAAAAATATGCAGTAAAATCGGGGCAGATTCATTAACTTATCTTTCACTAGAAAATTTAAGCCAGGCACTAGGTGGGGAAAGCCACTGTGCGGGTTGTTTTTCTGGGACATACCCTAAGTTAGATTGATAAATATAATTAGGATTAAATAATAAAATAATAAAATAACAAAATAGATCTAATATAAAGGCATATTTATTTATTTATTTTCAGATAACTAAAACTATATGACTGATAACCATAAACTAAGCGATAATGAAATTATTGTCGCATCAATTAAAAAACAAGTAGAGCAAACACAACACCCTCAAGTGTTAAGTGGTATAGGCGGCTTTGCGGCTGTTTATGACTTTTCGGGCTATAAAAATGCAGCCCTAGTTACTAGCACAGACGGAGTAGGGACTAAAACCAAGTTAGCCCAAAGAAGTGAGCACTACCACACTATCGGCGTGGACGCTGTTGCTATGTGCGTTAATGATATAATTTGCCACGGAGCGAAACCATTATTTTTTTTAGATTATATTGCCGCTAATCAGCTTAAAAAAGAAACAATAGAGCCCATCATAGCGGGCATAATAGATGGTTGCCAGCAGGCTAATTGCCCTCTTATTGGTGGTGAAAGTGCTCAAATGCCGGGTGTATATTTACCTACAGAATATGATGTAGCAGGATTTACGGTTGGGGTGGTGGATAAAGATAAGGTTATTGATGGAAAAAAGGTGGCAAATGGAGACGCTATTATAGGTATAGCCTCATCTGGTGTGCATAGCAACGGCATGACATTAATTAGATCAATTTTTGCAGAAAACTTTAATCAAAATTTTGCTGGTAAAAAGTTACTAGATATTCTGTTAACTCCTACTAAGATATATGTAAAAACTATTTTAGAGTTAGTGGATAAATTTTCTATAAATGCATGTGCTCATATTACTGGCGGAGGGTTAATTGAGAATGTGCCTCGGTTAATCCCAGATAAATTTTGTGCAAGAATCTTTAAGAAAAATATTCCTAATTTACCCATATTTGATCTTATCAAAGCTCAAGGAGTCACGGACGATGAAATGTGGAGCACTTTTAATATGGGGGTAGGCTTTGTGTTGATAGTGCCTAAAGAGCAGGCAACTTCTGTTATAGATGTTGCTACTAAAGCAAATGAACGGGCTTTTTTAATAGGAGAAATAGTAACAGAAAAAAATAAAATAGAGCTAGTTTAATCTTGGGATAATTCTTTCAAAATGAGATTAGAAGGTGAGGCAAAAAAAGTAAATTTTGGAGTAGTAGTTTTGGTGTCGGGAGAAGGGACTAATTTACAGCATCTAATTGACCATCAAAAACAACTAAATTTTGAATTATTGGCAGTAATAGCAGACAGAGATTGCTACGCCCTAGAAAGAGCTAAGAAAGCTAAGATAGCCTTTACTAAATTTGATAGCCGAAAAAATAGCCCACAAGATAATCAACAAAATAGCCAAACACTTTCTCAAAAAATAGCCGAATTTTTGGCTAAGGATAAATTTAAGGAAAAGATAAATTTAGTTATTTTAGCGGGATTTTTATCCATTTTAAGCGAACAAATGTTAACTCCCTTTGAAGGTAAAATAATTAATAGCCATCCCTCGCTATTGCCTCTTTATGGAGGAAGTGGGATGTATGGGCTTCATGTTCATAAAGCGGTGCTTAAAGATGGTTGCAAAGAAACGGGATGTAGCATTCATCATGTAAATTCAACTATTGATGGCGGTAAGGTGATTTTACAAAAAACTATAGCAATTAACGCAGATGAAACCCCACAGAGCATGCAAAAAAAAGTGCAAGCCAAAGAAAGAGAGGCCTTGCTAGAAGTAATTACAAAATTTAAGCGGAACTCTCTTTAGTGCGGTAAATTAGATAAAATTTATCTTTAAATCTAATAGCCTTAAAATAAAATAAAATAAAAAAAATGAAAATATTAATTACAGGTCAAGGAGGTCGGGAGCATGCTCTTGCTTGGTCTTTTGCCAAAGACCCTCAAGTTTCTAAAATATACATAGCCCCAGGCAATGGGGGGACTGCTCTAGAAGCTAAGTGCGTTAATATTGCTTATCAAAATAAAGAGCAATTACTTAAATTTGCGATTGATAATAAAATAAATTTTACCTTTATTGGTGCTGAAGACTTGCTAGCTGATGGGGTGGTGGATCTTTTTAAGGAACAGGGATTAAAAATTTTTGGACCAACTAAAAAGCAAGCCCAGCTTGAAAGTAGTAAATATTTTGCCAAAAAATTTATGCAAAAATTTAACATAAAAACCCCCGCCTATATTCGATTTTCTGATTCGCAAGCAGCGATTAATCACATAAAATCACTGGCAGATGATGATTTTCCATTAATAATTAAGGCAGATGGCCTAGCGGCAGGAAAGGGGGTTATTATCGCTAAAAATAAGCTAGAGGCTAGCGACGCCATCAAGCGGATAATGGTAGACAAAAGCTTTGGCATAGCTGGTAATTTAATTTTAATAGAAGAATATTTAACTGGAGTTGAAGCCTCTATTTTAGCTTTATGCGATGGAGATACTATATTACCCCTGCCCAGTGCAAAAGACCATAAAAGAATTGGTGAAGGAGATAGTGGAGAAAATACGGGAGGCATGGGGGTGATTTCTCCTAATCCTTTATTGAGTGAGGCACAAAATCAAAATTTTATTAAAGGTGTTTTGCAACCCACGCTAGATGGAATAAAACAAAATAACTGGGATTTTGTGGGGGTGATATTTTTTGGCTTAATGATTGTTAAAGATGAAGTATATCTTTTAGAATATAATGTCAGAATGGGCGACCCAGAAACGCAAAGCGTGTTGATGCTATTAGAAGAGCCCTTTACTAAGGTTGTGGAAAGTGCCTTTCATAAAAATCTTAAAAATTTCACTTTACGCATTAAAAAGGGGTACTCATGTTGTGTAGTGAGCTCATCAGGGGGCTATCCTGGTAATTATAAGAGTGGTGAGCTAATTGAGTGGGAGAACAAGAGCGATAATTTCACACAAGAAACAAATAACCAAAAGGTATTTGTGGCGGGTGCAAGTTTAAAAAAAGATAACCATCTTTATACTAGCGGAGGGCGTGTGTTAGGTAGTGTTGCGGTGGCACCAGAGCTTGAGATGGCGAGGGAAAAATCTTTATCTCAATTAGCTAAAATAAATTTTAAAAAACAGTATTTTCGCCGAGATATAGGCCGATTACCTAATTCATAGTTTAGCAAAACTAAGGAACTGGGCAGATAGCAAAAGAAACGTCTATCCCCAAAAAACGCATACCTTAAAAAATAATATCTTTTTGCCACACCCAACCATTTAATCATAATTTTTCGCGATTCTAGCTTAACAAAATGAGATGCTCTGATCAGCTAGCAAGGAGCCGCTAGGAATAATAATCGGTTTGTCTTTAGCGATTATTTTAACTCGCCCCTTGAGAGTGATATTACTTGAAAACCAAACATTTCCAGTGATGCTTAATGACTCTAGATCAAGTATATTGGGGATTGTGGGGAGTCTTTTTTGATAATCTTTTATGTTGTAAAAATATTTGCCTAGTTGGATTAATGGTAGCTGGTCTGATTTTCTTTGTTGGTTATTAATTAAATAGCCATTTTTAAGAGTAAACAAATTAGATTGAATTAAAAATAAATCATCACAACTTTTTACTGGTAAAAACCTGCTCTTATCAACTAGCAGCAATTTAGCAGAGTCAAAACAGCTTATCGCTGAGCCCATAGCAGTTTCTAATTGAATAATATCTTCCCCTTGGATAGTTTTTTTATTAACAATAATGGGTAAATTTAAATTACCCTTAGCTTGTAAATTGATTAAACTAGGAAGATGTATCCAAATATTATTAGTATTAAATGGTAAGCATTGCTGTGGTTTGGTGAATTTATCTAAGAACGGGCTACTAAGTTGAGATATTTCTGCTAAAGCAATCTTACCTGCTAAATTTTTCACTAAAACCCCACCCTTTTTATCGCTAATGGTTTGGGGGGTTACTTCCATTAAAAAGCTAATTTTATTTTTTATTATCCAACTTAAAATTCTAAAATCTATGCTAGCAGAGAGGTTGTCAGAATTAGAAATAAACATATAGTCTTGACCAGATTTTATTAAATTCTTTGCTAAATCATTTTGTAATAACGCGGAAAAAATATTACCATGACCAGGGGGGTAATAAGCGTGATCAGCAAATTTATTTAAATCGAGGGGCAGTAAAGATTTTGCGTTAATTCTAGGATACTTATCTTGCTGAAAATGGACGATAGGTAGGCTGTAATTTTTAGTTATATTAACGCTTTGATGATGGGTATAAAAGCTATTCATTAAAGCAAATTTAATGTTAGTTTCATATTGTTTATTTAATGATGATATTTGCTCTAATGTCAGGTCTAAAAAGGAATCATCACCTTTAACTTTAATAGATGATTTAGCATTTAAACAGCCCATACTAGTGCCTAAACCTCCATTTAATTTAACCACCACTAGGCGAGATAATAATTTTTTTCTTTGGCTCATCAAGGGAGAGGGCAGATCGATTAATTTAGTTATATTTTCATCAACAAGAGAGCCTATTGATGATGACATAGTGGATTTATTTTTATTAATGATAAATTCATTATAAAGATCTAAAAAACCTGATCTTTGCAGAGAATTTAAATCATAAGAAAGCAATATTTCTGAAATAGAGCTATGATTGCTGCTCACTTTAATAAATGATTAAAGATTAAATTTATCGGTGGGCTATATTTGATTAAATATCGGCACAATGTGGCAAATTAATTTATGGTAACCACTAACCATTCTAAATCAAATGAATTTTTTTAAACATATAGAATCTTATATAAGATAGCTCATATAAATTGTTGCTTATTTTTTGTTTTTCTCTACTTTATATAAAGTAGAGTAAAATTGTTTAATTTTTATCATATTTTCATCATAATAAGCTAATGAAAATATGATAAAGGTTGCCTCTATGTAGTAAAGAATAAAACATATGTGTTATAAATAAAAAAAAACTAAGCATGGGAAGTTATGGATATAATAAATATAGATGTTGTAAAGGCGAGTCGATTGTTAAAAAATATTGCAAATGAAAATAGACTATTGGTGTTGTGTAAATTGTATCAAAGGTCTATGACGGTGGGGGCGTTAGGTGAGCATGTTAAAATTAGTCAATCAGCTCTTTCACAAAATCTTAATATGTTGAAATTAGCTAATTTAATAGATTCTCAAAGAAATGGAACCTCTGTTAAATATAGCCTAGTAAGCGAAGAAGTGAGAGAAATTATTGAAACTTTGCAGTCTTTATTTGGCAAGAGTGAGGTGGATTATGACGATTCTGTTATCGGAAAAGGTGCAATCAACGATAGAAAATCTTCATTTGGTGATTCTGATAAATCCTAAGATAAGTAGATTTTATATTTAGTTAGCCTTCCCTTAGGATAAAATAATCAGGTACTAGATAAATTTTAATTAACATCAAGCCGTACTTTAAAATAAAATCATTATTAATAACTAGTAACAGGTTTTTACTATCCTTAGGGGTGCTAATTGCTATTGTGGCCTATGGATCATTATCGCTAGCCGCAAATGAGCCGGTTAGCTTTGAGGCGAATATAGATAAAGAAGATTTGAGAGCGGGTGAAAATTTTAGGGTTGTGATCACCGCTAACATAAAAGAAGGTTGGACAATCTATTCGCTTTATCCTTACATAAAGCAAAGCCTACTCAAAGAAACTACTATTTTAGATGAGGAATTATCAACTAAATTTATCCCTTTAACTCCTTGGTATGAAAGTAAGTTAATTACTAAAGAGTTACCAGTTTTAGGTTTAACCCTTAAAGTTCATTCTCTCACTGCTCGGTTTTATCGTAATTTCAAAATCCGCAAAGAATTTCCTCCTCAGCTATTAGCAAGCGAGGTTAAAATAGGCTATCAAGCTTGTAACAGCCGCATTTGTTTGCCTCCTCGGTATAGTGATGTAGCGCTAGCAATTCCAATTATGGAGGGAGAGCCTAGAGCAGGTAATTTGATAATTGATAAGCATATAGACGAGTTAAATCAGGGGGAATCATTTTTTTTCAGTGATGTTAGTATATTAGGATTTTTGTTACTAGCAGCTAGCACAGGGCTTCTCGCTTTGCTCACACCTTGTGTGCTACCGATGATTCCTTTAACCGTGAATCATTTTGTTTTACAAGCTCCGAAGCAGCGAAGCACTAGAATTTATTTAATCATTAGTTTTTTAGCGGGAATAACTTTAATTTATAGCGTTAGTGGGATTTTAATATCAGTTTTGTGGGGAGCTTCTACAGTAACAAACCTAGCCGCAAATCCATTAGTTAATTTGCTAAGTGGAGGGCTATTTTTGATATTCGCATTTTCTTTATATGGTTTTTTTAAGATATCCACACCAAGTCAGCTATTAAATAAATTTTCTCATTATAATCAGCGAACAAAAAAGAACATATTAGTTAGCTCTTTATTGATCGGGGTGGCATTTACCTTGAGTTCATTTACTTGCAACTTGCAATTAATGGGGGCTTTGTTGGTGGTGGCGACTCAAGGTAATTGGCTGTGGCCTTTAATTGGGATGGTGGTTTATTCTTTAGCTTTTGGCTCTCCGTTTATTTTACTGGGAATATTTCCTCAAATATTTAGCGGAAAATTTTTGAGAGGCGGGAAATGGCAACATCATTTACAAGTTTTAATTGCCACTTTAGAGCTTTTAGTGGCGATTAAGTTTTTTTCTAATTTTGATCTTACCTTGCAGCTTAATATATTAACTCGCGATGTTGTTTTAGCTATATATGTAATTATTTGTTTATCGGCTTTTATTTATACTAGCTATCATTTATTATTTAAAAAGGAGGGGGGTAAATATGCTCAATCAATGTTGTTAGTGTTGGCGGGGAGTTATTTATTGGGATCAATATTTTTAAGTACAGGTTTTAAAAATAACTCTTTATATTCCTTGCTAGATTCTTTTTTACCGCCCCCCAAAGAGGGTGAATATTTAGTGGGAAGGGGCTACGCAACAATCGAGGAAAGCCGGCAAGAAAATTGGTTTTCTAATTATCAAGAGGCGTTAGGGCAAGCTAAAAAACTAAATAAGCCTATTTTTGTGGATTTTACTGGCTATACTTGCATAAATTGCCGATGGATGGAGCAAAACATTTTTCGCCAGCGAGAAGTACATAAAGAACTAAATAATAATTTTATTACAGTTAGGCTATATACTGATGGAGGAAAATACCAAAAAGATAATCAGACAATGCAAATAAGCCGATTTAAAACAGTGGCCCTGCCATTTTACGCAATAATTAGCCCTCAAGATAAGGTTATCACCACTAGAGCTGGAATTTTTAGTGAGGGAAAAGATTTCACCGCCTTTTTAATATCGGGAAAAGTAGATAATGACCAGTAAATTTTCGCTAAATCACCAGCAAAGTAAGGCGATAAAAATTGAGAATACTAATGCCTTAGTTTTGGCTGGAGCCGGTAGCGGCAAAACTTTAACTATTATAGAGCGAGTTTCTTATTTATTGGATAGAGGCGTTAATCCTAAAAGAATTCTAGTGTTAACTTTCACTAGGCGAGCGGCGCAAGAATTAATTGATAGATTAAGAACTAGGCATTCACACTTAGATAGCATGGTGCTAGCAGGTACTTTTCACAGATTTTGCCTATCATCGATCAGATCGCACCCTCATTTTTTTCAAAGGCATGTAAAAGCTATCGTGATAGATAGGGGTGACCAAGTTAGCTTGATGAAACTTTGCCGTAAAGAGGTGTTAGAGCACCATGAGCCATCTACTTTTGATGGTGAATTAGATATACCTAAAACCAGTGCCTTAGTTGAGTTATTGTCTTACATTAGGAGCACTGATACTAGCGTTTTTTCTTATTTAACCAAATTTTATAAAGATAATACTCAGCAAGAAAATCAGGCGATTAATGATATTTTTAATCAGTACAAGAGCAAGAAAGAGAACCAACGCTATTTAGATTTTGATGATATTTTAATAGATTTTGCTAATAGAGTAGCTAAAGATAAGGAGCTAGCCCAGATATTCAAAAAGGCGTACGATCACGTGCTAGTAGATGAAATTCAAGATACTAATGTGATTCAATGGCGTATTTTAGAAAACCTGGTTAATCCCGCTTGGCTTTACTGTGTAGGAGATGACGCTCAGAGCATATATTCTTTTAGAGGAGCAAATCTAGCTAATTTACAAGAGTTTACCCGAAGGGTGAAAAATTCTGAAAAATTAAAATTAACCATTAATTACCGGAGCACACAAAGTATTTTAAGTTTAGCAAATTATATTTTAGCTCAATCGTCTTGGGATTATGATAAAGAGTTAACTGCTGTGCATCCTTTGGGCGAGAAACCTAAATTAATCGATTTTCAAAACGCCACCCAAGAAGCAGAGTGGATAGTTGGCGACATAAAAGGTAAGCTAGCTAATAATGCTAAAATAAAAGATTTTATGGTTTTAACTCGCACCGCTTGGTCAGTACGCACGCTAGAGGCTATCTTGGTGGAAAAAAAAGTACCGTATAAATTTGTCGGGGGCACTAGCTTGCTTAATTCAGCCCATGTAAAAGATCTTTTAGCCTTATGTAGAGCAGCGATTAATCCTAATGATGAACTAAGTTGGGTAAGATGGTTATCTATTTTTCCGGGAATTGGCCCCAAAAAAGCTCTGCTCGCTAGCCAGGCAGTGAGAAAGGCGGAAGATGATACCGATAAAATTCTCGCTTATTTTGATAAAGCATTCAAACAATATCCTTTAATTGGGACATGTTTAAAGCTTGTGTGGGCGTATCAGAAAGATCCAGCAGACATGTTGGATAAAATAATTATTCTTTTAGAGCCAGAGGTTAGTAAATTATATGATAATTGGCATGCTAGGAAAAATGATTGGAAATTGATAGCGACCTTAGCCACTAGGCATGATTCCATCACATCTTTTATTGAGGCCTATACCCTAGATCCTGTAACTAGTTCTGCAGCTAGTTTAAGTGATAATGAAAATAAAAATGCGTTAACCTTGATAACCATTCATAGTGCTAAAGGATTAGAGGCTAAAGTTTGTTATATAATTCAATCGCAAGAAGGGTCTTTTCCTCATTCTAGGTCAACAACTAAAGAAGAAATAGAAGAAGAAAGAAGGGTGCTCTATGTAGCCATTACTAGAGCTAAAGAAGAGCTTATCATTACTAGGGCTAGTAATTTTCATGGTGAATCATTTTCTCAGCGAGAATATTTTTTAGCAAAATTGGCTAAAAAAGATGAGTTAGTTGATTATCAAAATAAAATAAATCTTTTTTGTAAAGATTATTTTAGGAATTTCAGATATAGATAGTAAGAAAAGTATATATATTTAAAAAGTAAATCAGTATAATTATTATAAGGGAATTATGGCCGCATTTTTTTCAAAAAAAGAACTTTCCGCACTTACTTCCTTATCAATAGTGCTATTTTTTAGGATGTACGGGGTGTTTGTTATATTGCCCGTGTTTTCGCTTTACGCCACTTCCTTAGAGGGAGCCACTCCAGCGTTGATAGGATTAGGATTTGGGTCTTACGCATTAACTCAAGCTATTTTTCAAGTACCTTTTGGTCTTTTATCTGATCGTTGGTCAAGAAAAATGATTATAGTTATAGGATTAGTTATTTTCGTGGCTGGTTGTGTGCTTTCTGCTATGTCTACTGGCATTTATACTATGATATTAGGGCGACTTTTGCAGGGAGTGGGGGCGATAAGCTCAGTTATCATTGCCTTAGTGGGCGATCAAATCAAAAGAGAAATGCAAACCAGGGCCATGGCATTTATGGGCATGTCGATAGGTTTGGCGTTTATCAGTGCTTTTGCGTCGGCTCCTTTTTTAGCTGAGTTGCTAGGGTTAAATGGGTTATTTTGGATATTAGCATTTACTGGAATTTGTGCTATTGCCATAATAATTTTAACCAAAATGCCTAGACCTTCAGCGGTGAAAAATTTAAACCCGGTAGCAGATTTAATTAAACTATTAAAAACTGGGAAATTAAATATCTGTTTAATTATCAATTTTTCAGTATCTTTTGGGCTATCTTTATTTATGTTTAACTTACCTCTTTTGTTGGAGAAATTAACCATTGAGAGGTCAGATTTTTGGTATTATTATTTACCTTTAGTCATTATCGGGCTGGTAGTAATGATGGTTTCGGCGATAATGGCAGAAAGATATCGAAAATTAGTGGCAGTTATGGGGCTAGGGTCGTTGGCTTTAATTTTATCTGCTTTGTTGGCTTCATTTAGCCAATTTAGCCAAAATCATTACCTAACTTTAATAGCGGTATATATCTTTTTTATTGGATTTAATGTTTTTGAGCCTATTTTACCCTCTCTTGCCATTAAAATAAGCTCATCCACCAGCCGAGGGGCGGCTAGTGGGCTGCTTAACCTTCATCAGTTTTTCGGCAATTTTTGCGGAGCTACGGTGGCGGGGCTGTTTTATGTGGATAACAAGAGCGTTCCTTTTGTATTATTCTTGATTTTAGGTATGATAGTAATGTATTTAGTGGCTAGGAAAAAGAATGTATTAGATAATTTAATCTAGTTTTCAACTAAGTTGTTAACTCACTATTAATTTTAACCTAAAAAGCTAGTGGATAATAACAAGGATAAAAAATTGGCAAATGGAAAAATTACCAAAGACGCCCTATTAGATTTAGTGCGAATTGCTAAAAAAAGGGTTTCCATAAAGCCTACTGCTAAAAAAAGTAGCCATCACCAAGCGGTTAATGATTTGAAAGATTTAATTAAGAAGATAAGAAAATCTAATCCCAATATAATATCAAAAAAGATAGCTCTTTATCTTGATGATCACCCTACTAAGCAAAATTAAGGATAATAACAGCGTAGGTGGTGGGGTGACTGACGATGGGAGGTGGGCTTAGGCGAATGAGCGAAAGAGATGATTAAAAAAGATGAGCGAAAAAAAATTAAGCACGCGCATCATCTTTTTCAGATAGCTAAAAAATATACCTAAAGATAGGCGACGGCCGGATTCGAACCGGCGTAAAAGGTTTTGCAGACCCTTGCCTGGCCACTTGGCTACGTCGCCATAAAAATTGAGCTGACCGTTAGTTAATTAAGTTTTTATTTAACTTAGCAGTAGTTTTAATAAATCGCAAAAAATAGCTAATAAAAATATTTTTCCGCCCCTATTAACAGGAAAAAATACCAACTACTAGCAATAATTCTAAAATAATAGATTATAAACTTACTAGAGAAATCCCGTGTTTAGCTAAGTCAATCTGAACAGTAGTTCTAATAAATCTCAAAAAACAGCTAATAAAAATATTTTTGAGTCCCTATCAACAGGCAAAAATACCAACTACTAGCAATAATTCTAAAATAATAGATTAT
The DNA here is from genome assembly GCA_016735295.1 of SAR324 cluster bacterium. GTDB lineage: Bacteria > SAR324 > SAR324 > XYD2-FULL-50-16 > JAERRU01 > JAERRU01. The sequence goes on from JAERRU010000010.1 coordinate 43,091, forward strand.
AAACTTACTAGAGAAATACCGTGTTTAGCTAAGTCAAACCGAACAGTAGTTCTAATAAATCTCAAAAAATAGCTAATAAAAATATTTTTGAGTTCCTATCAACAGGAAAAAATACCAACTACTAGCAATAATTTTAGAATAATAGATTATAAACTTACTAGAGAAACTCCGTGCTTAGCCAAGCCAATCCAAACATCAGAACCGGCAGAGAAAGGGCGTAACACATTTTTATCTTTTACGAATAATTGACCTAATTTGGTGTTAATTAGATATTCTAAATGGCTGCCCAAGTAAGAAATCTTAGCCACTGTTCCTTGTAAATAGGCGTCTTTATCTTGGTCTAGTAAAAATATTGATTCAGGGCGAACAGCTAACTTTATCTTATTTTGGACAAGGCCTTTATGGGGAAGAGTTAGTTTTTTATTATTACCAAGGCTAATTTCGGCAAGGTCGCCTTTAATTGATAAAATATTAATATCCAACAAGTTAGCGTCTCCAATGAAATCAGCAACAAAAACATCATTCGGGGTTTCATAAAGCTCAAAGGGAGTTCCACTTTGGGCAATGGAGGCGTTTCTCATCACAATAACTCGGTCAGACACAGCCAAAGCCTCTTCTTGGTCGTGGGTTACATATATCACGCTTAAGTGTAGTTGTTGTTGGATATCTCTAATTTCTTCTCTTACTTGCCGTCTCAATTTGGCATCTAAATTTGAGAGGGGCTCATCAAATAGCAATACTTGTGGTTTTAATACCAAAGCTCGAGAAACAGCGACCCTTTGTTGTTGCCCGCCCGATAATTCGCTAGGCAAGCGTTTATCAAACCCAGTTAGACCAACTAATTTTAACACTTCTTCGGTGCGGCTATCTATTTCATCTTTAGGAACTGAGCTTGCCTTAAGGCCATAGGCCACATTTTGAGCGACATTCATATGAGGAAATAAAGCGTAAGATTGAAACACCATACTAACATCTCGTTTAGTTGCTGGAAGCAAGGAAACATCTTCATTTTCGATAAAAATTTTTCCTTTGGAAGGAAATTCTAGGCCAGCAACCATGCGTAGTATGGTAGTTTTTCCGCAGCCAGAAGGACCCAGCAAGGTAACTAAAGACCCCGCCTCAATAGAAAAGGACACATTATCTACTGCCACCACATCCTTATCAAAAATTTTACTAACCTTTTCAAAACGAACGGCTATCTTTTTAGTAGTCATATTAGTTATTTAGTTATTATCTGTGTTATCAAAATTTGATATAATTTCGTGATGATTTATCGCCTTAAACGCCGACCTAAATTTCTTTTACCAACGATAAACTGCAAAGCTAGCACTGCTAAGAGCATAAATATAATAAGAACCGTGCTATAAGCAATGGCTAATCCGTAATCATTATTTTCAACTCGCCCAATAATATAGCTAGTGGCCATGTCATATTCTGAGCTAACCAGAAAAATTACTGCACTAATAGCGGTAATAGCTCGCACAAAGCTATATACCAAAGCGGCGACTATAGCTGGGCGAAGCAAGGGTAAAATTATGTTACGAAAGGAATACCAACTATTACCACCAAGAGTTAAGGAGGCTTCATCAAGATTTTTATCTAATTGAGACATAGCCGCTACTCCCGCTCGCACCCCAACTGGCATATTTCTAAAAATAAAACATAATACCAAAATACTTCCTGTAGCCGTTAATTCAATTGGAGGCACATTAAAGGCTAGGATATAACTTATGCCAATAACTGTGCCAGGTATGGCAAAGCTAAGCATAGTGCCAAATTCAAAAATGGCCAGACCCCTAAATTTTTGCCGGACTAATAAATAAGCAGTAAGCAAACCAATAGCAGCAGTTAGTGGGGCGGCAATAGTGGCGATAGAGATAGTAGTGAAAAAAGAATTCCACGCTGAGCCGTCAAAATAAATCCCTCTTTGATCTAATCCAGCGGAAAAGGCGGTTACATAATGTTTAAAAGTTAAACTATTATCTAATCCCCAAGTCTCCACAAAGCTACCAAAAAGAATCATGAAATATACTACCAAAGTGAATAGCAACCAAAATAGAGTTATGGAATAGATTATCGGCTTAATCGCGGTGGGTAAGGGGGGATGAACCCCACTATCTCCTTTACCTGTTACGGTGACGTAAGATTTTTTCCCTAACCAGCGTCGTTGTAAATAAAAAGCACTTAGCGTAAAGAAAAGCAGCACTATCGCCAAAGTTGCCGCTCTTCCTTGGTCATTTTGCGAGCCCACTATGCTAAAAAATATTTCGGTAGAAAGCACATCATAATTACCACCTAACACCATAGGATTGCCAAAATCAGCCATACTTTCGATAAATCCGATTAAAAAAGCATTGGCCAATCCTGGTCTCATCAAGGGAAAAGATATATCAATAAATGTTTTCCATTTACCTGCCCGTAATGTCATCGCCGCTTCTTCTAGCGATGGGCTAACCCCTTCCACCACTCCAATCATAACTAAAAAAGCAATCGGTGTATAAGCTAACACCTGAGCTAGCCATATGCCCGGTAATCCATAAAGCCATCTACTAGGGGTGATTCCGAGCAGATCACTAATAAACAAGGTAACTGTTCCCGATAAACCAAATAGCAAAATCAAAGATAAACTAATCACAAAAGGAGGAGTAATAATAGGTAGTACCGCCAAAGATTTAAGCAAACGAACTCGTTTAAATCCTGATCTGGTGGCTACCAAAGCAAATAAAAAACCTAAAAAAGTTGTGCTAACTCCTACCAATAAAGCTAAAAGTAATGAATTCCACGCCACCCCACAGCGACCTCCTCCATAAAGGCATTTTAGCCCCCATATGCCTTGTGATGCAAAACGATCAAAAAAAGACCATAATGAAAAAATTCCCCCCTCATTTTCTAATGCACTAACCAAAATGTGTGATAAGGGAAAAAAAATAAAGGTAACTATTAATGCCATAATTAACCCAATGCTCCCCACCACAAAAACATCTCCTCTAATCGCTCCTCGGGCAGCTATTCCTTGGGTTAAAAAAAATAAAAAAGGTAATGCTACCGCCACTGCCCCATAACCCATACCGAATTGTCTGATTGATAAAGGGCCGAATAAATCATTAAGAAAAGAAAATTCCCAACCATCAATGCCAATGCTAAGGCCTTGAATAACCAAACAGCCTAAGCCCCCAACGCCGGCAATAAGTAAACTTGAAGAAAAAATTGGATCAGAAGATGACCTCTTGTACCCCGCTAAAGGTAAAAGCAAAAATAAAGGCAAGGGGGCGAGCCATGATTTTTCGAAAAATAAAACCTGTGCCCAAGCAGGAGCGTATCCACCATCAAAAATAAATCCCCCGCTAAATAACCAAGAAAAACCCCAAAAACCGTCCTCCAGCACATACCAAGGCAGCAGCAAATAGCCCACCAACCCCAGCAACATCCAACGAAGGACTACTCTATTCATTTTTTATGTTTTATACGCAGCTATCATCTTGGCACATCGCTAATTTTATGTAGGCAAAGCCACCAAAATAGCATAGCAATAAGCCAATTTATCCAGAATAACCTAGAATTAACTTAATATTTATCTAGGCAAAGACCCTACGTCAGCATCCCATTTCTTCAGCAACCTTTTACGCTCAGCATTACTGCCATATTTTTGAAAATCATATTCTATAAGCTTGATGCTAGAAAGTTTAGGAGCTTTAGATGATGTTTTTGCATTTTTATTGGAAGGAACTTGAAACGAATTAACCTCTAAAGCTTTTGATTGCACGTTAGCTTTTAACGCGTAATCATAAAACATCTTGGCCTCCTTCATATTTCGGCTTCCCTTGATAATGCTCATAGAACCTATCTCGTAACCAGTGCCTTCACAAGGAGCTACCGCTACTATAGGAAAGCCCTTTACCGCTTGCTTGACAGCGTCATGCAAAAAAACAATCCCAATAGTATTTTCTCCCCTAGCTGCTGCTTTTATCGGAGCTGAGCCAGATTTTGTGTAATTATTAATATTTTTATGCAAGGCCTTCATAAAATTAAAACCATCTTTCTCACCAAATATCTGTACGATAGTAGCCAAGGTGGTATAAGCAGTGCCAGACGAGTTTGGATTGGCCATTTGCACGTGACCTTTATAAATTGACTTTGTTAAATCTTTCCAGCAGGCAGGAGCGGGTAAATTATTTTTTTTCAGTAAATCCTTGTTATAGCCAAACCCCAAAGCACCAGAATAGATGCCTACGGTTTTATAATCAGCAGACATGGCCTGAGATAAGGCCCAATCATTTAACTCTGACGCCATAGAAGATCGATAGGCCACAGTTAATCCTTCTTCTGCGGCTTGTAAATGAGGGTCTCCTGTTCCTCCCCACCAAATATCTCCTTTAGGGTTTCTCGCCTCAGCCTTAAGCTGGGCAAAAGTTTCCCCAGAGCTTTTGCGGGTCATATTAACCTTGACGCCTGTTTCTTTTTCAAAGCCACGAGCCATTAACTGGCACCAGTCTTCTTGGGCACTGCAGTAATAATTTAACTTACCAGCGGCTAAAGCGGAGTTACTAGGTAGGAGAAGAAAAAAAAATGTTCCAACAAGCAGGGCATATCTAATTAATGGATAATTTTTCATAATAATAACCACTCTTTTTATGGGCGAAGCTCACAAATAGCATAGAACAAAAAAACTAAGGTGCTAAGCCTCGTTTAAACACCTAGTGCCTTATTCTTAACGTAATTGATATAACTTAGTTTGTATATCATTTTTTTATTAAATATTACGATTTATATTTCATCTTTTTTGCTATTCGCTAACACACCTATTCTAAAGAGATTATGTAGGGTAATGGCACATCATATCGATCGATATAACTAGGTTATATTATATATGTTTTTTAAGTTATTAAATGGATATATTTAATCATTATGCGGCCTCCCCATATCCACCCCCTCCTGGAGTTTTGATTAAAATAGTATCACCCTTTTGAAGGGACACTACCTGGCTTGAGGCGAGGGTTTGTGACTTTTTATTTTTTTTAATAACTAGATTTTCCCCTAACGCTCCTGTTTTTCCTCCTTTTAAGCCGTAGGGTGCGTAGATGCGGTGGCTAGATAAAACAGAAACTGTGACCTCTTGGCAAAATTCAATTTGGCGAATAGTGCCATTCCCGCCACAATATTTACCTGCCCCGCCACTATTTTTGCGGATAGCAAATTTTCTTAATATAACGGGATAGCGATTTTCTAATATCTCGGGATCGGTGATTAGAGAATTAGTCATATGAGAGTGCACTGCGTCTGTTCCAGAAAATCCATTTCCAGCACCTGTTCCCCCACAGATAGTTTCATAGTATTGATAGTTATCATTACCAAAGGTTAAATTATTCATCGTGCCTTGTGATTCAGCAACAGTTTTTAGTGCCCCATAAAGCGTATCAACAATAGCTTGCGATGTTTCCACATTACCTGCCACTACTGCAGCGGGGTAAGTTGGGTTGAGCATACATCCCTGAGGGACGATCAAGGTAATAGGCGTCAAGCAGCCTTCATTCATGGGAATATTTTCTTTGATTAGCGTGCGAAAAACATATAACACAGCAGAACGACAAACCGCTAGGGGAGCATTTAAATTATTTTTTTTAGCACTAGATGTGCCAGTAAAATCAACTACCGCGGTGCGTTCTTTTTTGTTTATCTTAATTTTTACCTTAATTACTGAGCCATGATCGGTTTTTAAAGAAAATTCATTTGAGCTAAGAGAGCCGATAATCATTCGCACAGATTCAGCTGCATTTTCTTGCACATGGGATATATAGGCTATTACCTGCTGCTTTCCATATTGTTTTATCATTTTATAAAGTTCAGTAGCCCCCTTTTCATTGGCAGCAATTTGAGCTTTTAAATCTTCAATATTTTCATCAATATTTCTCGCTGGATATTTCCCACTGGCTAAAATCTTTCGCATGCCTATCTCATCAAACTTCCAATCACCAACAATTTGAACATTTTTAATAAGCACGCCCTCCTGCTCTAAATGAGTGCTATTTGGCGGCATCGAGCCTGGGGTGATTCCCCCAATATCAGCGTGATGGCCGCGAGAGGCAACGTAAAATAAAATATGTCGATCGATGAACACAGGAGAGATGATAGTAATATCTGGTAAGTGAGTGCCTCCTTCATAAGGATCATTTAACGCAAATGAATCACCTGGGTTAATTTTAGAGCCCCATTTTTTAATCACAGCGCGCACACTTTCTCCCATTGATCCAAGATGAACAGGGATATGTGGGGCGTTAGCAATTAGGTTTGCCTGATGATCAAAAAGAGCACAAGAAAAATCTTGCCTTTCTTTGATATTTACTGAGTAGCTTGTATTCGCCAAAACTTCCCCCATCTGCTCAGCAATAGACATATAGAGGTTATTAAAGATTTCTAATCTAATGGGGTCAGCCTTTGTGGAATCTATTTTATCGTGATGGATAATCTTTTTGTGGTGTAAAAGCAAAATATGATTTTTTTCGGTAATTTCGGCAATCCAACCAGGCTCAACAACAAGTGTAGAATTAGGCTCTATAATAATTGCTGGGCCAATAACTTTTTGCCCACAAAGCAATTTAGCCCGATCATAAAAATTTGTTTGGTAAAATTTACCATAAAAATAGACCTTTTTGCTGTTAAGGCTGATCGGCTTTTTGGCAAACCCATTTTTATTTAGTGCGGGCTCTGCAAAAACTTTTCCTCCCCCAAAGGCTTCAATAGAGATAGTACCTAGAATTAATTTTCTTTTAGGGATAATAAAGCCAAACCGGCTTTGATGTTCTTTCTCAAACTCTGCTTGAATTTCATTTATTTCACCTGAATTTAAAATTAATTCTGAGTTTGTGCCCATATATCGAACATGAACTTTTCGTTTAATTCTCACCATATCGCCCTTAACTCCTTGCTCAGCAAGTTCTTTTAAACACTCATCTTCTAGGTCTTTAAATGTGGTGGACACAGCTTGAAGGCTACGCTTATTTAATGGTATTTCAGTAGTTTTTTCCCTCATCGCTCCCACATTGGCAAACCCCATCCCGTAAGCAGAGAGCACGCCAGCCAATGGATGGATAAACACCTGCTTCATGCCTAATCTCTCAGCAACAGAGCAAGCGTGCTGCCCACCAGCCCCACCAAAGCAACAAAGAGTGTATTTAGATATATCATAACCACGCCTTACTGATATTCTTCTTATTGCGTTAGACATATTATCTACCGCAATTTTTAGAAATCCTTCGGCTATTTCCTCTACCGATTTATTGGTTTTTTTGGCGAGGAGAGAAAATTTTTCTTGAACAACATTTATATCAAGAGGCATATTTCTTTTTTCTCCAAAAACATGAGGAAAAAAATTAGCACTAATTCTGCCTAAGGCAAGATTACAATCAGTAACAGTTAATGGCCCCTGATTTCGGTAACATGCGGGGCCAGGAAACGCCCCCGCCGATTCTGGACCAACACTAAAACGCATGCCATCATATTTTAAAATAGATCCTCCCCCCGCCGCCACAGTATCAATATTCATCATGGGAGCTCGCATACGAACCCCAGCCACAATCTTTTCAAAAACCCGTTCATATTCTCCATTATAATGAGAAACATCAGTAGAAGTGCCCCCCATATCAAAGCCAATCAAATTATTTAATCCAGCTAGCTTTGCAGTTTGCACCATTCCCACAATGCCACCAGCAGGACCGGATAAAACAGCGTCCTTACCTCGAAAGCTAGTCGCCTCGGTTAAAGAACTATTTGATTGCATAAAAAGAAGATTTGTTTTGCTGAGCTCACCACTTAATCTTGATACATATCTTTGCAGTATCGGGCTTAAATATGCGTCTACCACGCTAGTATCGCCTCGCCCGACAATCTTAACTAATGCACTGACTTCATGTGATAAAGATATTTGTTTAAAGCCAATGCGTCTGGCAATTTTACCGGCAATTTTTTCATGAGCAGGATATTTATATCCATGCATAAACACAATCGCGATTGAATTAAAACCATTTTGGTAAGCTTTAGTTAATTTTTTCTCTAGCTCCTTTTCATTTAAGGGGGATAAAATTTTACCGACATAATCTATTCGTTCTTTTGCTTCAATTACTTGGCTATATATTGACTCAGGCAAGTTGATATTTAAATCGAATAATTTTGGACGATTTTGATAACCAATTTGCAAAACATCGCTTAGACCTTGAGTTATCAATAATAAAGTGGGCTCACCCTTTCTTTCTAATAGGGCGTTAGTTGCTACTGTAGTACCCATCTTTACAGAATCAATTAGTTGGGTGGGAATTTTTTGATTTTTTTTGCAGTCTAGATATTTTCGTATACCAGCTAAAGAGGCGTCTTCATATTGGCGGGGATTATGCGATAAAAGTTTCATTGTTTTGATTTCTCCCTCAGGAGTGCAAGCCACTATATCAGTAAATGTACCTCCTCGATCAATCCAAAACTGCCATTTACGAGAATTTTTTTCTTTGGACATATTTTTTAAATAAAGAAAAATATTGATAATTAGTTGTGCTAAAATATAAATTCAGTTTATTAGATCAGAAAACCGAAGGTTGATAACACAAAATATGCACACTTTAGCTGCACCAAAACTAGGCATTGCCTGCTTTATTGCTTAGCCATAGTGAGTGAGCTTTAAAGGGCAATATCTCTAAATATAGGTTGACAAAATATCAGTAAAAAGTAAAGTTTAAAAAACATATAATTATGTTTTAAAATTATCATGGAGACATTAACTAGCTTAAGAAAGGCTATCAAGCAAAATAATTTTACTAGCCATACCTCAGGGCTGTGCTGTGGTTTGGCTCAAGTAAATGTTGTTATACTTCCTTTTACATATGCACAGGATTTTGCTAACTTTTGCTCGCTAAATCCAACTCCTTGCCCGTTAGTATATAGCTCTAAGCCTGGTGAATATGTATTAGAAGAATTGGGAGAGATAGATATTCGTACGGATTTACCTGCATATAATATATACGAAAAAGGAATTTTGCTAAAAACAGTCTATGATGTGCTTGATTGGTGGAAAGATGATTTAGTAACCTTTTGTATTGGATGCTCTTTTACCTTTGATGAAATTTTGAGAAATGCCCAAATTTCATTGCCTCATCTAGAAAAAGGATTAAATGTGGCCATGTATAAAACTAATATAGCTTTAAGCCCTAGTCGATTATTTGCGGGTAATATGGTAGTTTCAATGAGATGGATATTACCAGAACAGGTGGATGAGGTGGTAGAAATTACTAAAAAAATTCCAAACTTTCACGGTGCACCCGTGCACATTGGAAATCCACAGCAAATAGGTATAAATAATTTATCATCCCCCGATTATGGGGATTATATTCCTCAATTAGATGGCTGGGTTCCTGTCTTTTGGGGGTGCGGGGTAACGCCACAGGCTTCTTTAGCTGAATCTAAGTTGCCTTTGGTGATAACACATCGCCCAGGATGTATGCTAATAACCAATCTCACTCATCATGAGATTATTCAAAAAACAGTAAATAAGGAGAAAATATGATTAAATATTTTGTAAAAATCGCCCTAATCGCTGCCGGTGGCATATTTTTGACAAGCACGCTACAGGCAAAAGTAAAGTGGAACATGCCAACTCCTTATGGAGACGGTTATTTTCATACTAAAAACACTAGAGAGTTTGCTGCTGATATAGAGAAAAAAACAAACGGGGAAATTTCGATTAATGTTCATTCTGGGGCTTCTCTTTTTCCTTCTACTGAGATTTTTCGAGCGATCAGAGGGGGGCAAGCTGAAATTGGCGAGCTGTTAATGGCTAATATTGGAAATGAGGATGCTATGTTTAATATTGATAGCATACCTTTTTTAATTGGCAGCTATGGCGACGCTCAAAGACTTTGGGATACTTTTAAACCAGAATTAGAAAAACGCTTAGATAAACTTGGTGCAGTTTTACTTTACGCCGTGCCTTGGCCTCCACAAAATTTTTATTCTAAGGTTGAAATCAAAGATGCTAACTTCTTCAAAGGAAAAAAGATGCGCGCCTATAATGCCATAACATCACAAATGGCTGATTTGCTAGGAGCCGCTCCCACTACTATTCAAGTGCCTGAAATACCACAAGCATTTTCTACTGGAGTAATTGATGTTATGATAACTTCTGGCTCTACTGGCGTCTCTAGCCAAGCGTGGGATTTTATTGATTATTATACTGAAGTGCAAGCTTGGATGCCTAAAAATATGATTTTCATTAATAAGAAAATTTGGCAAAAACTTTCTGATCAACATAAAAAAGTCATTCGCCAAGCAGCCGAAGCAGCAGAAAAAAGAGGATGGGAATATTCTCAAAAAGCCAATGAAGCAGATCGTTTAACTCTTTCTAACAATGGTATAAAGGTTGTTAAACCTAGCCCAGCAATGATGAAAGAATTAAAAAAAGTTGGTGCTGAAATGGCAAAAGACTGGCTAACAAAAGTTGGCGACCAAGGAAGCAGTCTATATAAAAAATACAATCAATAATTAGATATTTGATTGCCCGGTAAATGAGAAAAATTGCTGATAAGTTTTATCTGTTGTGCGGATCTATGGCGGCTTTATCTATGGTTATGTCTGTTTTAATCATTTTGAGCCAGATTATTGCCCGTTTTTTCAACACAAACATTCCTTCTTCAGATGATATATCTGGCTATACTGTCGCTTGGGCAACTTTTTTTGGGTTGTCTTATGCAATGGATAAGGGCAGCCATATCAGGGTAGATTTATTTGTAAATCTGCTTAAGGGCTCGTTGAAGAATCTGGTGCAAGTTGCGGTTGGTTTGCTTAGTTTAGTGCTTATCAGCACTTATTTTGGATATGTTTTTTTATTGGTCAAAGAATCTTTTGATTATGGAGACGTTACCCAAGGTCATCTGCCTATGCCTTTGTGGATAGTGCAGTCCCCTTATGTGATAGGGGTATTTGCATTTTTGATATCTATTTTTGATCAATTATGCAGATCTATCCACCGAGCGTGGCTAAGCATGGGAAATGATACCAATTTAAAGGCAGGGTGATTATTTAGATGAGTATTTATCTGATTGGTATTATTTTAACATTTATTTTCTTTGCCGCTTTAGCTTCGGGTATGTGGGTTTCGTTTGCTTTGCTGGGGATAGGCATTTTGGGGCTTATGTTTAATGGGAATGACTGGGGATTTATATCTGCCGGCACTGTTTGGAGTGGACTTTCTGTTTGGTCTTTGAGTGCCTTGCCTATGTTTTTGTGGATGGGTGAAATTTTGTTTAGGACAAAATTATCGAAAAATTTATTTGATGGATTGTCCGTTTGGTTTAATAGAGTGCCAGGAAAATTGCTCCATACCAACATTCTTAGTTGTGGAATTTTTGCCGCTGTCTCAGGATCATCAGCAGCTACTGTGGCTACTATCGGCAACATCACCCTAACCCACATGAAACGCCTTGGCTATGAGCGCTCAATATCTATAGGCACCTTGGGGGGCTCAGGAACGCTGGGCTTGCTTATCCCCCCTTCTATTGTGTTGATTGTTTTTGGGGTAGCGGCAGATGTTTCAGTAGCTCGGTTGTTTATGGCGGGCGTATTTCCTGGTATACTATTGATGAGCCTTTTTTCTTTGTATGTAATTGTTTATGTTAAGCTAAATCCAAGTGCTGTTCCAAGCACGAAAGATTCACACATAACAGGCTTAGAAAAGTGGAAAGCCACATTAAAATTGATACCTGTTTTAAGTTTGATATTGGGCGTCTTAGGCTCTATATATGCTGGAATCGCCACTCCCACAGAGGCGGCAGCGATTGGCGTGGTGGGCTCTTTATTGCTGGGCAAATTAGATGGCTCATTGAGCAAGCGTAATTTTATAGAAGGATTGCTCGGTGCGGTGCGGCTAAATGCAATGCTATTATTTATTATTGGGGCCGCTAATGTGCTATCTATTTCTATGGCTTACATTGGCATTCCTCGGGAGTTGGCTAGTTGGATAGGCGGGCTAGGTGTTAGCTCTGGCGTGCTGCTGATATTTTTGGCTTTTTTATTTATTATACTGGGGTGCTTTTTAGACGGAATTTCTATTATTTTGCTTACTACTTCAGTTATATTACCAATTATTAAGAGTGCAGGGATTGATTTAATTTGGTTTAGTATCTATTTGGTGTTGTTGGTAGAGATGGCACAAATCACTCCACCGGTTGGATTTAATTTGTTTGTTTTACAATCATTAACACATGAAAACATTTTCCGTATAGCCAAGCACACGCTACCTTTTTTCTTTATCATAATGCTAACAGTTTTTATTATCTGGCTTTTTCCAGATATTGTGACCTACCTTCCTCGAGTAATGACTTCACGAAGTTGATATTAGGTAATAGTTAACGCTTTTTTTGGGGGGATAATTTTACTAAACCCATTAAAATATTTAATGGTAAAGCCGAAATTAACATAAAATAAAAGTGATTAAATTGCTTCACCAAACCCTCTAAAATGAAGACTGGAGCGAGAAACGGGATTCGAACCCGCGACCCCAACCTTGGCAAGGTTGTGCTCTACCAGCTGAGCTATTCTCGCTAGCTTTTGTATTTTGACTTGATTTTGATAGAAAGGTCAATTTTTTTTTAAAAAAGAATCCTTAATTAACTAAAAAATTTAGTAATATAGCCATAAATTGACCTAATCATAAAAGGTCTCATAAAAGATAAATGAATCATCAATAAATTATCAATAAGTCAACCGTGCTAGATAAAAAAACTAACACGGCTTTATTGATTACAGATTTGCCTAGCGGCTATAATTATTTAAATTAAATTAAATTAAATTAATTAACGTCAATAAATTTTGGAGCACTTTGGGCTAATTTTTTAAGCTTGATTTCTAACACTCCATCTTTGTAATTAGCCAAACAATCGCTAGAGATAACTTCTTTATGCAGACTATAGCATTTAGAAAAATTTATTTCATTTCTTCCTTGATGAATTAGTTTATCTTTATTTTCTACCGATTCTTTTGCTCTTTCGCCTGATATTTTTAATTCTTGGTCAACCACTGATATTTTAAAGTCTTGCTTATTAAAGCCAGGCACATCTAATTTAAATATAAATTCCTGATCATTTTCATAAATATCTATGGATGGATAATTGCTGCCATTATGCTTGGTAGCAGATGAAAAATCTTCATCAGAAAATAAATCATCTAAATTATTAAACCCATGAAGCAGTCGCAAAGAGCGAGCTTCTGGTGAAAAAGTATCTAAGGGAAAAATAGTCATTATTACTCCTTTGTTAATGTGAAACTTAAAAAATGAAAAAATGTATAAATAAATACAAACTTTTCATGAACTCTCTCTCCATTCTTCAAGTCTTGTGCCACAATTAAAACATAGTAAAATCAATTAGTTATATATTTTATGGGGATGATGAAGCTCTATCATGCCAGCCTTAATCGGACGTAATGTCTGTTTTATTCCTATTGTTGATGTCTGTCGTTGGTGTAATAAATTGATGGTTAACGGGAAAATAACGACAAAATGGCCAATGACCGGCTAACCTCTATTTTTTGCAGGAAATTGGCCAGACATTTTGTCTGGTTATTTTTTCGGGGAAAAGGTTATTACCGCTCGCTGAGATTTAACCCCTTGAGAATCAGTTGCGATAACAAAAAATTCATTATTCCCAGAATCCAAATCAATTGAGATAGATAAAGGATATGACTTAGCATTATCTTTAAGTCTGGAATAAAATATTTTATTGTTGTTATGAATAACATAAATATCTTTTAATCCAAAATCATCTTTAATTGACGCCTGTAAGCTAAAGGAGGCATCTTTTTGCAATAAAGGCTCTTTAGTAAATTTGATTATGGGAGGATTGTTGATAAAAGATGCGATACCTTTATCATAATCCAAGGCAATCTTTTGCTCAACATTCAAAATAGGATAATTTTTGAATAGGGTAGAAAATAAAAGATCATAGGTGTTATCTTTAGGTATGCCAGCAAGCTCAATGCTTAGTGATGTTTCTATTTTCTCACGCCCTTTGATATTTGTAATCTCACTTCGACCTAAATTTAAGGAAATAAAATCTATATCACCATTTTTTATAACTAAGCTAATCGGGCCAGTATCTATGTCAGAATTATTAACCATCACAATTTTAGCCTCTATTTTAGAACCGCTAGAAGCGATTATCTCTTTGGTAGAAGCATCTTGCCCCTTATTTTGAAAATTATAGCTATAAGAAATATTGGGCAACTTGCTGCCGGTAAAAGCAATAGTATTTTCAAAAATTTGTAAGTTGGGATTGTTATCTGATTTAAATTCAACAATCAATCCGCCAATACGAGCAAGTTCAAAAATCTTGGTCTCAAAAGGTATATAAGCAATCTTACTTTCTTGAGGCAAAATTTCACCAAACAATATTTGTCGTTGGCCAAATAAAAAACTATCAGGATTAATTACTCCGATAACTTTATTTAAAGTTTGGGTTGAATTATTGCTAACCTTAAATTTTAAGCGACCTTTAGTGTTAGCAGGAAAAGGTTTGTTCCAAGTTAAGAAAGTTTCTTCACCTTCAACTTGTTTTTCTATTGGTTTTTCTATTTGTTTTTCTATAGAAAATTCTACTACCAGCGGATTTTTTGTGGCTACAGGCTTAGTGATCGCGCTAGTTTTCCAGTTGATATTCTCCTCTTTTAATGCCTTAGCAATCAATTCAGCTTGCTTTAAATTTTCACTAGTTACATATTTTTTAGTTGCGTCCAGCACAGAGTTATAATCTTTTCCGTCAAGACTGCGTAAAATATTTATAGCAGCGGTTATCAAAAAATCCTTTTTTAGTATTTTCAAATCTAGTCGGCCACTATAGGCACTAAAATCTTCTTCTTTTTCTTCTAAAGCATTAACATCTAAATAATTAAGGCTAAGTAAACTAGTCGCCGGCTCGTTTAATGAGGATAATTCTAAGCTATTAGTGAGCTCTTTTTCCGATTTTCTAATACTAGGCAATACCTTTATGAAATCAGTACTAACGATATTAGGTATAACATTAATTTCAGGCACTATCCCAACTGATTGAATAGATTCTTCGCCCGGAGTTAAATATTGAGATATGGTGAGCTTTAACCCAGAGCCGTCACTAAATCTTTCTACTAATGATTGAACAGTTCCTTTACCAAATGTTCTTTCTCCAATTATCACTGCTCGGTGATTTTTTTGTAAAGCACCAGCGATGATTTCTGCCGCAGAAGCACTAAATCTATTAACTAAAACGAGTAAAGGAAAATCTTTAGTAGTGCCAAATGGTTTGGCTTTATAGTGAGAAATATCCTTTTTATCTACTCCAGCAATAGAAACAATGACCCCACTAGTTAAAAAACTATTGCTAATATCAATCGCTTGATTGAGCAGCCCACCAGGATTATTTCTTAAATCTAAAATAAGTCCCTTAAAACCACTTAGCTCCACGCCTAGTTTTGTTAAATGTCGTTTTAAAGCTTCATTGCTGCTAGCAACTTCACGGCCTATTTTGATATAACCTATATCAGCGTTAGGTTTTTTAAATTTATAACTACTCACGCTAGCAATTTTTATGTTATCTCTAATAAGTTCAAATTTTAAAGGGTCAGCCACTTTTTCTCTTTTCACCAAAAGGGTAACTTTAGATTTTTTAGGGCCACGCAGTTTATTTTTAGCATCTTCTACCTTCATTCCTGCGGTGCTATATTGGTCTATTTGTAAAATCAAATCACCATCTTTAAGCCCTGCCTTAGCCGATGGAGAGTCATCCCCAATAATGGTAAGTACTCCAATTTTACCATCTCTAGCTCTAATTAGCATGCCTACCCCGGCGTAAGCTCCTTTAGCATCAGAAGTGAAATCTTTATATATTTGGGGGGTTAATAAACTAGAGTGAGGGTCAAGAGATGTTAATATTCCGTTAATGGCGGCGTAATCAACGTCTTTTATATTTTCTAAATCAGTCGCCACCAAATTATTTTTTATAAATTGGATTATTTCTTGTAAATGATCCTCTAGGGCGGTTAAATTAGCAATTTTAATGGATTTATATGCTAATTCCTCTTCACCAACTCTAATTATCAAGGCCTGATTATTTTTTTCAAACTCTACTAATACAGGAGGAATTTTACGGCTAATTTCAGCTAAAGCGCCACGCAGCATTTTTAACGGGCTAATCCTTTGTTGATCAAAATAGCGAGCATCAATTATTTGCAAAGAATCGTGCAAAATATCTGATTTAGCAATAAATTTGGGTTTGCGATCACTTGAATTAGTAAAAGGTGCCACGTAAAAAATAGCGACAATAATAATCGCTAAAGATAAGTATTTAATTATTGCTTTCCAAGGCAAATTAAATGAAAATTTATTTTTAATCATAACCCAACAGTATTTTAAAATTAAAGAACATCTTTAAATCCAATAAAAACCTTTAACTAACCTTGCCGTTAAGCACTAAAGATGTTTTTACTGGTTGGCCATTAACTACTAAGCGAGAATCTTTTAGCATGAGGCTTCCATTTATCACCCTTATTTCAGCTTGCTTAAAGACATCAAGTGCTAAATCAACGCCTTCATTAGCCTCGTTATTAAAATCATTAGTCCCCACTGTTAGTCTGTCACCAGGAGAGGCTAACACCTCAAGCACTTCAAGCACTTTTTTCTTTTCTACAGTTAATATCATAGCTTCTGAAATAACTCCATCAAACTCTAATATACTTAAATTTAAAACGAACAAAGCTACTTTGCCTAATAGAGCGTCTTTGGTGATTTTTCCTTTTAAGGCAGACACCACAAAAAGGCTTTTTCCTGTGGAGCAATCAACCTTAAGCACATAAAGATGCTCTTTACCTTTATGGTCGCTAACCGATAAAATTTTACCAGCAACTATTTTGAGTTGTTTAAAAGATACGATTTGTGAACTTTCATTAACATCACCACTATATTTTTCCTGTAAGGACTCTATTTGTTCATCAGTTAATTTAGTAAATAAAACAGTTGGTTTTTTAATTAGATGATTATTATAATTTGACCAAGTTAGTAAACCAGAAAAATTGGTTACTTTAAAATTTAGTTGATCAAAAATTTTTACAGCCATGCTAGGCATAAATGGCTGTAGTAATATAGCAATATCTCTTAAAGTTAGTAAAATAGCGGATATTATAGCATTAGCTTTATTTGCATCTTGTTTTATTAATTGCCAAGGAGCAGTTTCTTGAAATAGTTTATTAGTTAATCTGCCTAAATCTAAAAGAGTGCGTAGAGAGTTTTTCAGCTGGGCGGATTGCATTTTTTGGGTAATATCCTCTACATTAAGAGCAACTTGTTTTTTAAAATCAAGTGTTAAGGGCTCTTTTTGCCAGAGGTTGCTGATTGTGCCATCAAAATATTTAGTGCAAAAAACTACTGTGCGATTAACTAGATTACCGATATTATCAATAAAATTAGCATTTACCTCTTGTTTGAATTTGTGCCAGTTAAAATTGGTATCAGCAGTTTCTGGGCGATTAGCAATTAAATAAAATCTCCACCAATCAATAGGCAAACCAATTTTAACAATATCATCGCCAAACACACCAATATTGCGGGATTTAGAAAATTTTTGCCCTTCATAATTAAGATATTCCACGCTAGATATATGATGTAAAGTAGTCCATTTACTATTGGAACCTAGCATCATAGCGGGGAGCATTATAGTGTGAAAAGGGATATTATCTTTCGCCATAAATTGATAAAGCAAAACTTCATCAGGATTATTCCACCAATTAGTCCAAGCACTGCCTAACGCTCTTTTGGTGCTAGAAACATATCCCAACACCGCATCAAACCACACATAAAAAACCTTTTTTTCATATCCAGCCATAGGAATAGGCACTCCCCAAGATAAATCACGGCTAATTGGTCTGGGTAGGAGGCCTTTTTTGAACCAACTTTTAGTTAAGGTAAGAGCATTGGCGGGCCACTTTCCTTTGCTGCTAGCTTTTTCAAAAAAACTAGATAGCTGGGGAGTCAATTTTTGTAAGTCTATATATAGATGACAAGTTTCTTTGGTGATGGGCTCTGTAGAGCATATTTTGCACTTAGGAGAGATAAGGTCAGTTGGTTGCAATAAAGCTGAGCATTTATCACATTGATCGCCTCGAGCATTTTGATAAGAGCATTTAGGGCATATTCCCTCCACAAATCTATCGGCCAAAAACATTTTATCTTGGGGGCAATATAGTTGGTGACTAGTTTTTTCTTGGATAAAGCCGTTTTTGGATAATTCTAAAAATACCTGTTGGGTAATTTCTTGTTGTTCAGGAAAAGATGTTCGCCCGAAATAATCAAAATCTATGGCAAAATCTTTATATATTTGCACGTGGAGGGCATGATATTTATCACAAATTTGTTGTGGAGAAGTGTTTTCTTCTAATGCTTTAGTTTCAGTAGCAGTGCCATATTCATCAGTAGCGCAAACATAAAAGGTATCAAAGCCACTAAGACGACAAATTCTAGCAAACACATCAGCAGATAAAACGCTACCGATAATATTACCTAAATGGGGCACATTGTTAACATAAGGCAGGGCCGATGTAATTAGAATTTTTTTCATTAAATATAAGTAATTTTAACTAAGGATAAGTAGATATTTAAAATATAAAACACATATAGCATTTAACTACTTTAAAGGGTAGTTGCCATTATTATAATAAAATATTAATTAGGTGAATATCCACTAAAAGCAGATATGATTGATTTAGGACTGATTACCGGGTATTAATTTTTTTTCATTTCCACCATTTCAGGCATATTCTTGCGATAATCTTGCATATCCATATCTATAAAATGGCACATTTGAGAAAGCCTAGAAAATATTCTAGTATCAATTCTTTCAGCTAACAAAGAAGGGGCGTCACCTTTATCAGCAGCGTTAATAGTTTTTTTGGTTACAGCATAATTAGCTGTAAAAATGGTAGTTTTTTGAGCGGCGTACCTTCTAGAAACTATTTGATCTAAAATAGATCCTTCCCATTCAGATTTACGGCCTTTGCCCAATTCATCAATCAAGAGCACATTAACCTCCACCAGGGGGAGTAAAAAATTTGATTCAGGCTCGCCAGTATCGTAGCCTCGCTTTATTTGATTTAGTAGTTGAACAAATTCAATAAATCTAGCAGGAATGCCATAATCAAGAGTAATAGTTCTGAGTATAGCACAAGCTAATTTAGTTTTCCCTGTGCCAGGAGAGCCATAAAGCAAAAGACCTTTACCTAAGTCGGGGATTCTTTTTTTATAGTTAGTTTGATAAAGTTTGATAACCTCCTTTGCCTTGGTTAGAGCAAGTTTAATTTTAGGTAAATTAATATCATAAAAATTATCTAAAGTAGCGTCATGATAACGGCTAGGAATTTTCGCATTATTAAATAACACCACCTTTTTTCTAGCTTCTCGGCAGCTACATTCTCTCGCTAAAGGCCGACCCTTAGCGTCTTGACTTAATAAAAAAGAGCGATCGCCACAAAGGGAACATTTTTCTAATTTTGCTTGAGCCAGCAAGTTATTAGCACTGACTATCACCGCAGGAGGGGTAGAATTATTTTTCATAATAAATAAAAATTACTTTTAATGGATTAATTTTAGTCTAGTTTTGATAGACTATTAATATACTTTAAATGTCTATATAAAAAATTAATAATAATTTAACATTATAGCTTAATAAAATAGTAAAGGGCACGGTAAATAATAAGCAAGCAACTTCTTTATAAAATGGCAAATACAGCAGACAAAGATAAAGCACTAGAAAACGCCTTAATCCAAATCGACAAGCAATATGGAAAAGGCTCAATAATGAGGCTAGGCAAGCAGGGTGC
>JAERRU010000026.1 GCA_016735295.1 SAR324 cluster bacterium
ATATTATTATTTAAGCATAATATATTATAAGAAACACCTAAATTTCAATATGTTATTAATTTAGGGCTTTACTTTCAATAAAATTGCTATATAGTCGTATTTCTTAATATTTTAATAATATGTATATTATACTTATTTAAAATAAAGAACCGAGATAATCCCTATGCTAAAAGTATCATAATGCCATAATTCCAAGTCGGTGGACACATAATTATATATAATGCTACATGAGGTAAATTAAATACTACCATAGCCAAGATTTCATATCTAATGAACCATAATATACTCCACTAATGCTAAGTCAACATTTATAAGGGATATTATCAATTAGTTGTTCAAATTTTTTAATAAGAGATGGCATTTATTTAATATTGTTTGTGAGCTATTTACTTGTGAGGTTTGATCAATACAAAATTGAAATGCTTTTCTATGGGTAGTACGATAAATTTGTATGTAAAAAAAATATTGCTTTGCTTGATAGTAAATCATTGTAATAGAGTGGTAAGAAAGTATATTATTAAAGGTATTATAACTTGATTAATATTATAAAACACTTACTTACGATATTCAATTGAAAAAATTATAGGCTATTGAAATATCCTTCTTTAGCAAGCGAGTAAGCATTTTTTTATGCCTTGTTTATTTGTGCTTTTATTTGTTTCATTAGCTTTTGGAGAGTTATGACATTTTTTCAAGTTCCATTTAAGATATCAGAAAGAACAAATTTTCAATTATCGGTCGCCGCAAAGCCTTCTGACGAGGAAGTATCGGCATTGCATTATAGTCTTAAGAAAAATGAGGCTGGTTGTGTCGAGAAGGGGGAGGAGATAAGAAATCAGTATATCAATTACCTAAAAGAAGGTGGTAATCGAACTGAAATGGTGAAGGTATTTTTAAAATTAGCCTTTGCTGCTTTGCCCCATCATCCTAACTTTGGGATGACCTTAATGCATGATTGCCTTAACTGGTATGCCAGGCAACATTGGGTGATGAGCCGCTATACTATGTTTTTGGAACAAATTGGCAAAACTGAAATGTCTGCTGAAAACTATTGGCGATTACTTAGAAGATATCCCGAAAATCCCCACGCTTATACCCAGCTCGGTAATTTTTTACTGAAAAATGGCTATTACTATCTATCATTAATAGTAATTAGAACCGCCGTAAGAAACTTTCCTGATGATAGTATTACTTTGAATTGCTTAGCTGATATCTATTTGAAAAGTGGCCATTTTGAGCAAGCGATAATTTGCTATAAAGATTCTGTAGCTCGCTTTCCAGATAATCCGATTAACATAACAGGCCTAGCTGACGCCTATCTTAAGAGTGGATTGAAAAAAGAATCCATTGAGACCTACACAAAAGCGATGAATCTTTATCCTAATGATCCTGTTATAATGTCTGGCTTAGCCGACGCATATCTTAAAAGCGGTAAAGTTAAAGAATCTATTAGTGCCTATTTGGAAATGATAAAAAACTTTCCTCGGGTAATTATTAGCAGGGCCGGGCTGGCTGACGCATATTTTAGGAATGGCGAGTACCAAGAATCTATAAAAACTTATCTTAGTGCTTTGGAAATTATGCCTACTAATCATGTATGCATCAATGGTCTAGGTAATGTTTATTTGCAAGTTAAGGATTTTCCTAATGCTATTGAGACTTTCAAAAATGCTGTGGAAATTCACCCTCATGGCCAAGTTGGAGTAGGTGGGTTGGCGGCGTCTTATCTTAGGTTAGGCAATATCAGCAAAGCGATGACTCTTTATCACGATGCCATCAAGAAATTTCCAGAAAATCATTTTTACTATGAGGGTTTGGCCCAGACTTATATAATTGATAATCAATTTACCAAAGCTAAGTCGATCATAGAAAATGGATTAATCAAATTTCCGATCAATAAAAAGCTTTTGCTAAGTTTAGCTGAAGTTAACCTTTTATTAAGACAATTTGATGATTCTTTAAATATGGTTAAAGATGGGGTGATACAAAATCCTAAAAATCATAGATTTCACACTAATTTAGTGCTTTATTATTTGTATATTGGCAAATTTGATGAGGCTCAAGAAAAAATTAAATCTTTAGTGCAAGAATTTCCTGATAATGAAGAGGTCACTTACCTATCTCAAAGAGTGACCCAGTACATTGAAAAGGAATCGGATAATTCTGATACAGATAAACGATTGTTAGTATTAGATGATATTATCACTAAAGAGCTGTTGATGTTGCGTGATAATCAAAGAAAAACCACCCACAGCACTTATACAGGTAAAAAGCATGCTTATTACGTGACTAAGTTAAGTGATGAGTTCAGGAGAATGGAGAAAAATAATTTGCCAACTATGATGGCTTTAATGCTAACTAGTATCTTTTTGACTGGTGATCCAGACACTCAGCTTGAAGAAAATGAATTAGCAGAATTAGCCACTATGCGCAAAGCCTTTAAAAATGAATATAGTTTTAAATTATTAGACGTAGTGCTTAATATTAAAAGCGATCTAACTGATTTGAAACAATATCAGGAGAAAATTAAGGATTTAGCGTCAGATTATGGAACTAAATGGGAAATTTTACTGTTAAATAATTTGCTAAGTTCTATCACTGATGGCTCAGTTGCTCATGGTAATTGGAAATCTTTATTTAGAACCTATTATCAAAATAGCGATTTTAATGAATATATGCATAGCTATATATGCCATGCTGGTGGCGAAGAGAGCAAAGCCAAGGAGGTATTTATGTCGCTTAAACGAAAAATGGGTGAAAATTCAGTTCGGCAAAAAATATTATGGTTGTTTGGGCATAGCAAGGCGTCATTTCGTAAAAATAAAAATAAACTCAATCTAGATATTGAGCGTGATTATTTGAAACTCAAACAAATTTTAATCTCTGAGTTCTATCCAGAAATAGTGAAATATGAACCAGAAAAAAATGATTAATCATCATAATCGGCCAACAATTAAACTTGTAGGCCATATATTTGTCGATTTATAAAAAGAAGTTCAATTTATCAAGGCTAGTAGTTCTAATAGTTAACTAATTATTTGGAGCTGCTAGCCTCGTTTGCATCTTATTGGGTAATTAATTAATCCTACTCGGCATATCTACTACTAACCAGCGGATTATTTTATATCATCAACAATCATACCCGCCATCACACTTTACAAATTAGCTTTAAGCCATAAAACCGCAATAATGGTTTTAGCATCACTAATTTTTCCATTAGCCACCAAAGAATAAGCCTCTTCAAGAGGCATAATTACCGGCATAACATCTTCATTTTCTGCCTTTAATCCTTGGGGGGTCAAAGATATTTGCCGACTATCGATTTTCGCAATAAAAAGATGCACTCGCTCACCATACATGCCAGGGCTAGAATAAAACTTTGTGGCCAAAGATATATCTGATGATGTTACGCCTACCTCTTCTTTTACTTCTCTAAGTGCCGCCGCTTTAATGTTTTCACCATCATCAACATGGCCCGCCACAATTTCTAATGGCCAAAGCATGCTATTATCATCTTTATGAAACTCGGCAGTTAGGCGAAATTGTTTCACAAACACCAATTTATTTAGTGCTGGGTCAAATAGTAAAATTGCTACCGTATCCTTTTTTTCTATATAAACCCAATCGCAAATATTAGACATTTCCCCCCCAAATTTTTGATACTTAAGCTTTATATGCCAAAATTTTATCAACTTTGTTAGCAAAAGTTTCTTTTCTAGTATGCTCCATTTCATGGGGTAACAGCAAATATTAGCTAATATAAAAAATTAAGGATCTAATAACCACTTTTTCCAAAATCCAAATTTATTCGATTGAGGCTGAATATTCTCTTTATCCCCTCCAAGCAAGGCAATAGCAATATCATTTAGGCTAACAACACATTTAGCATTAGAATTTAAGCTATGCCACAATTGACGGCGATTAAGTGCATTAGATACTAAAGAATCGCGAGGGATGGCCCCCAGAAGATCTAATTTATAAAGCACGCCATTTTCTTGAGCAACTGAATATAGCAATTTCTTAACTTTCATAGCGGCCTCAATAGAACTTTGATTAACTACCAGCTTAAAAGCACTAATCTTATAATTACTACGTAAAATCTTCATAATAGTGTAAGCGTCGGTAATAGTAGTAGGCTCAGGATTAGTCACCACTATCACATAATCGGCTGAGGCGCTTATTCTTAATACAGATTTATGAATTCCTGCTCCTGTATCAAAAATCAAAAAATCATAATTATCTTGTATATCGGCTATATGCTTGATGAAGATTTTCTGTTTTTCTACATCCATATCGGCAATCTCTGGGATACCAGATGACGCCGGCAAAACATCAAAACCTTTTTTAAATTCTATGATCGCGTCAGTCATAGCCACTTTTCCTAGCAATACCTCTTCTAAAGTATGAGCAACCGACAAATTTAGCATAATATCTATATTAGCCAGCCCGAAATCACAATCAACAAGCAATACCTTGTATCCTTGATTGACTAATTCATAACTAAAATTTATGCTAAAGCTAGTCTTACCAACCCCGCCCTTGCCACTAGTCACACTTATGCTCTTAGTTTTTCGCATATATTCGCTTCACTTTTTTTATAAACATAGTTGTGCCCAGATAATCTTGTTACAATTCAGATAATTCAAAATAATTAACCAATATTAATCAATCCCAACCGTTATAGTAATAATAATAATAACTAAATTAGTGGCTACTCATAGTCTAACACCGCTCCCGCTAATTTTTCCTTTAAAAAATCTATTCCATAATATTCCACAATACTAGGCAATTCGGGTCCTTGGTCAAGGTTGGTAATCGCTATTCTAAGCGGTTTGTATAGATGTTTACCCTTTAATTTTGTCGATTTAGATACATCCTTAACCAACTGGCTAAATTTAGTAGCATCAATATCAGTTTGCTTTTGTATAATATCGTTAAAAGCTCTAATCACCTTTTGTGCTAACTCATTTTTAATGATTTCCCCACAATCGCCACTAGGGCTGCCATGAGCTAAAAATGCTTTTGCTTTAAGTGGAATTTGGTCTAATCGACTAAGGCTTGGTTTGATGATATTTAAAATAAATTTTCGCTGAGAAATTGTTAATTCCTTTAGCTCAGCACTATAAAAATCGTTAGCCAATTCATCTAATTTGCTTAAAGATAGCTTTTGGATATGTTGCTGATTAACCCAATCTAATTTTTGTACATCAAAAATAGCTCCAGATTTATTAACTGAGTCTATATCAAACACCTCCTTTAACTCATCGATAGTGTATATTTCTCTATCATCACTGCTGCTCCAGCCCAATAACGCCAAAAAGTTAAGCAGCCCCTCTTGCAAATATCCACATTTTATATAATCCTCCACCGCTACATCATTTTGCCTCTTGCTTAATTTTGATCGATCCTCATTAAGTAGCAAAGGCAAATGTGCAAATTTGGGCAAAGACCAGCCTAAATATTCGTAAAGCAATATATGCTTAGGCACAGATGAAAGCCATTCTTCTCCCCTTATCACGTGCGTGACGCCCATTAAATGATCATCTATCACGTTTGCCAAGTGATATGTGGGATAACCGTCAGATTTAAGCAATACTTGGTCGTCTATCTGTTTTGAATCTATCCCTACTTCGCCTCTTACCAAATCATGAAAAATAAATTTTCTTTGTACCTGCTTAATTTTGAGCCTAACTACGTATGATTCCTTATTAAGCAATCTTTTATCAACCTCATCAAAGCTTAGTTTACGACATCTCCTATCATAACCGGGTATTTGCCTATTTTTAATTTGGGACTCTCGCATTTTTTTCATTTCATCCACACTGCAAAAGCAATAGTATGCGTGGTGTTTATCGATTAGTTCTTGCACATATTTTTGATAAATCTCCAACCTAGCTGATTGTATATAAGGGCCACTTTGAGCTGACAGATCAGTTTTCGGGCTAGTAGGCCCTTCATCAAATTCAATTCCTGCCCATTTTAATGACTCAATTAATTTTTCAGTCGCCCCAAAAAATTTTCTTTTCTGATCAGTATCTTCTATTCGTAAAATTAACTTGCCACCGTGCTTTTGGGCAAAAAGATAGTTATATAGAGCCGTTCTTAGCCCTCCAACATGTAAAGACCCAGTTGGGCTAGGTGCAAATCTTAGCTTAATTGTCATAAATAATTAATTAATTAATTTAATGTTATATCTCCAATTTATATTATCTCTCCAATTCATCCAATCTCCCCTGTAAGCCATCCACCAGAGCCTTAATATCAGAAAATTTAATCTTTTCCCCCGTATTAAGATCAGCTAAAACCGGCTCCCCTCCCTCTCTCTCATTTTCGCCACAAGCGAGTAAATACAAAAATTTCTTTTTCTGGGCATATTTAAATTGCTTAGCTAATTTAGCTCGCTTAGGATATACCTCAACATTAATTCCCTTCTTCCTAATATCATCAGCCCATTTATAGGCAAATAATAAAGATTCATCGTCTAAAATTGCGATTAATAGCTGGCAAGGTGCCTTGATTTTATGAGCCAATACATCATGTTCAACAAAGCTCAACAATCTATCCAAGCCTATCGACGCCCCCGCACCAGACAACTCTTGCCCTGAAAATTTTCCTATAAGATTATCATATCTTCCCCCCGAACAAATAGCACCTAATTTTTTATCTCCCCCTAAAAATGTTTCGTAAACCATTCCTGTATAATAATCAAGTCCTCGCACCACCTTTAAATCTATTATATATTTACTATCATCAATCCCCACCGCATCTAAAATGCTATATACCCGCTCAATATCATTATAAACCTCATCTAAACCCTCAACATCGCCAAAACTATCCTTTACCAAAGATTTTAGGCTAGCAGGATTATCAATCTTTTGTTCAATAAAGCTTAACCACCTTTTAGCCTCGGCAATTTTAAGCACCTCCAAACTAATAAGTTGCTCCAACACCTTTTCATGACCAATTTTATCTAGCTTATCGGTGATTTGTAATAATTTACTCTTTTTTTCTATGATACCAAGCTTTTTTATCAAACAATCAAGTAAATATCGATGATTAATCTTTATTACAAAATCTTTTATCCCCAAAGCCATTAAACTGTGATAAATAACTTGCAACACCTCAGCGTCCACCTCCGGCTTATTTATCCCCACAAAATCAAAATCACACTGGGTAAACTCTCTGTACCTACCCGCCTGCGGGCTCTCCCCACGAAAAACATTTCCTACCACATACCGCTTAAATGGAATAGGTATATCATAAAAATATTGAGCCACATACCTAGCTAAAGGTAATGTATGATCAAATCTTAAAGCCACATCTCGCTTGCCATGATCAAAAAATCGGTAGATTTGCTTGTCTGCCTCAGTTCCATCGGCTCCCTCAGCTCCATCAGCCTTCTCATCAACTTGGCTAATCAAAACCTTAGCATATTCCAAATGTGGTGTTTCTATAGGCAAAAAACCATAACTCTCAAATACTCCGCGCAACCTCTTGATCAATTCAAGTTTTAAATATGCCCCTTTAGAAGAAAAATCCCTAAATCCAGCTAGTTTTTGATATGATTTCTTACCTTGCATTAATCTATACTTCCCTTATTACTAAAAATTATTTAATACCTCTTGCTTGGCAACCATAAAATAAACGTCACCAAAACTTCTTAACCCCCCACTAATTAAAGCCGCTTGCTCGCCAACTCCCAAATATAAATCTATTCTTCCGTAACCCTTTATCGCCCCTCCACTATCTTGATTTAATACAAATTTTTGATGGTTTTTGGTTGACTTTCCATCACCACAACCCTTATCCAAAGAACAATCAGGCACCCTAGTATCAACAAATAACAACGCCCCTTTAGGTAGGCTATCATCTAACGCTGCTGATCTGTCAAATGTTAATGGCTCGTTCATACTGCCTATTATTTTACCATCAAAATCCTTTGCTTGGAAAAAAACATAACTCTCATTATAATTCAAAATGTCATCAATCAACTTAGGATGGGCTCTTAAATATGCTTGGATACTATGTAATGAAACATCTTTAAGCTCCATCACCCCCTTATCAACCAATAGTTTGCCTATGCTCTTATATTCTCGGCCATTAGCCCCCGCATAATCAAGTTGAAATAAATTTCCCTTCTTATCTTTGATTATTCCTGAGCCTTGTATTTGTAAGAAAAAGAAATCTATCCGATCAGCCAACCACGCCACCACCTCAGCCTTGCCCCTTACCGCCCCTTCATTTATTTCTTTTCTGCTATAATAAGGCATAATTTCATTATTGCCTGTAAGTCGGTAAATTATTGTGCGTTTAGCTAATGATGCTCTGAATTTATCTAAAGCCAATTTTTTAAGATTATCAGGCTTGCCATATGCCAAATGTTTATACCCGCTATTTGCTTTTCTCGATCCCTCAATAACAGGGCTAAAATATCCTGTGAAAAGTGTTTGCTCACTAGCACGAGAAACCATCAAGTAACAATCAAATAACTCATTAATCACTTTTACGCGTGAGCTATACCACTTTTCTCCTTTTAATAATGATAATACTAGCTTGTGGGATTTTATCATCTCGCGCGCGCTGTAGTTTTGCTCTCCAAAAGAAAAACTACTATTAGCATCAAGTTTTTGATAATATTTAATGGAATTCTCAATTGCCACCGCCAAATCATCAGATCGCTGGTCCTTAACCACCGCTCGCGGGCAGCTCACCTTTTTTAGATATCCATTTTTATCACCACCCCTATATTGAGATGAAACAGGTTTTGAGGATAGTTGACAAGAATAAAATAAAATTAAAATTAGCCCCAAACCAATAAATTTACCCATCAATTCAATACCAACTGAACCTAGGCCTAAATCTAAACCTAGAGCATCTTTATCACCTCTTAAGTTTAATAATAATCGCCCCAACAAAATTAATTCCCCACAACCCTGTTTCGCCCCGCTTGCTTGGAAGCATAAAGCCTAACATCAGCCACCTTAAAAAGAGTATCAGGACTATCTCCATCTTTAGGGAAATTACTAACCCCAAAACTAGCCGTTAAATTACCTGATGGTTGCCTCATTTGATATTTAAATTTATGCTCTTCTATCGCTAAACGTAACTTATTCGCAATCTCCATAACCGATTGAGGTAAGGCATTTATCAACACCACAATAAATTCTTCTCCTCCATAACGAGTCACATAATCAGTTGCTCTGACTTTATCTTTTAATAAATCAACAAATTCTCGCAGTAACCTATCCCCAGCCAGATGGCCATTAACATCATTATAATGCTTGAAATTATCTATATCAGCCATTATAAAACTCAAATATGTTCCATTTTTCTGGGCTTTCGCCAATTCAACCTTTATCAATTGATCGTAAAAAGAACGATTGAACGCCCCTGTTAAACTATCTATCTCTGACGCTCGCCTCACGTTTTGCAATAAACTACCTAGTATTTTTAAATTGCGGGCGTTAGATATCATTTGAGCTAAGTAAATACTCAACTCCACATCAGTAATTTCTTTTCTTAAAAAATTTATATTAAATAATTGAGAAACGTCATCAAGCTTATCAAATATATCATTAAATTGGCTAAATAAAACTATGTCCGGCCTCTTAGTCGGTGCACTAAGATATATAGACTCTATAATATCCCTTATATCAGGATCGCCATCGGCATAAAAATAAGGGTCCATAACCACAATATCAGGCTCAATATCAGCTACCATTCTGAGTGCTTCTTGAGGGTCACTCGCCTCAAATTTAGCCACATTTTGATCTAAATTCATCAAGGTATCCATGCAACGCTTTCTAGAATTCCAGTCTACATCAACGATCAAGCACACCACCTTATCTTTAGATGAATCCCTCCTCAGTAAAGGTAAGGTTAAATTTAATACCTTATTCTTCTCATCAAAACGTAAATTACCCCGATTCATATCAACTATATTATAGCAATTATAAAACATGCTATGCTCACCTGCATTATCACCATGAAATAAAAATTTCTTGTGGTCATCTGATATACTAGCAAAATCAAATTCTATATATACCTGGTTGCGGTCAGGCTTTTGAATTATCGCTACCTTTACCGGATCTATCTCAGGAAATTGTGAAGTAATAAATGATGCTATATTCTTAAATGCAAAGGCTAGCCAGTTTTGCTCTCCTCGAATTTTTAAATCATTCATATTGGAGGACTTAGTGATAATAAATTTATCTTTACCTATCAATTTGGCCATATCATTGACCAAGCTAGACAAGCTCATATCATTAGATACGTTAACCGTATATTCATAGCGATCGCTTTGTAAAAGCTCGCTTTGCTGTAAATAAAAATTACGGAAATAATTGATTTGATTGCCAATATACTGCACCGCACTGTGAGAAAGAGAATTGCTCTCTTTTAAATCACCTAGCTGATCTTTTACGACCTCCACAAAACTTTTCATTTCATTGGAAAAATATATAAATTGCTTTATATTCTCTCGAGTGAAATTTCTAATATACTCACGAGGAATATCACTAAGCAAATCTATCATAAACCCGGTCGCATCAGTATTATGCAAAGTTACCAAAAAATAATTGGTAATCTTGTGCGAAAGCATGCCCCCCAAGTTGAAACACCTCCCATAAAAGTCTTTATCGCTATTAATTAATGCAAAACTTTCAAATGAATTCTGCTTCTTTTTATTATCATCTAAGGCTTTTTTTAATTGATCATAAAAAATTGGAAAAATACTTGTAATATTTCGCTCTTTATTAATACCCGCCTTAGTGAGAAAATGATGAAAAATTCTATCTTGATAAAGAATCTTTCCCGTCTGATCAACCAAAAATATAATATCTCTAAATTGAGAAAAATATTCTTGAGGGATATCCGATTCCCTATATTCTATTTTTTGCGTCATAAACTACAAATTTTAACCAATAATTTATCTTTCTAGTATACTAATTATCAAAAATATTGATCGTTAATTATCTTAATAATTAAACTACTCTTGCTAATACTTGATCGCTTTTTGAATCGCTTTCTTTGATTATCGCAGGTAGTGCTATCTTATGATTAGTCGAAAATTGATAATCTTGAAAAACATGCTTAGCATCTAGCATTTGATAATTTCCATCAGACAAAAGATGTGAAGTGTCTTTAAGTCTATATGTATAATGACCGCATGTCCATATTCGGTAATTTCTCATGTGGGTGCAAAGACAAACCTTTCCCTCTACAATTATGGGAGTATTATTTTCTTTAGCAATCTTCTCTGCTTTCTCGTATGCATCAATATAACTGCACCGACCGGCTTTATCTAATAAAAAACCATATGCTTCACAATTAGGCCGGACATACTTAGTAAGTCCAGGGCTATTTAGCAGTACCCTCATCGGATAACCAGTAGGAGAAAGCATGGAAACAGATATATCTCTCTCATTAGCCTTAAAATAATGCTGCTTGGCAGCATCAGATAATCCACATTCCTTAGTAACCGTAAATCTTGTTGCCACCTGAACCGCAGAGGCTCCAATCTTTAAAAAATCCACCGCGTCAGTACCAGTAAACACTCCACCCGCAGGAATAACCGGAGTGTTAAGCCCTTTTTCCTTAACAAATTTAAGAACGTCTTTAAATATTGTCTTTAAATTATATTCTTGCCAATCTAGCCCAAAACCTAAATGACCGCCCGCCAATGGTCCTTCTACAATGATAAAATCAGGCAACCTAGCTACCCGCTTAGCCCTAGCCAAAAAAATCTTTAACGCCCTAACCGATGATACAATTATACCAAATAATACATCGCGAAAACGTGGATTATCAGAAATCAATTCCAAACTACTCAAATGCAACCCAGCACTCAAAGTTATTCCCTCAATCCCGCTATCCATAGCGGCCTCAAGCCTAGCCTTTAATGTTTCTCGTGGAGCGTTCATTTGTAGTTTTTCCATGCAATTAATAAATAATTTGCCTGGACCCTTTTTCTTAGAAACTACCCCCTCTATATATGTTCTAGTAGCTTT
This sequence comes from SAR324 cluster bacterium, assembly GCA_016735295.1. Classification (GTDB taxonomy): domain Bacteria; phylum SAR324; class SAR324; order XYD2-FULL-50-16; family JAERRU01; genus JAERRU01. Next base: position 12,009 of record JAERRU010000026.1, read on the forward strand.
TTTAAGCTCAGTAATATCAAATTTTATTTTTGATTTATCAAAATTTAATTTATTATCTTTGTACTTATCTTGCTTATCTTTGGAATATTTTGTTTTATAATGCCGATCAGTCACCGTAGGCACCATAGCATCAGAAATATGGCCTATCCCCCCTAAGCGAGCGGCCTCAAGAGCTAATTCACTCGTTGATATGTCAACCCCCATACCTCCTATCATTATAGGTACTAATTCTTTATTGGCTAACGTCCACCTAAAATCATCAACTTTTTCTTTCATTATATACCTAACCAACTCTATTAATTATCAATATAAGTACTATTAGAAAACCATCTCATTAACCAGCTATCACCACTACTTAAGGGTTTATAGATTAATAAATAGCCATATAACAACAGTTATGTAATAGCAAAACTTTGGGTTAAGTAGTGGTATCATTTTAGTTATAAAATTGCAAACTTAATTACCGTTAAAATAATTAATTCTTTTATCAATGTCTATTAACATGGTAAATACCACCCAGTTAGCCAATTATACCATATATTTATCCATTTTACCAGTAAAAAATATAGTTTATCATTTTTAACCCACTAGAGCACCACAATATAACCACCAACCAAAAATCTTAACTATTCTTATTTCCCTTATTGTTAATAAAACTTAATGTTGTAACCGGTAAGCGTCGGCATATATGCCCCCCATTTCTAAAAGCTGATCATGCGTGCCTTGTTCTGTTATTTTACCCCCATCTAGCACTAAAATACGATTAGCTTTTTTTAGTGTATTTATCTTATGTGATATTATTAAAAGTGAATCAGCGTATTTTTTTGATACTATCTGCTCAATTAAATAATTTTCGGTGGCATAATCTACAGCCGATAAAACATTATCCAAAATTAATAACTTTTGCTTTCTAAAAAATGCTCGAGCAATGGTAACCCTTTGTTTTTGACCGCCAGATAAGGTTATGCCCTTTTCTCCTACCAATTCCATTTCTTTATTAGGAAATTGATCTATCTCCTCTCGTAAAGCGGCAGCATCTATTACTGCGGCTAGTTCTTCGGGGGTTATGTTATCTTTATCCCTATCAGCAGAGAGTAATATATTATCCTTAATGGTGGCCGAAAATAAAAAGGCGTCTTGAGAAACTGCTAAGACTATATTTCTCACACTATCTTCATCTATATCCACCATATCAAGATCACCTATTTTTATCATTTCTCGATTAGTGGGCAAAATCTTACTTAAACAATATGCTAAAGTAGTTTTTCCTGAACCAACTTTGCCTAATACACCGATTATTTCACCGGGCATTATTTTAAATGAAATATCGCAAAGAGCCATATTATCTGCTTTAGGATACTTAAACATAAGATTATTAATGGTAATCCCTTTATCAAATTCAATAGCTAGCTCATCTGTTGTTGGTTTTAGCAATCCTTGCTCCCTTTGGGGCTGATGATAGACTGAATTAATGTTTTTTATAGCCACACTCCCTTGCTTAAATAAATTACTAAGCCACCCAATGCTAGCAATAGGAGGGGTTAAGAGCGTGATATAGCTCAAAAATGCCGCTAAATCCCCTACTGAAAAATTGGAGCTTAGTAAAGATGTTCCTACTACGGCAAATACAATGATTTTTAAAACATTCTCCAAATTAATTAATATCGGGCGGCTAATAAGACTAGCTCGCATAATGCCTATAGTGCTATGTAGTAAGGCGGCATTATGTTCATTAAATTTAATTTTGCTCCAAGGTTCTATTTGATAACTTTTAATAACATCAAACCCATTAAGCACCGAGATACTGAAAGTAGAAATTTTTTGTAAATCTTGTGATCGTTTTTTAGTATAATGGATAACATAATAAATACCAATTCTAACCACCACTACCCCCACAAATAAGGGTATCAAGCAATATAAAGTTAGTTTTGGTGAAATTGCCCACATACTAATTGGGGCTAATGTGAACATAAAAATCAAATTAATTGATTGCAACAACCCAAATCCATAAAGAAGCCTTACATAAACTATATCGTTATTTAATATTGATAGGATACTGCCTGGTGGTTTCTCTGCGTAGTATTCTGATTTTATCCTATTTAATTTTTTATATATTATATTTTTAATATCGGATTCTACCCTTCTAGCGGGATTAAAAAATAAAACCCGAGAAAAAGTCCTCGCCGTTACCACCAAAAAAGAAAATAGCACCACCATAGAAAGTACATTAGTTAACTCATTATTATCTATTTTATCGGCAGATTGAATAATATCAAAGGCTTCTTTAAGATAAAGAGGAATTTTTAATACTATAAAATTGGTAAATGCTAGCAGTATAATACCCGTAAAATAATAGTATTTCTGTTGCCAAGCAAGCTTGATATACCAAAAATAGTTGCTTTTTGTGGTCGTGTGAATTTTTTTTTCCAATGTTGAAAAAATTTTAAAACTAGTAGTTTATATTTTGTAAGATATATTTACCTTAACAAAATTAACTCAATTTGCTATAAACATCTAATAAAAAAAATACTATATTGCTTAAATAAAGTAAATTAAATTTAGCCAACATAACAAACAATTGCTAACCTACAAATAGTTAATGAATTATTAGTTACTCATAAAATAAACTATAAATTAGCAGTTTTAAATTTTGATGATGGGAGAAAATCACACGCAAATAATTTCAATAGAAGTTGAAGATAAGCCAGGAGTAATGACTCGTATCTCAGCTTTATTTTCCCGTAGAGGCTTTAACATAAAAAGCTTGAGCGTGGGTAATACCCATGAAAACGAAATTAGTCGCTTTACCATAGTAACCAAAGGCGGCGACGCTGTAATAGAACAAATTAGAAAGCAATGTCAAAAAATAATTAATGTGTTAAAAGTTCACCAGCTACAACCTGAAGATTGCGTGCTACGTGAATTTACCATCATTAAATTAAAATTAGTGGGCACAGAAAACACCGACGACACCAAAGATGATAAAGCCATCTATAATACATTAGATCTTTATGGAGGAAGATTATTAGATATCTCTCAACAGATGTTGATTGTTGAATTTTCTGGCTCAGAAGAAAAAATAGATAATATATATAAAAAATTGCCCCCAGCTCAAATTATAGAATCTATCAGAACAGGAAAGGTGGGCATGCTTAAAGGAACTAACAAAAAAATTAAATAGTATTTTTATTATAATATTTTTATTAATGATAACAGAGTTAATTCGAAATTTTTGCATTATCGCCCACATAGATCACGGTAAATCAACCCTAGCTGATCGATTATTGGAAATGACTGGAGCTATCTCTTCAAGAGAAAAAAAAGCTCAATTTTTAGATAATTTAGACATAGAGCGAGAAAGAGGCATCACGGTAAAGGCGCAAACTGTATCTTTAAAATATAAAGCAAAAAATGGAACTACCTATTTACTAAATTTAATTGATACTCCCGGCCATGTAGATTTCACCTATGAAGTATCTCAATCAATTAAAGCCTGTGAAGGAGCCCTGCTGATTGTGGACGCAGCTCAAGGTGTGCAGGCCCAAACGGTGGCTAATGTTTATTTGGCGGTGGCTGATGATTTAGAAATTTTGCCCGTAATTAATAAAATCGATTTACCAGCAGCTGAGCCAAAGCGGGTGTTAGCTGAAATTGAAAATTTAATTGGCCTAGATACAAGTGAAGCGGTAGAAGTTAGTGCAAAAAGTGGATTGGGGGTTGATAAATTATTAGAAGAAATAATCAAAACTGTTCCCCCTCCCAAAGGAGATCCTGAAAAACCTCTTTTGGCTTTAATCTTTGATTCTTGGTTTGACGCTTATTTAGGAGTAGTCGTGCTATTTCGAGTTTTTGATGGAGAGGTGAGTGTAAATGATAGAATAATTTTGATGTCTAATGAGAAGCAGTATATTGTGACGAGCTTAGGCAAACATACCCCTCATAAAAAGAATTTTGATAAGATTGGGGTAGGGGAAACGGGATTTTTTACTGCTTCTATCAAGGATTTATCAGATGTGCGAGTGGGTGATAGTGTTACCTTGGTAAAAAATCCTACCCCCAAAGCATTACCTGGATACGCTCCTATTAAGTCTATGGTATTTAGTGGGCTTTACCCTGTTGATACTGATGATTATAATAGCCTAAAATCTGCTATGGCTAAATTATCGTTAAATGACGCTTCTATAAATTATGAAGCTGAATCATCTACCGCGTTAGGATTTGGGTTTAGGTGTGGATTTTTAGGATTATTGCATTTAGAAATCGTTCAAGAGAGATTAGAAAAGGAATTTGATTTAAATATAATTCTCACTAATCCTTCGGTAGTTTTTAAGGTGATTGATCATAAATCGCGAGAAATTGAAGTAGATAACCCAGTAAAGCTTCCTCCACCGCAAAACATCAAACAAATAAAAGAACCCTATGTTTGTGGAACCATTTTAACTCCTAGTAAGTATATAGGCGGGGTGATGAAGCTGGCGATAGACAAAAGGGCTATTCAAAAAAGTTTAGAATATTTAAGCACTGATCGGGCTATTTTAAAATTTGAATTTCCGTTAAGTGAAATTTTAATAGATTTTTATGACCAATTAAAAACTCTTACTGAGGGCTACGCATCTTTTGATTATGAATTAATTGATTATCGAGCGGGCAAGATGGTGCGACTAGATATTTTAATTAATGGAGAATTGATTGACGCTTTATCTTTAATTGCACATAAAGACAAAATTCGTGAAAATGGTTTATTTTTCACCAAACAATTAAAAAGTGTAATTCCTCGACAAATGTTTGAAGTTAGCATTCAAGCGGCGTTAGGAGCTAAAATTATCGCCCGTGAAACTATCTCTGCTCTGCGTAAAAATGTTACTGCTAAATGCTATGGAGGTGATATTACCAGAAAAAGAAAATTACTAGAAAAACAAAAACGGGGGAAAAAACGTATGAAACAATTGGGCACAGTTGAGGTGCCAAAGGAGGCATTTTTGAGTCTTTTAAGATTTACTAAATCTTAAAACTCTCATTATATCTGGTTTTAAGCTAATTTTGCTGTTAGACGTCCATATTTTGTTATCTATTATTAGACGCTCACCTAACGAATGCTAAATATAATTTTTAGCTAGTTTTCATATTAGACGTCAATATTTTGTCATCTATTATTAGACGCTCACCTAACGAATGCTAAATATAATTTTTAGCTAGTTTTCATAATTAGACGTCCATATTTTGTCATCTATTATATAGACGCTCACCTAACGAATGCTAAATATAATTTTTAGCTAGTTTTCATATTAGACGTCCATATTTTGTCATCTATTATATAGACGCTCACCTAACGAATGCTAAATATGATTTTTAGCTAGTTTTCATATTATACGTCCATATTTTGTTATCTATTATTAGACGCTCACCGAATACTAAATATAATTTTTAGCTAGTTTTCATATTAGACGTCCATATTTTGTTATCTATTATTAGACGCTCACCGAATAATAAATATAATTTTTAGCTAGTTTTCATATTAGACGTCCATATTTTGTTATCTATTATTAGACGCTCACCTAACGAATACTAAATATAATTTTTAGCTAGTTTTCATATTAGACGTCCATATTACGCAATCCATAATAACCGCCACACCCCAATATTAACTTTCTTTTAGCCAAGAACGCACCGTATTTACTGTTTCTCCCACATTTCCCTTAGCCATTTCTAGTATCTTGTTTCTATTAGGCTTGCCTTGCTTGTTTGCAAAATCCATATCATCATCATCGCCGCCTTGCCCTCCTCTTCTTCTTCTGCCCCCTTCTAACTCAGAAACGGTAGCTGGCAAACCAAGATCTAGCTCCATATCTTCTGCTGTTGGTGATATTCTCTTTAGCACTGGTCTGATGATAAATAACAACACTACTATAGTAATTAACGCCGCTAACCCATATTTTGCAGCATTCAACCAGATATCTCTTTGCGCTTGAATACTTATTTCTACCGCCTTTATACTATCTTCTAATTGTGTATTAAAGGTTATATTTTTTACCTCTATAGAATCTCCACGTTGAGGACTAAAACCTACGGCATTTTGCGTAATCAACTTTATTTTATCAAGTTCGCTAGCTAACCATTTTTTCTTTACACTAATCGACACACCATCTTTATCTTGCTCAATTACCGATTTATCATCAAGCAACACCGAAATTGTTAACCTATTTATCCCCCCTGCACTAACATTTCTTCTGATCCTCCGGCGAGAATTTTCATAATTAGTTTGCTTGGTTTTTTTATCACTCTCCATCACATTAGCCGCCTCATTCACCCCGCTATTAATTTCTGGTGAATTAGAACTTACCCCTGGAACCCCTATCGGGATAGATCTTGCCCCTGTCGCCTTTTCTTGAATTGTTTGTTCACTCACTACTGCCGCCAACTCAGGATCAAGCAAATCTTCATCTATTTGCTGAGTTTCATTATTTACCTCAGCTGATATTTTAACTTTTACTTGCCCCTTACCAGTAATTCTTTGTAATTGATCAATCGCTTTATTTTCTAAATAACGCTCTACATTATGGGTATACTGTAAATGCCTATCTTCTGTATCATAAATGGAATCTTGCAAAGAAGAACTATAAAGATTTCCATATTGATCAGATATCTTAACATCTTCAACGCTCAACGAAGGTACCCCACTAGCTACTAAATTTAAAATGGTTTTTACCATCTTAGAATTTAATGGAGAACTCTCCTTTATCACCAAATGCACTGCTGCACTTGGATTTTGCTCACTATCAATAAAAACGGTTCTCTCAGGTATGGCCAATATAACCTTAGCTGCACTTACCACATTGATTAGCTGTATCAACCTAGCTAGCTCCCCTTCCATCGCTCTTCTTAACTGAACGTTTTGTTGAAATTCAGTCATTGTGAAACTAGAATTATCAAATATCTCTAAACCCACCGTGCCCCCATTTAAAAGATCGGAATTGGCTATTTCTAATTTAGCCTTGTCTGATACCTCCGCTGGCACCAACACCCCGCCACCGCCTGGTGCTATTATATATTCTATTTGCGAATCATCTAATCGTTTGACTACCTGGGCTGTCTCTTTACTGGATAATCCTGAAAATAAGGTTACCCATGTGGTTTGTTGCGTTACTATAACCATAAAACTCAAACCTATCACCACCACCAGCAAAATAGCTAATAAAAACCACCGCCTCTTAGTCGGTAATTTCCCATAAAATGAACCTATTTGTGATTGTAAATCTCCCACCAAAGAAGCTCCCGCAGCAGTTGAAGTTGCTGTGGTAGCTGTATTAGCTGTAGTAGCCTCTGCCATAATATTCTTTACCTATTTAATTGTGTTTTGTTGGTTATCGCTAATCAATTGCTATTAGTTAATTGATTAGCCTATTTAAAATTATATATTTATGATGCTCAATTGTGATAATAAATATATCCTAAATTTGCATCCTAGAAACTTCTTGATAAGCAGACATTACCTTGTTACGCACGGCCATTAGCAATTTTATTGATATATCAGCTTTTTCCATGGCGATCATGGTGCCGTGTATATCATCACTTTTGCCTGTCGCTAAACTAGCCATTTTTCCATCTGCTTGATTAACTTGGTCGTTAACTTTATCTATTGCCCCCATCAAAGTTTCTGAAAAGCTACCAATCACCGATTTAACTGGTGATGATTGCATGCTTTTACTTTGTGAGTTTATATTTGCGGTTGCTAAAAGATTATCTATTTTCATGTTACTTTTCTATCTTTGGTTATATGTTTATCTAGATTATTATTTGCCTTAGCATAGCTATCTAAGCCTTGGCTGGCATTTACTGATTTTTGATATTTTTTATTTTCTTGAGAATTTTGATTCTCTTTAGATTTTTGATCTATTTGATGTGTTTCCCCTTTTTTCACTTCATTGGGGCCAGAAAAAGTGTTGGTTAGTTCATCTAAAATAACTCTGGCTTTATGCACATCATTAATTATATCATTAGTATTAAGTTTTTCATTATTATTTGGGCTGATATTACCCCTTATTTTATCAGTCAGCACCTCCATTTTAGCTAATGACACCTGTATTTCATCTTTAAAAGATTTACCGGTTGCCTTAGCGGGGGATTTTTCGAGTTGTTTATTTACCTCCTTAGGTTCTTGTATTTTTAATGGTTGAATTGAATCTATCTTTGCCATACTGATCTATTCTATAAGCTATTTAATATGTAGGAATATATACAAATCCATTTCTAATACTTCTTTTATTCTCTTTTGCTCTCTTTTATTCACTTTTATTCACTTTTATTCACTCTATATCAATCTACGTCCACCTACGTCAATCTACGTAAATCTACATCAATCTACGTCAATCTACGTCAATCTACGTCAATAATAGCATTATCTATGCCTAATGATAACCCTTTAAGCACAATAATTTGCCTAATTATCATCTCTTACCTATTTCTAGCGATTTTTGAGCCAAACCTCTAGCCACATTAAAGGCCACTACATTTGCCTCAAAACTACGCCTTGCTTGTATTAAATCCACCATTTCCTCGGTTATATCTATATTAGGAAATGCCACATATCCCTCTTCATTAGCATCTGGGTGGCTGGGGTCATATTTTAATATCGGAGCCCTTTGATCTTCTGATATGCTTAATACCTTTGGCTCTTTAACCACATCGGTTGTTTCGTTTAGTTGGTTTAATTCTTCTAAAAAAGTCTTTGCTTTTGGTATTGCTCCAAAAACTGTAGTTCTCCTTATATAAGGCCCGCCTTCTTGAGTTCTGGTAGTATGAACATTTGCTATATTACTAGATATAACATTTATCCTAGTACGCTGGGCATAAAGCCCTGACGTGCTAACTTGCATAGAATCAAATAATGACATTATCTACCTCCTTCAATAATAGCGTCTTTTAATGTTTGTAATTTACCACTTATCATCCTAATATTAGCTTCAAACATTAGCTGATTGGTGGTCATTTTTGCTAACTCTTGATCCAGATCCACTGAATTTTCGTCCATCCTAACCTCAGGGTTATAACTCTTTGTTATATCAGGGTTAAAACTATTTAATTTAGGCCTACCATCTCCACTAAAATGCCTAGGATCTGTTACCTTGAGCGGTGACGATCGCTTATCATAATAGGCATCTTGTAATTTTTGTTCGAAAATAACATCTAACGCCTTATAACCAGGAGTTTCACGATTAGATATATTCGCGGTTAATACTTCATTTTTTGCTGATCTTAAATCTAGTACCTTTTGAAAAAGATCTACATTTTTATCAAAAATCTCCATTTATCCTACAACCCTAAGTCTAATTTATTGACAAATCGCCGCTATTAGTAATATATTATCCTTGTATCAGCGTGCTTAACCTATTTGAAATAATAAGTTATTTGTGTGATAGTATATCATATCACTATTTAGTTATTCGCTTTCTCGTTATGATAATATAATTTATGCGGCTAATTGTGCTGCATAATCTTAATTATTTATAGCTAGTTTTTGCAAAATTAACGCCAACTAAAAAAAATCCAACTTTCATTATACGAGATAAAACATTAGCTAAGTTAATTTAGCCCTCTTTAATCTTTATTATAGCAAAAATTTTAGTTTTATTAACTTTTGCCGATAAAGATTTAATCTTACTTAATCTGTTTTTTTATGCATACTCGTATTTGCGAATAATAAATTTTTTTCATACTCTTAGTTAATTATTTTATCAATTTGTTGCCAATACTGGCTGTAAGTATAACAAATAAAGCTTTTAACCATTGATGATAGCAACCTATTTAAAATTTAAAGCAATATTGTTAGCTAATAAAAGCATTTCAATATTATTGGCTTTATGGTTAGTTTTGTCGCTAACTGCTCATAGCAACATTTATAGCCAACCACGCAGGCTTAATGTGAGAGAAAATAAAATCGGCTTTCTCGTGCAAGCAATTCCTCAAAAAATAACCATTATTAGTAATCAAGTTACCGGTGAAAAAAAATCGGCTTCCTATGTCGCCATTGGTGTTGAATTGCTATATGAAAGAGTTATTGATGATAGCTTTAGTTATGGAGTATCGTTTAGTAGCTGGATGCCACCAAAAATTAGTCTTAAAGTTCCCTATTCTCAAGTTATAGTGGCTCCTCCATTTTTGAGTGTGGTTCATCTACCAGCCGAAAATTATGAGATAGACATATCGCAAACTAAGGCCGGATTTTTTATGAAGACATATCTTTCTCCCAATCGAACTAAGGGAGTTAAAATTTTTGTTCAATCAGGTATTGGTTTTTTATCTTCAAGTGTGAAAATGTCTGAAAAAACTAATAAGAAAAAATATGACTTTTCATCCCTCATAATCACAAAACACGTGGCTATGGGTATGACCTATAACTTTAGAAATGGAGTGGGACTACAAGCTAATTTACGATATATGGCTGGGTTTTCTACTAACGAATTTGCCTCTGTGAATAAAGATAATAAAAAATATGCCAGTATTTTTACCGATAATACTATTTTAGCTGAGTTTGGTATTCTCTTTGGCTTTTAGCGTAAATCGGCTAGTTGATATTTATTTGATTTCTAATTCTATGAAACTCTCTTAATGCTTTGGGATCGATAATGAAAGTTTCCACCTTATCAATTAATTTAAGCGCTGCTTCACTATCAAAATTAGCTCCATCAAAACCTTGTGCTAAATGATCCAATACTGAATCATATATTTTTGACCTTGTGAGCTCTTTTGCGTTTATCACATCCAAGAGCTGATAATCATTTTTGGAATAGCTACCAGATTTATCAAGCTCTTTTATTCCCATTATTAACCCATCTAATTTTTGATTAATGTTAGGCAATGCATTCGCTTGATTAATGGTGATCATTGCTTTAGAAAATGATCGATAAAATGGTGTACTGCTATATTTATTCGGTATATCAAAAACTTCTTCTGACTCAGTTTGATCATTTGTATATGCAAAATTTCTACTGGTTTGATCGACCTTTTGGAAATATGTAATCCAAATCACCTTGGGAGATATTATTTCTACTACCGGAGTTTCTCCTAAAAATTCATAGTCGGCTTCTCTCAGGTAAGCCCTTAATATATTTCGTGTTTTATCTTCTAAATCCTTAATTAACACGATTTTATCAAAATATCCCGCCTTAGAAATAGTGCGGCCAATCATAGCAGGGTTAAAATCTGTATTAGGGAAATATAAATCTAAATAGTAAAAATTATCCTTGCTGCCCACATTTACAGGATATGACCTTACTATCTCAAACGCCACCATATCTGAATCAAAGGTTATATCTTGGGTAAAATGAAGCTCAACCACCACCTTGCTAGACCCTTGACTTACTTGCTCTTTAGGTCTAGCGAAGATATATTCTATATTATTTAACCCGCCAAACGCTCTATCATCGCTGGTAAAATTAGTAACAAAGGCGTTGCTTTGAAAATCTCGGTAGGCTTGACGCAATGTTAATAAAACTTCACTACCGTTTATAAATGTAACCTTATAAAGGTAAGGCTCTTTTGCCTGATCATATCCACTGCTTTGGCTAGGATCCAAAAGAACAAAATCTTTGATTTGATAAGGTAAGTATGAACCTTCATATGGTTGACCTAGTTTGCCCTCTTTCCAATAAACCTTTGCGTCAAATGCTAATCTATGAAAATCGCTCCTATTAAAAAAAATTATCTCTCCCCCATCGCCTAATAGCACTGCGTAGTTATTTGCTAAAACTAAATTACTATTTTTTATAGAATCATTTATTTGATTAAAAAATATCCTTCTAGTTTCTCCATTACTAAGTTTTACTAATATATAGTATCCATTATAATCATTAATTACTACGGTAGAAAGTATTACATATTCATCTAAACTACCGTCTTGCATCAGCCCAGCTAATCTATTTACTAGATCTATATCAGAAAAATATATATTTTCTGATTTTGTTAGCGAAGATTGACCATGCACACTGAAGGAAATTAGGCTCAATAAAATAACTACATACATAGTTATTTTTATGAAAATACTATTTCTTTTTGTGGTTAACTGTTGCATCATTAAGTATCTTAAATCTTAAATTTTTATGCTATATACTACTCAATCAATTAATTATATAATCAATCAATATAATCAATCTATATAATCAGCTATTGCACTTTTTATGCCCACTATTTAAATTTCGACTCTATATAAACAGTGCTACCCAGTAATTGACGCTTAACGCCTATTAATCTTCTATTGCTAGTTTTAACTGAGTTTACCTGAGAGCGTAAATCTTTGAGTATAGAATTATAGCGTTTCATCTCTGCATTAGTGAGCTTATTAACATCAATATTAATAGCGGCCACTCGTAAAAGATTTATCTTGCTATCTAATGAATAGAATACTTTAAGATTAGCAATAAATTTATCTTTAGTTTTACTACTATCAGCATAAGACTGTAATTCATAAATATAGTCTATCATCTCGCTATGGCTGCTAAAATTACTTTTAGCAATAAGTGGGTAAACGTCTGCTGCCAACAGAGCGTTAAATATATGATTTCGGCAAAGATTTCGCCCCGCTAACGCTAAAGATAAATTTTTATCATTATTAGAGTAACGAGCAGCATCTAAAAATAACCCCATGGTAGCTTGAAATGCATTTTTTCTACCTTGCCAATTTTTAATAGCTATATTTTCATTATATGCCACCACCGATTTATTATAAAGAATCACAAATTTATTATCAACATCATGCACTAACCCCTTGAGCTCATCTTTCTCTATTTTTTTGATATCTTTGATTTTGTTTTTCGCTAAATCATAAAGATCAAAATCAACTGTTTGATCTACTTCTTGATAGAAAAATACAAATAAATTTTTCTGATCAGGATGAACGTAAACCGTAGGTGTTTTATTTAAAAAATTCGCCGCTCCAAGGTTATAACTTAAAAAATCTGCTCTAAGCGTAACAAACGCCTCTTTATTGTGATCAATAAATCTAAAATTCTTTAATCCTGCTAAATTATTAGCGTCCTTAATTTTGATTCCCTTAGCTCTAGTAGCATTAGGAATCGCTATTTCCACATGAAATTTCTTATTTATTTTTTTGAATGATACAGAAAGATCATCTGCTTTATATTCAATTTTATTATTAAACGCTATATGAATACCAAATTTATAAGAATCATCCTTCTTTAGTAACTGCAAATTATAAGGCATGTCCTTAAAACCCTTTACTTCTTTAATCCAAAAATTATTACTAAATACCGAATTAACCTGAGCATTAATTGAACTTAAAAATAAATCATCGGCTAATGTTTGATACGCCTGATTTGAATTAAAAATTTCTTGCCCCCCATTAGCAAATTTCACCTTATAAACAGGATTAGCCTTGCCTATGACCTCAAAATTATTTATTTTATAATAAAATACCTTGCCTGAGAGTGGGTGCTCAAGTGGATAAGTCTTCTTAAAATATTTAGCATTGAGTGCTTGATTATAAAATTCTTGCTTATCTAATAAAACAAAATCGGATGTATTTTTATCGGGAAAAATAAGTTGTAAATTTCCATCAAGTTCTAACCTAGCTTGATTGATAGTTTGTTTTAGCACATCAATATAAAACCTCACAGTCTTGCCATTACCTAATGTGGCTACCACAAAAAATTCATCTTTACTGTGATTCATCACAATCACTGATCTGATAAGTTGCTTATCATATTTAGCACCATCTAATAATTTTGCTAAATATATGGCCTTTTGCCGAGCTATTTGCGATGCATTTATGCCCTCAGGAGCATTAACTCCATATAAAGATTTATAGGATATATATTTTGGCTGAGCGTTCAAAATGCCATAACTGCTAACTATTAGCAGTAGGCTTAATAATTTAACGAATTTCATAGAACCTTCACAGATAAATGTTTAATCATTATTTTAAATTTTTCCCTACGTATATTTCAATATCAACATTAGTTTTTTGATTTTGGTCAACCATAGGTTTAATGATTGAATCACTAGGAATAATTTTAGCAATATAGAGTGCTTCTTTTAAAAATCTTTGCTTGGTAGAAATTTTATCGTCTTTATAGTATATAATAGTTTTATCAAGCACTCGGTCATCAGCTAAAGAGATGCTATTTACAAAAAATTGAATACCAAATTTTTGATTAATTTCCTCTCGACGATGTTCGTTCAAATAAAGGGCTAATTGCGTTGCTTTTGAGTTGATAATAGTTTTAGCACCATCATAGCCAATCACATTTAATCTTAAAATAGGTACTGGCAAATTAGCTTGATTATCAATTAAATTTGCGTTTCCTGATTCTTTGATAGTGCTTAATTGACTTTCTAAAAACTGTTCAGTTTCATCGACATAGCCGCGTTTAAAAATTATTTCTTTTAAATCAACTTCGTTTATATCTTCCACCGGAGCAGCAAAGGCTCTTTCTACATAATAACGATCGCTAACTTTAACTTTCATTAGCACGGTTGATTTTAAAATACCAAAATTCTTCGCTACCGTAACCTCAATTTTTATTCTTTCCACGCTATTGCCCCCCTGATTTGTTACTGTGCTGTTACTAGCGTTTAACCTAGTTTTCATGTCTGTTGATAAATCAGCATTAGGCAAAATAATCATCCATTGATAGTCTTTCTCATCATCACCAGCAACATAATCTAATCGTTGAATTAATACCGGATCAATCATATCAAATGTTTGTCCTCCTAAAACCAAAACATCTCTATCATTTTTGCGAGGCACCAACTTAATATCAGTGATAATTCCTAATCCACTTTGTCCCACCACCATAGAAGATGGTAAAAATATACTAATAAGCAAAAACCATAAAATTGCTTTATTGCTTCTCATTTTAGTTTTAGAAAAAAAATTATCCCTACCTTGAAGGAAGTAAATAATTGATTTGATCATATTCATTTTTATTAACTGTTATTCACTCTTAGTAAAAACTTTTTACCCTGAAATACTACTGAAAAATCATAATAGGCACTAGAATTGCTGTTTTTATACTTGGGTAATTCAAAACCAAGTTCCATACTAAAAACATCACCCTTTGATAGGCGTTGATATAGATATGCCACTCTAGCAGAGTTTGGCGATAATCTATAATTCCACCGGACGGGGGCATTGTTATACATCAAAAAACTAGAATTATTTTCTTGATTGGTAAGCTTAAGATCAGAAAATATTAATAATGGATTAGTACTACCATAAGCAGCTAAACTATGCTTTAGATAAACATTAAAGCTTACCTTTTCCATCAATCTATCAGCATCATATTTTACTATCAGGCTTTGTTTATCAATTTCTAATGCTATATTATCATCAAAATCGCTAATTGATATTTTTATTTGTGCTTTATTACCTGCAGCTGAATCGATAGATGAATCATCATCATTATTATTATTGTTATCATCATTATCATCGCCATTATTATCATCAACATCAACATCTTTAATGGAATCTACCGACATTGAAAAATCGCCCCGATAAGCCTCTAATGGCTCTTTAATATCATCATTTTTATTCTCAGAAGGATTAACCGACATTAAAAAATTACCCCGATAAGTCTTTAATTTACCATTACCCCCACCATTGCCGATATTTGGATAAACTCCCCTTAACTCTTTATTTGAACAGGCATTAATTACTGGTAAAATAATAGCTAGTAATAATATATATCGCCAGCGGATACTTAAAAAAATTTTGAATAATATTAATTTATCCGTTTTTTCACTAGTATTTAGAGCTAGATTATTTTTAGCTAACATAAAATATTTGATAATAATAATAGATTATTTTTATTAATTTAGTTGTTTTTAATCATTTTCTAGCATTATTTTGTAAATATGCTATACTACGCTAGTGATTTAATTTTATTATTAAGTTATATTGTATTATTGATCTATTATCAATATGAGAAATTGCTCATTTTTATTTTGATTGTGCGACTAAACATAGTTTTTTAATTGTGCGACTAAACATAGTTTTAATTTTTATTAAACAAAATGAGCATCAATTCAGTTGAGGTATTTAACTTAATTTTTAATTAAGCATACTTTATGCAATTTATTTGCCAATATAAAGGACCATAAGGAATATATTATAATTATTAGTTGACGATTTTTAAAAAATGCTACTAGAATGCAATTCTTGTAAGGCTAGATATAAATTAGCCGATTCTATTATTAGTGACCACCCGCGCAAGGCTGAACAAAGTTTATTTGTTCACTGCACTAAATGTCATGAAAAAATCCATATAGATATTCCCACCAAACATCCTCCGTTGGTAGAGGTGTTTTGCCCTCATTGCCACTCTGAATATGGGGTGGATAGAGCCAGATTTCATAATCCTAATTTAAAGGTAAAGTGTTTTTTATGCAAGAAACTTTTCATGGTTTCTATCCATGGAACCTTTCCTTCTGATAAGAATTATTTAGTAACAAAGGTCGCTCAACAAAATTTAGCCGCGGCAACTATTAATAAAGATACTCTAATTACCAATCAGGGTGATGACTTAGAAAATTTAATTGACTCATCAGCCAATATTCAAGAAAATCAAGAATTAACTGAAGATAAATTATCTACTACTGAATTAACAAAGGACGAGCAGCTCACGAAAAATAATACTGAAACTTCATCCGATGAGCAGATTTTGTTTACTTCAAAATCCGATACAGACCTATCCTCGCTTGATGTTGATGATGATGATATTGTTGTTGTTGATGATAACAATGAGGATGATGGTAATGATGGTAATGATGTTGAGCTTAGCTTGACAGACCGTAATTTAGAAGACTTTGCCGATGATGAATCTTTGGTTGCTAATGAAAAATTAGATATTGCTGCTAATGGATCAATTAGCGAAGAAAAAGAAGCATCATCAGATCAAACAGATACTAAAGAAGCAGAATTTGCGTCTGGTTTTAGCAGTTTAAATGAATCAGATTGGAATAATCACACTCTTTATGATGCCGATGATTTAGCGGAAAATCCATCATCTAATAAAATACATAAAAGTAAAGGAGTAGAACTAAAAAGGGATAATTTTGCTACTGACGCTTTGCCCGAAATAAAAGAGGATTCTTCACCTAGTGAAAAGATTGATAAGGCTGATCAAGATTATTTTAATGCTACTAGGGTAGATAATGTTAGCTTTGAGAAAATTAAAACTATTGGCTCTATTTCTGCTAAAAAGAAGTATTTAATATTCAAAAAGCCCCAAATAAACGATTCTAACGATACTCAAACTGGAGATGGGGCTATGGGTTCTGTTTCTAGTGTGGATGATCTTTTGCGAGCTAATTTGTTCAAACAAAGTGCCGATAAGAATGCAATTTCTGCTAGGGGACTTTCTGATATAGCGGTAGATAATAATACAAAATTTTGGTTTTATTTTTTAAGCTTTAGTTTAATAAGCTTACTTGTATTTATCGGACTTATCTTACCTTTTATAACATAGGATTTTATATTTATTTCGCTCTATCCATCACCGACAAGCTGTATCCGCCTTGGGATAGATTCATCATCTAAAATGCATATCCTGATTTTTGCATCTATTAGCTCAGCCATCACCGGCAAACCACCCGCCTTGAGATAGATTCATCATCTAAAATACATATCCTGATTTTTGCATCTATTAGTTCAGCCATCACCGACAAACCACCCGCCTTGGGATAGATTCATCATCTAAAATACATATCCTGATTTTTGCATCTATTAATATGCACCGGCAAACAGCACCCGCCTTGGCGAAGGTTTATTGGTTATTATACATCTTCCAGTTTCAATTTCTAACTCATTAGGAATCACTCTGATCGTGGCTTTTGTCTCATTTTTTATTTTCTCCGCCGTCTCAGTAGTACCGTCCCAGTGGGCATAAACAAAGCCGCCTTTATTTTTAATGATTTTTTTAAATTCTTGGTAATCATCAGTTCTAGTCAAATTTTCATCCCTAAACTTTAGTGCTCGCTCATAAAGCTCTTTATTTATCTGCTTTATAGCATTTTTAACGCAACTCTTTATTTCATTAGGTGAAATAGAAATTTTTTGCCTATTATGCCTCAATACTATCGATAGCTGATTCGCCTTAACCTCATTAGCTCCAATTACTATCCTAATTGGCACCCCTTTTCTGACCCAATGAAAAAACCTCTCGGTAGGGCGCAAATTGTGTTGATTATCAATTTCAATTTGCCAAGGATCAATAAATTCTGTTAAACTTTTGAAACAATCATCAAGCATAGTCCTAACTTGCCCTTCCTCGTTATCATTGTGCCAAATAGGTACCAACACCACCTTTACCGGTGCTATATTGGGGGGAAAAATAACTCCATCATCATCTCCATGCACCATCACCAAGCCGCCTATCACTCTGGTAGAAACTCCCCAACTGGTTGTCCAGGCATGTTCTTGCTTGTTCTCTTGATTGAGATATTTAATATCAAAAACTTTAGAAAAATTTTGCCCAAGGTTATGGCTAGTTCCCGCTTGTAATGCTTTACCATCTTGCATTAACGCTTCTAAACTGTGGGTAGTTAGTGCCCCAGGGAATTTTTCGTGAGCTGGTTTTTTGCCTGTGAAAACCGGTATCAAGCAATCTTCTACTAAAAATTTTCGGTATATTTCTAGCATCTGCAAAGTCTCTTGCTCCGCTTCTTGCTTACTTTCATGAGCGGTGTGACCTTCTTGCCATAAAAATTCTGATGTCCTTAAAAATATCCTAGGCCTCATTTCCCACCTAATCACATTGCACCACTGATTTAATAGGAGGGGCAAATCGCGATAACTTTTGATCCATTTAGCCATCATATATCCTATAATCGCCTCAGATGTTGGCCTTACCACCAAGGGCTCATCGAGTTTTTTACCTCCAGCGTGGGTTACTACCGCTAATTCTGGGGAAAACCCTTTGATGTGCTCTTGTTCTTTTTTTATAAATGATTCCGGCATCAACATAGGGAAATAGGCATTGCGATGGCCGGTTTCTTTGAAGGCTCTATCCAGTTTTTGCTGTACATTTTCCCAAACGGCAAAACCATGTGGTTTGAAGGTCACACAACCTCTAACTGGGCTTTGATCGGCTAAATCTGCTGCATCTATCACGTCTTGATACCATGTAGAGAAATTTTGGGCTCGAGTTGTTATTTTTTTTGCCATATTAATTAAAGATACATTTATTTTTTAAATTATTCGCTTTTTAAATTATTCGTATATATCATTTATTGCAACTATAATTACAGCACCTTAACACTTTAAATGCTAGTAATAAAGCCTAGTTTAGCAAATACTAATTATTGAAATTATCGATCATAATATCGTGTGCGGTATGCTTGAATCTGGTTTTGATTGAATATTAATAAAAAATCAACTTGACTTAAAACTAATCATTCAGTTAACTACACGATTAATTAATTGTTTCATTACTCAATTAATTAGTTATATATATGTTAATATAAATTCACTAAAGCACCCGTAGCTCAGCTGGATAGAGCGTTTGATTGCGGTTCAAGAGGCCGGAGGTTCGAATCCTCTCGGGTGTAAGTTTAATGCGGTAGTTTTGTTCCTTTCCATTCTTTATTATTTGCGTTATAACACTTCCTATATTAAGTATAACGTCTTTTATGCTTCTCCCTGCTTTTTCAGAGTTATTTCCATTTAACCCATAATTGACCCATAAAATCGGTAAAAATGATATTTACAAAAAAATGGGCAAAATTACGTCACCCCCTTGCTATAGCGAAGCTATAATCAGATCTTTAAAACCTAATCCTAAAACTTATGAGATAACCATCGGGCAAGGTTTATTTATTATTATATCACCAAAAGGTGCAAAAACATGGGGTTTATCATATCGATTAAATGCGAAGGGAGAAAATATTACCCTAGGTCGTCATCCTTTTTATTCTTTATCTGAAGCAAAATTATGGCAATTTCAAGCTATAGAATTAATTTATCGCAATATCTCTATCAAAGAATTAACTAAGGATCATCTCCCCTCCAGCTTAACCGCCGCGGACAGTGAGAAGATAAACCCTTTTATCAAAAGATGGTTGCCCCATACTAACTTTAATAATATTATTATATCATTTCAGAGGGGGCAGGCGATTAAGTCTGATATGTTGAATAATAAAAAAAAGTTTTATAATGTATGTTCCTCCTTATGTAGGGTCAGTAAAAATTAGAGTTTCTTTATTCCCAGGCTAATTTTTGTGGGGATTATAGCTCTAACAGCAGATTTTTAATTGATTGACAAATTATGGAAATAGTGTATCTTATCAACTAACTTAATTATCATACTATAGATATAGCGAGGTGTTGTTTAACTCTTGCTGGCATTATGAACCTGCACGCTTATCATACAGTTTATCATGGTCTTAGATAATAAAAAAAAAACTACTAAAAAAGTTGTAAAGAAAGTTACACCAAAAATTACTACAAAAACTACCGCAAAGACTACCGCAAAAACTACCGACAAAACTACCGCAAAAATTACCAAAAAAATATCTTCAAAATCTAAATTAAGTAAAGCTAGTCCAAAAAAAGCTACTCCACCTGAAATTTCTAAAAAAATAGCTCTTACCAAGACTCCAATTGCTAAACATTCCATTCAACCACTTTTTATATTAATCGGTGTTTTGCTGCTCGGCATTGTGCTTGATGCTATTTATGGTTGGCAATTTTATAATTCTAAAAAACTACTTGGCTTTGTGATAGTTTTATTAGGTATTGCTGGAATTGTTAAATCAGCTCTTCAATTTAAAGAGGGCAATACACCACTTAACACTGAAAAACCCACTGAAAGGTTGATTAAAAATGGATTATATCGTTATTCAAGAAATCCAAATTATCTGTCATTTTTTGTGATAGGGTTAGGGATGGCACTGGTATTAAATAATTTTTGGATTTTAATTTTAGAAGTACCCTCATTTTTCTTCTTTAATCGCCAAATAATCCCTAAAGAGGAAAAATCTTTGCTCTTATTGTTTGGGAAAGACTATCAGCAATATTGTGCGAAGGTTAGGCGTTGGTTTTAGGATTAGCTCACGAATTTATCCCACTAATTTAGCCCACTAATTTAGCCTACTAGTAATTCATTAATTTTTTTCTGCTGCAAAAGAAAGTTTGATTTTTTGCTTGATTGGTAAAGAACAAAATTTAGCTGAACAAACTTGGTAATACAAAAAAAGATTACTCTTTTCGATAAACAAGTTTTTGCTTAGGTCGTTAAATTCAATTTCAAATTGAGCCACCTTTTGATGCACATCAATAAATTGTTTATGGGTTTTATCCCAATAAGGAATAGTTTTACTTTCTGATAGGGCTTTAGTTACGAGCCAATTATCATCAAGCAAAATATTAGTTGCTACTGGAGCGGGCGGTGGATATTGTTTAATGGAATATAAATAAAGATTATCTGGTATAAGAGCCATCACCACCAGGTTATAGCTAAAATTATTTTTCTTAGCTTTACTCAAAACGGCGGAAAGCTCTAATTTAGACTTAGTTGGTAATGCAGACTCTGTCGCCTCTTTCATGTCTAGAGTGGCTATTCGGCATGATATAGGGTCACCACTGCTAATGCTAGCTGGTAAAAAAAATACTATTGATAGCGCTAGACTCGCTAAAAAAAGTTTATTATTGATTAAGGTACTCATCAAGCAAATCGGCAAATGCCTTGTAATCATGCGAGCCAACCAAAGGTTTACCCATAAATTCTTTGCTTTTCGCATCAAATGTGCCAATAAAAAAGGTAGGCGTGCCAGTAACGTTAAGTTTTTTACCTAATTTAATGTCACTTTC
Source organism: SAR324 cluster bacterium (assembly GCA_016735295.1). Classification (GTDB taxonomy): domain Bacteria; phylum SAR324; class SAR324; order XYD2-FULL-50-16; family JAERRU01; genus JAERRU01. Next base: position 33,829 of record JAERRU010000026.1, read on the forward strand.
TACCTTAGCTAAATATTTCTCACTCTCCAAACACTCTGCAAAAGCTTTCATTTTATCTCCTTTCAGCCCTATATCCTTCATTTGATTTAGTAAATCTTGTTTACTAAATTTGCTTTGCTCAGCAAATAATCTATTTTTATAATTAGCAAAATTGCCCTGATCATGAGCACACTCCAAAGCTAAAGATGCCGTAAAGGCGTTAGGATGAATGCTAATTAGCGGGAAATGATAAAAATAAAAGCCTACCCTATCTTGATAATTATCTATTAATGATTCTAAAGTAGGTTGTATTTTTTGACAAAATGGGCATTGTAAATCAGTAAATTCAATTATAACTACCTTGGCATCGGGATTGCCATCAATTGTTGGTGCTTTATTCAAAAAATTAATTAAATCTGGCTCAGGAGGAGTTTGGTGGATAACCACTTTTTTAAGCTCGATCGCCTCAGAGATAAATTTTTGGATTACCTCTTGCTCTCGTTTAGTCTTTAAAAATTCTGCAATCTGCCCCTTAAAATCATTAAAACTACCTCGATTTTGCAAATCATTATCATCATAAAAATCTTGCACCTCTTTTGTCGTTACTGCATCAACCGCAGGTAAATCAGCAGCATATTTTTCTTTAATCACATCATAGAGCCCTCTTTGCAATAGACCATATATTTCTTGCTCTATCTTAGTTCCATCAACTCCAATTAAATCATCTAAGGTATAATCATCTCCATCAACCGTGGCAAAAACTACCCCTTCATTTAATAAACTAGTGGGTTTAGATTTATTTGATTCTATTTGATTTGTGGAATTTGTGGAATCTGTCAGTAAATTAGTCTTTGCAAAAACTAAGGTAACCAAAAGAGATAACCCTAGTGCATAAGCTAAAATATATTTAACTATTTTCATTTTATAAAATTATATCTATAAATTACTAAATTTTTTTCTTTTCCCCTAAAAACCCTGCCACAATGAATCGCCACTACACCAAGCATACTGAAGATGTTAATTATATTTCAGTTTATCTCCATCTTCATCGTTTTTTATAGTTTCATCGTCATCATTCATTTGATCAGATACTATCACATAATCCTCATTAGCCCAAGAGACTAAATCTTTCATTTTACATGATCTTGAACAAAAGGGGCTAAATTCAGTTGCTCCATACTCAATTTTTTTACCGCACCCTGGGCAATTTACTAATATCTTGTTAGCCTTCATAAAATATATGCACTAGTTCTGGTTTTGATTCTGGTTTTATGATTCCAATTAACTCAACTATTGCCCAATATAACTAGGAAAATTAGTTAATACTAACCTAAAAAAATCAGTGGCCTTACTTAAAATCCAAGGATATAAAATAATTAAGGTGATCACTATCGCCACTATCTTAGGAATAATAGTTAAAGTTAATTCTTGAATCTGCGTGACCGCTTGGAAAATGGAAATCAAAAAACCAACCACCAATCCTACCGCCAAAGCAGGGCCAGCTAGTAGCAAGGCCACCAAAAAAGCGTCACGACCAAAGGATATAACAAATTCTGGTGTCATCTTAATCTACTTAAAAAAACTCTGCGTTAAAGACCCTACCAGCAAATTCCACCCATCGGCCAATACAAACAGCATAATCTTAAAAGGTAATGAAATTAAAGATGGAGGCAGCATCATCATACCCATAGCTAATAAAATTGATGATACCACCATATCTATTACCAAAAATGGGATATAAATAATAAATCCAATTTGAAAAGCCGTCTTAAGCTCACTAATCATAAAAGCGGGTATAACTACCCACAAAGGAACGTCATTTACATTATTTGGTCTTTCTATTTTAGCTAACTTAACGAATAGTGCTAAATCCTTTTCTCGGGTGAATTTCACCATAAAATCTTTCAAAGGAGTAGCAGAATTATCCAACGCCTGCTGTTGATTGATTTGATTATCTAGATAGGGTTGCAGTGCTTCTTGATTTATTTGTTGCCACACTGGAGCCATCACAAACAAGGTTAAAAAAAGTGATAATCCCACTAAAACTTGATTAGGAGGGGCTTGCTGTGTGCCTAACGCCGTCCTTAATAATGATAGTACAATAATAAATCTAGTGAAAGATGTCATCATAAGCAGTATCGCAGGGGCCAAGCTCAAGATAGTGAGCAATGCTATGACCTGCAAAGTGCTAGATACTTGGTTTGGATTGGTGGCTTGACCGATATTTAGATCAAAATAAGGAATAGGCACATTATTATTTTGGGCAAATATAAAACCAGCGGGCAGCAGGGCAAAGAGCAGGGGAAAAACGATAAATTTTAGCTTACCACCGATGTGATTATTGATTATTTGCTTAATAAACGCCACTTTAACCCTCAGAATTTATTTTTAAAATCAAATCTTATACAAAATCATATTATTATATTTAGTCTATAAACTGTTACAACTAAAATCAATAATTTGCAACCATTATAAGCAATTTTAATATATAGCTATAATCATATAATCGGGCAAATATTGTTGATGGTATTAGTTATATACCGATTATCAAGATTTATTATTTATATGTAAAAATATATATACACAAAATATGCTTGCCTCGCTAGGTTCTTTGGTGCTACCATTCACCTACTGGCGAGAGAATAATATTTTTAATAAACAAAATATTGAGTCGCTATAATTAGATGATTATATAATTTTTTGATTATAGAGGAAAGTCCGGGCTTCACAGGGCATAATGCTGGATAACGTCCAGGGGTCGGTGGATAGATATATGTTTATCCGCTAACTACGGAAAGTGCCACAGAAAATATACCGCCTTGATTGTTTATTGAGGTAAGGGTGAAAAGGTGGGAGGCGCAAGCCTTTAATGTAAGAGCCCACCGCTGCTATGGTGACGTAGCAGGCATGGTAAACCCCATTTGAAGCAAGTCCAAACATATTGCGTTTTAAGATGACCCGTCTAGCAATTAGGTAGGACGCTTTAGGCGCTCGGTAACGAGTGGTCAAGATAGATGACTCAGGTTTGGTTTTTTTTAATAATTTGGCCAAACTCACAAAACCCGGCTTATTTTTTGTAATTTAAATTTATCATACTCTCGCTCTAATTGATAAATTGATAAATTGATAAATTAACTATTTAATTAGCTAAGGCGATTAATATTTTAAAAATCGGCTAGGTTAAATTTTATAATATCTATCATAATCTTGATTCTATAAAGTGATCATTATTCCCGCTTGAGTAATACTAAAAATAAAATAAAAGTTGGGGTTGTAACCGCTCAAATAAAATGGTTTGGCCGAGCACAACACGACAGTGAAGCTAAAGAATTTAAGCTATTAGCCTTAACTTTAGGCTATGAGGTGGCTGCTGAATTTAGCCAAAAATTAGATCGGCCGCACTCAAATACTTATCTATCTAAAGGAAAGGTGCTTGAAATAAAGCAGGCTAGCGAGGATATGAAATTAGATAAAATTTTGATAAGTAGCGATATTAGCCCCTCTCAATCTAAAAGTTTAGAATCCGCCTTTAAAATACCAGTAATAGACCGTTCAGGGTTGGTGCTAGAAATATTTGAAAAGCACGCCAGCACTAATCAAGCAAAAACCCAAGTTGCTTTAGCTAAGTTAAACTATCAATTACCAAGGCTAACAGGCTTATGGACCCACCTTGATAGAGAAAGAGGGGGCAGCAATGTTTCTAAGGGCATGGGGGAAAGACAAATTAATGTTGATCGCTCTTTACTCAGAAAAAGAATCACCACTTTAAATGATCGGCTAGCTAAAATTGCTACTCGCCATGAGGTGCAAACTAAGCAACAAAAATCAAAATTAAATATATGTTTAGCTGGTTATACCAACGTAGGAAAATCTTCTATTATGAAAGAAATAACTGGCGTTAATGTTAAGGCCCAAGATGATCTTTTTACAACTTTATCAACCACTACCCGCCAAATGCTGAGCAAGTTTAAGCCTGATATTTTAGTATCAGATACAGTAGGTTTTATTAGGGATTTACCACCTGATTTAATCAAGGCTTTTCGCACTACCTTGGCATCTTTATTAAGTGCAGATTTAATTATTCATGTTTGTGATTTTTCTGATCCTAACTGGGAGTACAAATTAAGAAGTGCTTATCAAATTTTCACTGATATTGGAGCTGATGGTATTCCTGAGCTTTTGGTGTTTAACAAGATGGACAAAGTATCTACGGCAAATAAATTTTATTTACAAAAATCATATCCAAATGCCATTTTGGTGACTACTCACGCAAAAGAAGATATGAAGGCCTTAAGATTAAAGATTGAATCTCTTTTTCAAAAAACCTTTATCAGAAAAAAATTATCTATCCGGCAAGATAATAGTTCCTACATTCAATATCTTTACCGAAATGCGGTTATTGATCAGATAAAATATTGTCCCAAAACAATCAAAGTATCAGCTTCTATGAGTTCAGAAGGCTGGAAGAAATTTGATAAACATTTTGCTTGCATCGATTGTTGACCTTTATTTTATACTTATTCGCCAAATTTTTGGTTAGCCCTATCCCACTATTTATGAATAACCCCATACCCAAATTTAA
>JAERRU010000022.1 GCA_016735295.1 SAR324 cluster bacterium
CATACCCAAATTTAATCACAACTTGAGCCAAATTTATGATTACCTAATTTAGCCAATGGCTATATATATTTTGCAATTTTTCACTAAATTTTGCTTTATCCTGCTCTAAAGCACTCAACAAGAGCAGACTTTTTTGGTTATCAAATAATTTAATTGCTAGCTTATTAACATCGTCTAAGGTTACTGCATCTAACAATTCTCGATATTGGGCTAACGTTCTATTAGGATAGAGGCTATCTTCAATCATTTGTTCTAGATATTCTTGGGGAAAATCGCTTAAGCAATAAATTTCTCCTTGGCGTCGTTTTTTGTGCATTAATAATTCCCAGTGCATAAAGCCCTTATTAATAATTCTTTTTATTTCTTTACTTAAAACTCGGCTAAATTCCAATAGTCTATCCCCGCTTACTCTGGTTTGAATATAAAAAATAGCACTTTTTTGATATTGAAAAATACTAGTAGATATTTCATAAACTAATCCTTTATCTTCTCTTATTTTACGAAAAAAAGCGCTACTAGAGCCATCATCCATCAGGTGAGATAGTAGATCTAGTAATAGGATTTGCCTATCGCTCAATTCTTCAATCGGAAAGGACCACAAAAATTCAATTTGGGAGGATTGATGATTAATCCATTTAATGTGCGGTGAATGATTTTTTGCCAAGCTACAAGGTGGTATTTGCGGTTTTTTATAGCTTTCATTAAATTGGGGAATATAATGATTAAATGTTTCCACCAAATTATCAATTTCTAAATCTCCAACCACGCCTATTATCATATTTTCAGGGTGATAGTGCCTTTTATAATAGGTTTTTAGTTCTTGTTCGTTAAGTTTATTAATAGATTCAATAGTCCCACAAGTAGGAAAACTAGGTGGTTGTTCTTGCCATAAAATATCATTTGCTATATTGAGCAGGTTATTTGGTTGCATTTTTTCATTAAAATCAACTTTAATTTCTTCGCATATAACAGATTTTTCTTTTTCAAAATTACTAAATTCAGGGTAAAACAACAAATAACAAAAATTTTTAATAGCCGCCCTACTAGCATAAACAGGAAAGCTATACCAAAATTCAGTTTGCTCAAAACTAGTAGCAGCGTTAATATCGCCAGGTAAAGATTCTAATATTCGGTTAAGGTGAAACCTGTTACCTAATTTTTTATTTCCTTGAAAAATCATATGTTCCACTAAATGGGATATTCCTTTATTTTGACTATTTTCTAAAAATGGAGCACACCTAATAATAATTTTTATAAAACAAGATTTTTTAACCTTAGTTTTAATAAAATGAAGCCTAATTCCTGATTCTAAAATAGAGTTTTGATAGTTATTGACAAATAAATCGATAGGTTGCATTCTATATTGGTGATATTATTAAAAAAGTATATTATTTCACAATTTCAGCTAAAATTATTAGTAAAATTTATAATTTCTAATATTTATTTATAACTTAGTTGATAAATTTTAAAAAAATACATAGCCGTGAAAAAAAATAAACCTATCACAAAAAGTCGGTTAAAGGTAGCCCTGATAGGTTATGGAAAAATGGGTCAAGTAGTTTTTCAAGCGGCAACTAGCTCAAGTAAAGTGCTAATTACATCAACTATCGATTCGCACAATCCCCTTGCCGATTTTAAAAATATTACTGAAAAATCCCTAAATGGGGCAGAAGTCGCCATATGCTTCACCCAACCAGATGGTGTTTTAGAAACTATCAAGGATTTAGTAAACAATAAAGTAAAAATAGTTATGGCTACTACCGGTTGGGAAAATCAACTAGCTTTGGCTAAATTATTAATCAAAAAAAATAAAGGTGCCCTGATCGCGTCAGCTAATTTTTCTCTGGGAGTGTTGATTTATTTTGAAATGATAAAACACACCAGCCAGCTAATTAATAAATTTAATGAATATGATTTAACCGCATTTGAAATGCACCATCATAAAAAATTAGATAGCCCTTCAGGGACTATGAAAAAGATTGGGGCTCTCGTATTAGATAATGTTGATCGAAAAAAAAGAATCGTTAGTGGCTCGCTAAATAGAGAGCTAAAGCCAGATGAGCTGCACTTAGGCTTTGCTAGAGGGGGGGATATTGTGGGTTCTCACCAGTTGCGCTTAGATTCAACATTTGATACAATCACCTTGACCCACGAAGCTAAAACAAGAAAAGGATTTGCTGTTGGCACACTGCTCGCTGCTAATTGGATTAAGCACAAAAATGGCTGGTTTAACGAGCAGGATTTAGTTACTGATTTAGTTAAAGATTTTATTTAATCTTATACTTTTTAAAAAATAAAAGAATATTTTAAAATAGATAATAAAAAAATTGTACAATGTTAGATATAGCAAAAAGTAATCACTGGCTACCTTTTACAGCAATCAAAAGCTTTTCTCAGCGCCCAATTATAGTAAAAGAAGCTAGGGGAATGTATTACACATCTAGCGATGATCGAAAAATTTTAGATGCCACGGCTGGTTTATGGTGCGTTAATGCTGGGCATTCTAGAAAAAAAATAGCCGCTGCTATGTATAAACAAGCTAAAGAAATGTCTTACGCCCCGTCGTTTCAAATTAGCCACCCTGGAGGGTTTGAATTTGCTGAGAGGTTGGCAGAGATTGCTCCGCCAAGTTTAAATCGAATTTTTTTTACTAATTCTGGTTCAGAATCAGTAGATACGGCACTAAAAATAGCATTGGGATATTTTAAAACTATCGGCAAAGGGGCAAAAACTAGGCTAATAGGTAGAGAAAAAGGCTATCATGGCGTAGGCTTTGGTGGGTTGAGTGTGGGGGGTATAGTAGGCAATCGCAGGCAATTTTCTTTGCTGTTACCTGGAGTTGATCATTTACCTCATACTTTAAATACTGATGATCTTTTTTGCCGCGGCTTACCGCCAGTTAAAGAAGACTACGCGTCTGCTTTGCTTAAGTTAATAGAATTGCATGACGCATCTAACATTGCTGCGGTTATAGTTGAGCCTATTGCTGGTTCAGCGGGAGTTATTTTACCTCCTGATGGATATCTCCGGCGGTTAAGGGAAATTTGTGACCAGCATGATATACTATTAATTTTTGATGAGGTAATAACTGGTTTTGGCCGTATAGGAGACGCTTTTGCCGCTCAAAGATTTGGGGTTGTTCCTGATATAATGGTTACTGCTAAAGGGTTAACTAATGGGGCTATACCTATGGGGGCGGTATTTGTTAAAAAGAGTATTTATGATAGTTATATGGATGGCACAAAAAGTGGCATTGAGCTAGCACATGGATATACATATTCCGCTTCTCCGGTGGCTTGTGCGGTGGGATTGGCTACTTTGGATATTTATCAAGATGAGAAGCTTTTTGAGCGATCACGAAAATTAGAGAGCTATTTCGCTAATAAGATTCATTCATTGAAAGGGATGCCTCATGTAAAAAGAATTCGTAATTTTGGTTTAGTGGGGGCAATAGATTTAGAACCTAGAGAAGGAGCATTAGGAAGTCGAGGTTATGAGGCGTTTACTAAGGCATTTTTTGAACAAAATATTTTAATCCGGGCAACAGGAGATACTTTGGCATTTTCACCTCCTTTAATCATCGAAAAAAATGAGATTGATATGATATTTGAAAAGGTAGGCAATACTTTAAGTGATTTATCATAGGATAACTATCAATTTTTATGAAAATTTCTAAGGGTCAATGGTGGGGTTTTTCGATTGCTTTCTTGTTTGGGGGAGGTTTGCTGATAGTATTATTTTTTGGAACATTTTTCGCGAATGATCCTAACAAGGTGCAATCACCATTAATTGGTAAACCAGCTTTTGAATTTGAGTTTACCGATTTAAATAATGGCAAATCTTATCAACTAAAAGATTTTCGAGGTAAAATAGTAGTGCTTAATGTTTGGGCGTCTTGGTGTTTATCTTGCCGGCAGGAATCGAGGGTTTTACAAAAAATTTTCCTAGATTATAAAAATCAGGATTTAATAGTAATTGGTATATCGGTTAAGGATACGACTGATAATGCCAAAAAATTCTTATCTTCCTATCCTAAAAATTACCCCGTGGGCTTGGATAGCCCTGATAATAAAGTATTGCTTAATTATGGCATTACTGGTGTGCCTGAAACTTTCATTATTGACCAAGGCGGAACTATAATCAAAAAATTTATTGGTGCAGTAACTGAGCAAAACATAAATAATCTTCTTCCATAGGTTAGGTAGTATAAATTATTTATTTAATGGCTACCAGCTAGCATATAAATAATGCCTTATTAGCGTGCTAATTTTCCATCAATTAGCATGGCATCACCAAAACTATAAAATCGGTAATTTTCTTTAATCGCCTGCCGGTAAGATTTTTTGATTAACTCATGACCACCAAAAACATGCACCATAATACTAAGCGAAGAGCGGGGTAGATGAAAATTAGTTAACAGCCTACTCACCACCTTAAATTTAAATCCGGGAGTAATAAAAAGATTAGTATCATTTTGCCCCGCCTGGATTTGATTATCATGAAAAGCACTCTCTAAAGCTCTTGCGCTGGTGGTGCCTACTGATAATATATTTTTACCATTTTTAATGGCCAAATTTATCCTTTTAGCCACTTGAGAAGAGATGTGGTAGCTTTCTGTATGCAATCTATTGGCGTTTATATGTTCATTAGTTAAAGGAGCAAACGTGCCTCTGCCTATCGCCAGATTTAAAAATAGGCATTCTATATTTTTTTTTCTAAGGGCACTAAAGGTGTCTTTAGTAAAATGTAATCCGGCGGTAGGAGCAGCAATTGAATTAATTTTTTTACCATAAATAGTATGATAGCTTTGTCTATCTTGGTCATCTTGATTAGTTTGATTAGCTTGATTAATTTGGCTATCTTGGCCATCATTAAGGCCTGCCATGCGTTGTTTTAATATATATGGCGGAACAGGGGTAATACCATTTTGGTTTATAAATTGCTCAAAACTAAGCTCTACTGGCCAGCTAAAAGTTATCATTCCATCAATTGGTTGTTTTTTTATAACCTTAATGCATGAGCCTTGAGGGATAGTTTTAATAATTTCGTTTTCCTTTATTTTAGCACTAGATTTTACTTGAGCTGTAAATTCATTTTTTGCTGTTTGTTGGAGTACTAATAATTCTAATTTTCCACCACTTAATCTGTGGGCTAAAATCCTTGCTGGATAAACTTTTGTATCATTAAATACTAAAACGTCTTGCTCACTTAAAAAATCTATTAATTGATAAAATCTCTTGTGCTTTACATCACTAGCTGAATTGACTATCATCAACTTCGCATTATCCCTTTTACTAGCAGGTTTTATAGCAATTTGTGAGTTTGGTAATTTAAAGTCGTAATTATCTAGCTCTTGATACTTCATTAAAACAAAAAATACGAGATACCTATTAATTAGTTTTGTGAGTTTGGTAATTTAAAATCGTAATTATCTAGCTCTTGATACCTCATTAAAATAAAAAATACGATATACCTATTGATTAGATTTGTGAGTTTGGCAATTTAAAGTCGTAATTATCTAGCTCTTGATACCTCATTAAAATAAAAAATACGAGACACCTATTGATTAGATTTATTATTTAAATATAATGCTATTAGCTAAATATAGTAAATTTAAAAAATAAATTACACCATAATTATTAATATAAATCTAAAATATATTTTATCCCATGAACTTATCTTTACTTGTCATAGGCGGAGGAAAAATGGGTCATGCCATGGTTAAATGTGTGCTGGCTAGCGGCTTATTCACTAAAAAGCAGATCGGCATAATTGATCCTACCGCTAAACGTAGAAGCTTTTTAACTGCCGATTTAGGCTGCCACATATTTGATATTGGAGACAAAACAATTCCTCCAGTTGATTTAGTTATCATAGCCGTAAAGCCCCATCAAATATCAAGTGCAATCAAAAAATATCTCCCTCCTCCTAATAGCTTAGTAATCTCAATAGCCGCAGGAATTAACATAAAAACACTAAGTTCATTAATCCCTAAATCTCATATAGTAAGAGCTATGCCCAACACTCCTTGCATTATCGGGCAAGGGGTGAGCGTTTATTATGCTAAAAATACCACCACCAGCGAAGAAAAAATGATAATAACGCTATTAAGCACTATGGGCAAGGTGCTTAAAGTTGACGAAGAAGCGAAAATAAATTACGCCACCTCCATCACATCTAGCGGGATTGGATTTGTATACTACTACGCCTTAGCTACATATAAGCAAGCAATCGATTTTGGATTTAATGAAAAAGAAGCTGACCTTTTAGTACGGTTAAATTTTTCAGGGGCAAGCCAAATGCTAAAGCACTTCAAAGATAAAACTATGCAATCTTTAATTGATGACGTAGCCACTGCTGGCGGAACAACCGCTTGTGGAATTAATGCTTTTGAAAAAGAAGGCCTTGCTGATAATATAGCTATAGGATTAAAAGCTTGCCTAAAACGAACTTTAGAAATCGCTAAACAAGGCGTTTAGAATGCCAAAAAATCGTTTTTTATTTGCATTTCTTGTCAGTTAATTATATATTAATAATTGATGACTTGGTGCACCGCGTCTATTATATGCGTCTATTATATTTATAAATGGGCTTAGCCGCTGTTGCATCATTTTAAGTGATACGCAAATCCTCCATAAAAAAATATTTGTTTTAATTTTATAATATTATAATTGGTAAATAAAAATGTCAGAACTCATAAAACACATAGGCGATCAAGACTTTGAAGAAATAGTTTTAAAAAATGATAAACCAGTATTAGTTGATTTTTGGGCAGAGTGGTGCGGGCCTTGCCGTGCTATTGCTCCACTTCTTAATACTTTAGCTGAAGAAAATAGTGAAGTAATTTTTACTAAAATCAACATAGACCAACACAACAAAAAAGCTGCTACAGCAGGTGTTAGGGGAATTCCTACTTTAATACTTTACAAAGAAGGCAAAGAAGTTGACCGAGTGGTAGGAGCTGATATGAATGCCATTCAATCATTAGTAAAATCAGCTACTAGCAGTTAAAACTTTTTTTATATTGGTGATGGATTAAATCCCATAGTTCCTTATCAGCTAAGCCAATAAGGCTAATTGTGTTTTACCATACCTGATAAAGTAGCTTAAGAGCTGATTATTAAATAAAAAATAATCAGCATTATCTTGTATTATCCTAACCCCATCTTGCGTTAAGCGGCTATCATCTTACCCAAATTGCTATTTGGATTATTTTACTCACCGCTTGCTATTTACCGTAATTAAGGATAATACCTACCCCCACCTTGCGTTAAACGGCTATCATCTTACCCAAATTTCTATTTGGATGTGTCACGCACCGCTTGCCATTTACCGGAATTAAGGATGATACCTAACCCCACCTTGCGTTAAACGGCTATCATCTTACCCAAATTGCTATTTGGATGTGTCACGCACCGCTTGCCATTTACCGTAATTAAGGATGATACCTAACCCCACCTTGCGTTAAACGATTACCATCTTACCCAAATTGCTATTTGGATTATTTTACTCACCGCTTGCCATTTACCGTAATTAAGGATAATACCTAC
>JAERRU010000029.1 GCA_016735295.1 SAR324 cluster bacterium
ATTAGCAATTAGTTTGGTCAATATTTTATAATCAGTATTAAGGAGAGAAATTGGTCTTCCATTTTTAGGAAGATGACATATTTTATTTTAAAAAAATTTATATATTTAATAGACTAATTAATTAAATTATATTATAATCTAGCCAGATGGTGATTAGATATTTGGTCTTTATATTATCATTATTTAGACCTATTTATCTGCATCGTTGTTTACTGTCTGCCAATATCGTAAATGCACTAAGTTTAGTATAATCTATAACCTCAATTAGCGATGACAAAACCAAAAACTATCGGCAAGGGAACCGTTGATTTTAAGCAAGAATTTGCATCTAGCAAAGCTACTAATGCTCAAATGATCAATAACCGGAAAATCATAAATGGCGATGATGACGGGTTAATGCAGGTCTACCCATTAAAGCACCCAGAAGCTATGACTATATTTAAGGCTCAGCTAGCTAATACTTGGATGCCAGAAGAAGTGGAAATGACTAGAGACATTGAGCAATGGAATAAAAAGGGTCATTTAACTGATCGGGAACGAACTTTATTTAAACGTTGTTTGGCGTTTGCTTCTAATTTAGATGGAATTTTAACTGATAGTTTAGTGACTAATGTTAGCCGCCACGTGACTTCACCTGAGGTTAGGCTAGTGCTAGCTAGACAAGGCTTTGAAGAGGCTTTACATGTTTTGTCTTATGCGGTTATGATTGAGGCGTTATCAATGGATTCAGAAGAAATTTATGGCATGTACCGCCAAGACAAGGTGCTTTATGAAAAAAATCGCCATGTATTAGAATCTTTAGGTAAGATCGCCCATCCAGACTTTAAAACTGGTACTTTTAGTGGTGACCAAACATTTTTAGAAGCTTGCGTCACTTATCAAATATTAGAGGGTGTATATTTTTTCATTGTGTTTTTGCTTTTTTATATCCTAAAACGCAATAATAAAATGCCCGGCTCAGCGGAAATGATTCAATTTATCAATCGTGATGAAGATCTGCATGTTAGGATTTTCTCTTTTATGATAAATACCATCAAAAAAGATCAACCTGAGCTTTGGACAAAAGAATTTCAAGATAAAATGGCCAGCCATTTTAAATCATCTGCAGAGCTAGAAATTTCTTGGGGAATTCACTGCATGGGAGATGGTGTGTTGGGGCTAAACCCGGTTAATATTCGTCAATATATAGAATTTATTGCTAATACCCGCATGCAAGCCATTGGGTTGCCTCCTGCCTATAAAGCGAGGGCTAATCCTTTTCCTTGGATTGATGAGATGACACAAGGCTCAATGATTGAAACCAACTTTTTTGAAGGCCGAGTGCGTGAATATGCTTCTGGGACCTTGACGTGGGATGAATAGTTGATGGGGCGATTAGTTACTGAATAATTAGTCGCTAAATAATTAGTGGCTAATTATTTTTTATTAGATGATGGCACTTGTATTTTAAAAATAAATCACCAAGTGCTATCACCGGCAATTATTTATCATCTATTATTTTTAATAATCGGTAAGGTTGGGTACCAGGCAAATAAATATCTATATCTCCACCTAAACGGCGAATAAAGATGCTTTTATTTATTGTGACATATAAAATAGGGTGGTCGTTTTCTTGCTTTAAAATAACTTGCGGGGTTAGTGAAAAAAAGGTTGTTCCTCTAGCATCAACATCAAACCTAATTTTTATCATATTCTCTTGGGATTGATTCTCAATAACTCTCACCTTAACACCAGCAACATCAGTTTTAATTAAGATAGGCTTAGCAGAAGGAGTAAATACAAAGCTTTCTTTTGTATTTAACAAGCTTAACTGATTAAAAAATACCCCAAATATCCATATCCCCCACGAGATACTAAAAATTATAATTATCCCGTATTTCTTGAGTCTGTAGCTAATAGATTGGGGATTAAGCACCACTAAGTTTTTATTATATTTACCTATTGGTAACTTTAAGCGGCTAACTGTGGTGACTACCATTTGTGAAATAGCCAAGCTAGATAGTATATCAGATAAATAATGACCTCCTTGGGTTAATCTGGTTATGGCTAGAATTGTGCCCAGCAACATCCCCCCTCCATACCAAAAATATGCTTTTTTAAGATTAGCTTTATAAAAATAGTAAAATAAAGATGTTAAGCAAAACCCTGCCACCGCGTGACCAGAAGGGAAGCTATTTCCATTACTAGCCCCATCACTAACCAAAAAACCTATTGCTTGATAATCAAAAGACCCGCCAAACTC
>JAERRU010000041.1 GCA_016735295.1 SAR324 cluster bacterium
GTTAATTAAGAGATGGAATATAAATATAAGCTTGTAATGTGCAATTTATTATCAGGTTTAATATGAATAGCGTCGCTCAAAAAGGCGTGCTTTCTGATAAAAGATAATGTTTCAATAGTTTTAGTGTCTCGCATAATCTCTAGCTCGGCTATCAAAGACGGCGGATACTGGCAAAGAGCGAAAATAATTGCGTTAGGAGCAACTTCTACTATATCAGCAATAATACTCCTCAAAGTGTCAAGCTCGCTGCTGTCACCTGTCAAAACTATCGAAAAATAATCAATACTTCTATTCAAATAACTCCGATATCGATTAGAGTCGGTAATACGAAAACGGTCTCGATTAATTCTGAATTGCAACATCATCATAGATAATAAATGCTCAATTATCTTGTCAGAAGCAAAACTAACGTCACCAATCACCATCACATTTTGGATGGGTTTTGTGAGTCTATGTTTTAATTTATTATTATCAAGCTCGTTTTGGGCAATCGCCAAGCGAAAACTTTGTGATAGCTTAGGCAAAATTTGTAGAACTCTGGTAGTAAACTTTAAAAATGCTAATGAATAATAAAAACTAGTCACAATTTCAGTTAAGGCAATAATTTGCTTAGCCATACGAGCTTGCACTTTAGCTTTAGTATCTGTCGCTTCATTTTCTTGCGTACCAATTAATTCTAAACGCCTCATCACCTTGTGGATGTGGAGCATTTTAAGATCTACCTCTTGATAAAATATTTTAAATGAAGTAAAGATCTCATTTAACACCCTAAATTTTTGGAGCGCCTCCCCATAAAATTGAGCCTTTTTACTGGTTTTAGCCAGTAGTTTATTATGTTGTTCGTTAAGGCTTTCAATATCAAAATCTCGATCAGCTAATGATTTAGCCTTGATTTGCTGAATTTCGATTAATTTGGTTACTCTCCTTAACAGGTCAATTTTTTCAATTTCTGTTTTAGTCAAAATTTGATTAAAATTTTGACTATCAAACAAACTCCTACCCATAGTAGCGATAGGGGCTATTTCCTCAGAAACACAGGATTTATCATAAAAAACCCAGTCAGCAGAAGATAAACTATCATCGGGTAAACGGGCTTTAATTAGATGATTTTGCGGGATATTCTCTGCTTTGAGCAAGGTGTTAAGCAATCTTACCAAATTTTTATATCTGGTGATAAAATAAATATGTCTATTAGAAAAGGATGCCCATTCATTATCAGAAAAATTAAATACTCTACGTTGTATTTCAGTATTGATATTAAGGTCGCTGGTATCGTTATTTTTTGTTTTTTCTAATTTAAAATATTGAAAATTTTTTCTTAGATCGTTAACTAGAAAAGTTCCCAATTTTTCAGCCAAAGAAAATTGCTTTATCGCAATATTTTTTAAACGATGTTTATTATTTTCTATTTCTTCAACTTGTTTTTGGGCGTCCATTTCAGATTTTTCACCGGCATTATAGATTTCCTCACTTTTAATTTTTAATTTTTTAATTTTAATCATATTGTTCTTAATCTCGCTGATGATAGGCTTAAGAGGGGTTAAATCGCTTTCTTTAGCCGATTCTAATTTACTAAGTCTATCTTTAAATTTAAACCTCAATTCAGCTTCTTGGTGATAAAGCGTAGTTATATCACTGTGTAGATTATTAATTGGTTGGCTACGAATAATCGCTTTAATTACATCACAAATTAATTTAAAATTACCCTTTAAGTAGCTGCCCAGCTCACTAGGCACATATTTTCTGAGGTTACTATCCAGATTAAAATTTAAATCTTCTAAAGCCGATTGTAAATTACGAGTTAAAATTTCAAATTCTCTCTCATCAGTAATATCAAATTCAAGACGACGAAATTTATCTAATAAATCTTTTTCAACAATATTATCAATAGTGAAAAAGCAGGCTTTTCTTAAACATTCAAATTCTTTTAATCCAGTTTTATCATTTTCACGGCACATCACCCCAGCAAATTCAACCCCCTCAAGATCGCTAATATTAGCTAAAATATCATCAATACTCTCATATCCATGCACAATGGTAGCCCCTTCTAAAGTTAGTTGATTGATGGTCATCCGCAAAAGTTCTCTAGGTAAAATCACCAACATAGGCATACTATCGGTGATGATACTAAATTCTTGCAAATCGTTAGAATAATTTAAATTGAGATACTTTTGCTCAATATTCCAAATTTTGAAGAATGCTTGATTAAAAAGTTGATCCAAAAAAACATATTCATTATCATTTTCTTCCACGTGAATAAGGGCGTGAAAGTCAATATTCATAATTTTAAGTTTATCTATTTGGGATATATCGTGATTGCGTAAAAATGACTCCCACTCCTCAATAGAATCAAGTTCAATCATATCTTGATCTAAGATATCGTCAGGAATTAAAGACGTTTTTCTCGCTTTTTCCAAAATATCCTCAGGTCTTTCAAGACGCTCAGTAACATCTTTTTTAAGATATATTTGAGGATTAAGACCAACTTCAGTAGCTAAAGTAATAATTTCATTGATATTACCAACCAACACAGTTAATGTGTTACGTAACTTTTGTCCCAAAAAAGCTTTTTTATAGCGAATCATTTGCGGATCATTTAAAACTCTAGATCGCAATAATGCCGGTGATACGTTAGTATTTTTTTTGGCAAAATAAGGCAACCGCCAGCCTAGAAATGCTACCTCAGGATAAGGATTCATCCTGATTACTAAATCAAGCGGTTTTAATTCTCTATTATTGATATAAATGATATTTTTTTTAATACCATGTTCCTTTCTAATTCCGACCAACTTTCGCACAGTATCATCAATTTTAGCTCGCAAAATATTTTGCAAGTTAGTTGGAATATCAGAATTGATGATATGAATATTTATCTTTAAATCATTTTTTGAGCGTTGCATTTTACTCCTACTAGATGGTGATGGTAAAAAAAAGTACTCCTCTTATTTCTCAATTTATCTTAGGTATCGAAACCTCATGCGACGATACCTCGCTTGCTATATTCGATGTTAAAAAAAATAAAATAACCCACCAAATAACCAAAAGTCAATTTACTAGTCACGCCAAATATGGCGGCATAGTGCCAGAAATTGCTAGCCGAGAGCATTTAACCTGTTTACCTGAGCTATTAGATTCATTATTAAATAGCTGCTCATTAAAAAAAAGTGATATAGCCCTAATAGCAGTCACCAAGCAACCAGGGTTAATCGGCTCTTTGCTTATTGGCGTTAGCTATGCAAAGGCTCTAGCCTGGAGCTTAGATATTCCTATAATAGGTGTTGATCACTTAAAAGCTCATATTTTTTCAATTTTTTTAGATCAAGCAGCGATAAAAACTCCATTTTTAAGCTTATTAGTTTCCGGAGGTCATACCCACCTTTATTTAGTTAAAAGTATAACACAAATAAACTTACTAGGTAAAACTTTAGATGACGCCTGTGGAGAAGCATTTGACAAAGCGGCGCAAATGTTAGGCCTAGTTTATCCCGGTGGTCCCAGCATTGAAGCACTTGCACTTATGGCCCCACATGGGGCTACCTTGCCTTATAATAGCTTGCCTATTCCTATGAAAAACAATAAATCTCTTAATTTTAGTTATAGTGGGTTAAAGACAGCACTTCGCAATTATTTAATAAGCCAGAAAATGTATTTCCCCGGGCAAGATTTGCTAAGTATTTCTGATTTTACTACATTTAAAGACAAAATGACAATAGAAAAATCTGCTTTAATCGCCAAAAGTTTTCAATATTCAGCTTTTGCTCAACTAGAAATGATTTTAACTAGAGCGATTAAACGGCATAGCATCAAGACTATAGCTATATCAGGGGGTGTATCGATTAATAAAAGTTGGCAACAAAATATGTCTAGTTTGTGTGCTAAACATGATTTAACTTTTTTAAAACCCTTAGATCAATATACCAGAGATAATGGGGCTATGATCGCTTTTTTAGGCTACCAAATGTATCAGCAAAATCAACAATCTAAATTTGAATTAACTGATCTAAATTTGGAGCCTAAGGCTAGTAGTGAACTTTCTTTTTGAGCCTTGTTAATGGTTATTTTTATCGAATTTGTTATAATTTTGATTTGAAGTTAAGAAACTTATGAATTTATAAACTGACTAGCCCCAATTGGTTGCTATCTTTATCGAATTTGTTATAATCTTGACTTTAAGTTAAGAAACTTATGGATTTATAAACTGACTAGCCCCAATTAGTTGCTATTTTTGTTGAACTTGTTATGATCTTTACTTTAAGTTAATGAATTTATAAGCTAACTAGCCCCAATTGGTTGCTATTTTTATCGAATTTGTTATAATCTTTATTTGAAATTAAGAAACTTATGAATTTATATACTGACTAGCCCCAAACAACTTATTTTTTAGATGGCAACGTTATATTTTGAGCGTGAATTAGTAGAATTAAAGGATAAATTAGCCAAATTACTTGACTCGTCGGATACTACTACTACTAAATCACTTATCACTAAATTAAAAAAAGAAATCGTCAAAAAAGAAAAATCCACCTATCAAAATCTAGATGCGTGGCAAACTACTTTAGTCGCCAGACACCCCAAACGACCAGGCACCACCGATTTTATCAAAACTTGTATATCTGATTTTATAGAATTGCACGGCGATCGCCATTACCGAAACGATAAAGCTATCACCGCTGGTTTAGGCACGTTAGATGGTCATAAATTTATGATATTAGGCCATGTTAAGGGCAGCAACACCACTGATAATCTTAAGCATAATTTTGGTATGGCTAATCCTGAGGGTTACCGTAAGTCATTAAGATTGATGCAGCTAGCCCAAAAATTTAATTTACCCATTTTAACATTAATAGACACACCAGGAGCATACCCTGGGATAGGAGCAGAAGATAGGCAACAAGCTGAATCTATTGCCGTTTGTTTGCGAGAAATGGGGATTTTAAAAGTGCCTATAATATCGGTAGTGCTTGGTGAAGGTGGTAGTGGAGGGGCTTTAGCATTAGCTGTTGCTAATAGATTGTTGATGTTATCAAATGCTGTTTTTGGAGTGATCTCGCCTGAGGGCTGTGCTTCTATTTTGTGGGATAATCCTGCTAAAGCCAAGCAGGCTAGTGGTATGTTAAAGCAGACTGCTAGAGATTTAAAGGATTTGAATATTATTGAAGAAATAATTGATGAGCCTTTTAGCTGTGCTCACAATAACCCTTTGTTGACTTTAGAAAATGTTAAGGCGGCGATTATAAGGCATTATTTGGTGCTTAGTAAACTATCTCCTACACAATTACTTGCTCAGCGGCAAAAAAAATTCAGACTTATTGGTCGTTATAAATAATGTTGCTGGGGTTATCTACCGTTAGCAAACGCTAAATGATGATAATGGGTAATCACCTGAAAAATAAATTGGTCGTTGTAAATAATGTTGCTGGGGTTATCTACCGTTAGCAAACGCCAAATGATGATAATGGGTAATCACCTGAAAAATAATTGGTCGTTATAAATACTATTGCTGGGGTTATCTACCGTTAGCAAACGCTAAATGATGATAATGGGTAATCACCTGAAAAATAGATTGGTCGTTATAAATAATGTTGCTGGGGTTATCTACCGTTAGCAAACGCCAAATGATGATAATGGGTAATCACCTGAAAAATAGATTGGTCGTTATAAATACTATTGCTGGGGTTATCTACCGTTAGCAAACGCCAAATGATGATAATGGGTAATCACCTGAAAAATAAATTGGTCGTTGTAAATAATGTTGATGGAGCCATTTACCGCTAGAAAATTTTGAGTAATAATAATAGATGCTCACCGGCAAAATAAAATAACTTGAATTTTTTTTGATTCCATAGTATATATAGCTGTATATATGGATTTTTATATATTAATAAACGCCATTAACTACTAACAAGATAGGTCAGATCAAATATATTTACTACTTCTTGATCATGCGCTCACCGTTTTCACAATTTATTTTTGCAAATATTACCTGCTTGGTGCGATAACTCGGCCTATAATAAATAGATGATATTTATATAAATAGAGATGAGAATACCAATATTTTTTATATCTTTATTTAGTTAAAAATAAATGACCTAAAAAATTTAATTAGGAGCTATTTTGAAGCACTTAATTTTTTCAGTAACACCATTTTTAATTAAAATTTATAAATGACTATCTACATTGTATTAAAACGCCAGGAGGTGGTGGTTTTACGCTCAAACAAGAGCGATACTTACAATTTAAATGAATTTGGAGCTAAAGAAAATCAACTTGATACTTACGTAAAGGCGATTTTTAATTTGGTTAGTAGTCTAACATTTGAGAGCCAGACTAAGTTACATTTTTTGATTGACCATCCTTTTTATGAATTAAAATTTATCACCTTTCCATACGCAGTAAAGTTAAGTGCGGTTAGGCCTTTAATTATCCATGCTTTGGGGAATGATTTTTTGTATGGCATAGATAGGATGCATTTTAATTATTACACGCAAACTAAAGAACAGTTAACTCATTACGCTGTTTACGCTTGTACTAAGGAATTTTCGGAAAAATTATCGGTATTAATTCATGAAAAGAAGTGCTCCCTACAAGGAATATATCCACTTAGTCACTGGCAATTTTTAGATTCTGTAAAAAATTTAAGTCAGCAATTATCTAAGAGTGATGAGGAGCTGACCGATTATATCATATTGGATATTAATGATGATTTTGCCAAATTTTTTATTTTTGAAGATGGTTTGTTCATCAAATATCAAAGACATACTTTTTCAGTAAAAGATACTGCCAAGAAAAAGGTGGCGGGATTATTAAAAAAGTTAAGGCTACATACCTTTGATGAGAGACATAGCGGAATTCCTATTTATGTTAATTTAAGGGATAAAGAGATTTCTGATGAATTGGCGGGTAAAAATTTATTTACTGGCTCCATTCAAAGTGTGCCCTTATCTTTTAACTGTCTTAAGAATTTACATGTTGAGATGAGCAAGCTAGGCTATCTGGTGAGTATGCTAAGAATTGAAAATTTAGTATTTAAAGAGGTGCTTAGATCCTTGGGATTAGTAAAAGTATCATTTGCGTTATTGGGGATGTCAACTCTAATTTTGATGATGGCTAGCATTATAAAATATAGCAATTATCAAACTAAAAATGATGAATTAGCTGTTATGGAATCACAAATAATTGCTGATTACGATCCTACAATAGATAAATTAGCCGATGCTGAAGATAAATTAGATAAAAGTTTGATGAAGGCAGAGGAAGTATGGCAAATTAGGAGTAAATTTTTATACCGCACATATGGGGTAAGCAATTATTTTAAAGAAGTCCAATCTTTAGTTGAACAATGGCCTGATTTAGAGCTTAGCCAGGTTTCTTGGTCAGAAAATCAAAAATCTATCCGCGGAGTGGCGGAGACTGATAAGCAGTTGAGTGAATTTATTGAAGCTTTAAAAAATAAATTTCCCGATTTTGATATCCAACAAGAAAGTGCGGTAATTAACAAAAAAGTGAATTTTAATTTGAGAATAGAATCTTAAATTTTATAGTACAATACTATATAATCTAATATAATCTAATATAATCTAATAAGAAATAATGCTGAGCTAAAATATATATACATGAAAGATGTAACTTCACTTAATGACTTAACAGATTTAAAAATTCGCCGTTTACGGTTAAAGGATTTTTTAAAAATAGATAAAAAAGCTCAGCAACTATCAGCACTTGAATTCTTAACTACCCAAGCAGACTTTTGGCAAGATACTCCGCAAAAGCAGGCCAAGATTTTAAAAGAAAAAAGTGAAGTTAGTAAAATTATAACTGATTATGAGCAGCTACTAAATCTGGAAGATGAAATAAAAGCCGCTTTCGAGCTAAGTGCTGATTCAGCTTCTGATAGTGATTTGTACTTGCAAATCAAGCAAGAATTAGCGTCAAATTCAATTAAATATCAAAAATCATTAGATAAATTAGAACTAGTGCACCTCTTAAGTGGTGAACAAGACAGTGCCCCAGCTCTTTTAACGATCAATTCAGGTGCTGGAGGGGTAGAAGCAATGGATTGGGTGGTGATGTTGCTTCGAATGTATAAAAGATGGTCTGATAAATCTGAATATAAAAGCGAATTAATTGACGCTCAACCAGGGGAGGAGACTGGCTATAAATCGGTACTCCTTAAAATAAAGGGCTATAAGGCCTATGGGTTGCTAAAACGTGAAATAGGAGTTCACCGCTTGGTTAGGATATCTCCATTTGATATGGCAAAGAGGCGTCACACTTCATTTGCTTCAGTATTTGTTTCACCTGAAATAGATGATCAAATCAAAATAAACATCAACGATAGTGATTTAAGAATAGATACCCTCAGAGCCAGCAAGGCGGGAGGGCAGCATGTTAATACTACTGATTCGGCGGTGCGTATAACCCATCTACCAAGTGGAATAGTGGTGAAGGTGCAAAACGAGCGATCACAACATAAAAATCGCTCTTTAGCGATGAAAATTTTACGCTCACATCTATATCAAAAGGAGGTTGATGAAAAAAAGATGGCTCAAAATGCGGAACATCAAACTAAAGATAATATAGATTTTGGCCGGCAAATCAGAAGTTATGTGCTATATCCTTATCAGATGGTAAAAGATCATAAAAGTAATTATGAAACTGCCAGTGCACAAGCTGTGCTTGATGGAGAGATTGATGAATTTATTGGAGCGGCAATGAGGATTGATAATGAATGATTATGAATGCTAATAAAATATTATGACTACTAATAAAATACCTGCTAAGCAGGTTTATATGGAAACTATGGGCTGTTTTAAAAATCAGTATGATAGTGAAATAATGCTAAGCAGCCTTGTTCGAGGAGGCTTTAATATAGTCGCTAAGCCTGAATTAGCTGATTTATTGGTTATTAATACTTGCGCATTTTTAAGCGAGGCGGCTTATGAATCGATTAATCGCATTTTAGCGCTTAGTAAATATAAGAAAAAATCGGCAAAATCACCACTCAATTTTCCACCTAAGTTGGTGGTAGTGGGATGTTTGGCTAGTAGGTATAAAGATAAGTTGTTAGACGAAATTCCTGAAATTGATGCCATCATGGGCACTAGCGATTATACTTTAGTGGTGCCCTTATTAGAAGAGGTTATTAACCGTATTGATGTTAATAATCAAAGTAAATTAGCAAAAATACCACAAAAATATAATTCACCAAAGCCAGTCTACCAATTTGATAATATAGTTACTTCGCCAATTGCGATTAACCAAGGTCATTTAAGATTTTTAAAAATAGCTGAGGGTTGCTCTAACGCTTGTTCTTTTTGCAATATACCCCTATTAAGAGGAGAGCAGGTTTCTAGGCCAAGCGGGCATATTTTGGCAGAATTTAATCAATTTTTGGACTGGGGAGTAAAGGAGATTAATATCCTCTCACAAAATACTTCTAGTTATGGATTTGATCAGCCAAAAGCGATTAGGCACAATTTGGCAGATTTAATCGAAAAAATGATTACTAGTCGCAAAAATAAAAGTGATTATTGGTTAAGAGTGCTTTATTCTTATCCTAATCATTATCCTAAAGAAATATTTTCTATGATGGCTCAATATCCTTCGTTGGTGCCCTATATAGACATGCCTTTTCAGCATATTAATGATGTTATTTTGAAAAAGATGAACCGCAGGATAACCAAACATAAAATTGTTAGTTTACTAGATACAGCTTTTCAAATATTACCTGATTTATCACTTAGGAGCACTTTTATTGTAGGATTTCCTGGTGAAACTAGCGAAATGTTTGCTGAGCTTTATGATTTTATCAATCAAAAATATTTTCATCATATTGGGGTTTTTACCTATTCTGAAGAGGATAATATTAAATCTAGAAAATATAAAGATGACGTTCCTCAAGAGGAAAAGATGAATCGTCAAAAAACTTTGCTTGATTTACAAAATAAAATAAGCAATAAAAGGAATATCGCCTATATAGGAAAGACTGTGCAAGTTTTAGTAGATAAACAAAATAGTAAACATAATTTTACTGCCCGCACCGCCAACCAAGCCTTTGAAGTGGATGGCATAACTACGCTTAAAGATATGCACCAAAAGGCGGTGGTAGGCTCTTTTGCTAAGGTTAAGATAACTAAAGCTTCTGGGCATGATTTATGGGGTGAATTGGTTTAATATTATATCCACTGGGCAATGAGGGCTTGAATATTTACTTTAGCTAGCTGATATATATAGTTGCTATAGTTAGTAATTAATAGCTAAAGTCGATTGCTAGTGGTTGAGACTTGAGCGATTGAGCAGTAAAAAATTTGCTTATATTGCACTATTGGGCTTATAATTATAAGTTAATATATTACATAAAATTTATATGATAATAGCCGTCGCCTTGCCTATCCCTAGTTTTGATCCCTTTTACTACCTTGTCCCTTCAAATCTACAAAAATTCGCTAAAATTGGCTCTTACGCTTTGGTGCCATTAAGAAAAAATTCTACTGTTGGCGTAATCACAAAAATTTATAAACAGCTACCAAGCGATTTTAGGCAGGACAAGGCCAAGGTTAAAGAAATTATATCTATCGCAAAATTAAGTTATCAAATAGACCCCGATTATCTACACTTTCTATCATGGATAGCTAATTATTACTTGTGCTCACTAGGAGAAGTAATTCACTCGGCTATCCCTAAATCTTTGATGCCTGATATAGCAGATTTTATCACTGCTACTAGCTCTCTTAACCAACTTAATTATGAAATTCCTATTTTACTAGAAAAAAGAAAACCTAATCTTTTACTAGCTAGCGGTGATTGTTTGCTCTTTAACAATTGGGATGATTTATCTACTAAGGAGCTTAAATCTAGTCTAATCCAAAAATTAACTAAATTTAAAACAAGTTTAACTGGTGATAGCTTTTCTATTAATCAATTAATCGACTTTAAAATAGGCTTAATATCAATTAAAAATGCCCTGGTAAGAAATTACCTTAGTATAAATATCGATAAAAATAGATTTATCCCTCAAAAGTATAAATTTATAAAAACTGATCTAGTATTAACTAAAGATCAAACTAAAATTTGTGACGAGATATTTAAATATATCGATCCTAACTGGGAAAAGCCTAAGCTACCCATCTTAATTCACGGAGTGACCGGAAGTGGGAAAACTGAGATATATATTGAAGCTACTAAAAAAGTTTTAGCCCAAGGCAAAAGTGCTCTTATATTACTGCCTGAAATAGCTTTAACCCCACAAACTTTGAATCGTTTTGCTCAGTATTTTATAGGTGATATTATCGTTCAACATTCTAAAATATCTCCTAAACAAAAAGAAATTAACTGGCTTATTACTCTAAAATCAACTCATTCGCTTATAATTGGCACAAGATCGGCTATTTTTTATCCAATCAATAATTTAGGGTTAGTAGTGGTGGATGAAGAGCATGACCCATCGTTTAAACAACAAGAACGCCCTTTCTATCATGCACGTGATTTGGCTATACTATTAGCCAAACGTGGTAATGCCTTGGCTATATTAGGCTCAGCTACTCCTTCTATTGAATCTTTTAATAATGCAAAGCAAAATCGTTACCTGTTATTAACGCTAAAAACTCGCCCCACCAAGGTTTCCTTGCCCCAAATAGAATTGGTAAAACTAAAAAATACACCTCGCCATAGCAGACTTTTTTATCTTGCTCAAGTTGCCGTTGACAAAATTACGGAAACTTTACAAAACAATAAACAGGTATTAATATTTTTTAATCGGAGAGGATACGCCCCAATTTTATCTTGCACAAAATGTGGTGAAACCGTGTGTTGTAATAATTGTAGCGTGCCTTTAACTTGGCATCTAGCAGCAGGTAAATTTATTTGTCACCACTGTGATTATCACATAAAATATATCTCTTTTTGCCCTCATTGCCGAGCTACTAGCTTAAAATTAATCGGTATTGGAACAGAAAGAATTGAAGTTGATCTTAGGGATTGTTTTTCCAATTACCGCGTTCTTAGAATGGATTCTGACGCCATGGCCAAGCATATAGTGCTGTCTGAAACATTACTGGCCATTAAAAATCAAAAATACGATATAATAATCGGTACTCAAATGATTGCCAAAGGGCACGATTTTCCTAACGTAGGGTTAGTAGTAGTGCCGTTAGCCGATTTAGATATGAATATTTCCGACTTTAGAGCTTCTGAAAGAACCTTTCAATTACTAAATCAAGTAGCAGGAAGAGCAGGTCGGGCAAGTGGCACAAAAAGCGTTACTCTTATTCAAACCTATAACCCCAATCATCCTGCTATTAAGGGAGCCTTGGAACAAGATTTTGAGCTTTTCTTGGCATACGAATTTCAAAAAAGAGCCACCTTGCAAGAGCCACCATTCGTTAAATTAACTATCATCACCATTAATGACCTTCAAGAAAAGAGGGCTCATGACACGGCGATTAAATTATTTAATTATTTAGCAAACAAGCTTAAATCGTCTCACATTAAGCTTGAAGAACCAGTCGCTACCGCCATATATCAAAAAAATAATCGCTTTAACCTAGAAATAAAAATAAAAACTCCGCCTCGCTACCCAGTAAATGATTTTTTAAAAAAATATCTCTGGCAAAATAAAGACCGCCACATTATCGGTACATCAAGATTATTGATTAAAATTGACCCTTAAAGCGTCAATAACCTAATAATCAAACTAGAGCCGGCTTACATCAAGCTAGAATAACCAGCCATTACCTCCATCCGTCATCATGTGCTACTAAAGGATTAGCACCTAATAAGCCCGATATATTTATTTTAGATATATATCGTAAAATGTCTTAATCACACTCACGAAAACTACCGTTAAAAGTAATGGCCTAATAATTTTTGAACCCTTTTTAATCGCCAACTTCGTCCCAAGCGTACTACCTCCCAACTGAAAAACCGCCATTATCAAGCCAAGCGGGTAATTAATCAATCCTAACCAACCAAAAATTATTAATGACGCAAAATTGCTAGTGGCGTTCATTACTTTGGTATGTCCCAGTGCCGATCTCATGTCTTGTGCCATGAAATATAATAACGACGCCATCCAAATTGCCCCAGTGCCAGGGCCAAAAAATCCATCATAAAAACCAATTCCAAAACCAAAAATGCTGTAAAAGCTGTAATAACCTAGTTTAGCAGTTGATAATTTACGCTCACCTTTTGCCCCTTTGAGAAAATATACGAATAATAATCCTAGTAAAATTGGAATTAAATAAAGCACAATTTCTCCATCAATCCAAAACACAACCAACGCCCCACTAAATGCTCCTAGCAGGGTTAGCAATATAGCATATTTAACATCGTTTAAAGAGCAATAGCCTTGTTTTATATATTGATAGCTTGTATTAAATGTGCCAAAGGTTGATTGTAATTTACTAGTCGCTAAGGCCTGATGAACGGGTACATTCACAAAAAGCAAGGCGGGCAAAGAGATTAGCCCACCACCACCGGCTATTGAATCGATAAATCCTGCTATAAATGCCGCTAAGCATAAAATTGAGATGTCTATTATACTATAAGCAGAAAGGGATGAGGTTATTATATCTAGCATCTATCTCTTATTTATACTTTGATTATATTATGATTTTATTAAAATTAAGCACAGCCTTAATTATCCATATGAGTTGATTTAGAAAATAGTTAGTAATTATAGTTATATAATTAGATAAATCCTGTGTAAAAACTGTGCAAAACTAACTAAAGCGATTTGTCTAAATATAGAACAGTAGAACCACCAGCTCTAATAACAATTAAACACAGGCTATAGCCTGCTGACCTCTTTATTAATGGGATAATAGGTTTATTTTGGGTGATTATAATTGTAAAAATTTACTTTACATTACCACAAAAGTAATATATAGTTGTGATGCTAGCATGAACTAACTATTAAGTACAGAGCGAAAAATTAGCGCTATTTTCCTGATTTTGAAAATGTTAGCTCATTAGAATTAATGAACTATTAAATTCATTATTTTGTTGTATTGTTAACCAATTAATCCATAGCAAAAAACTAATATGAGTATAGATGTTGAAGCGGTTTTAGGAAAAAGTAACCAGTCACTATTGACCTACCAAGCCAAATTAGATAAAGGCAACCTAACCTTACCTAGCCCCGATTTTATTGATAAAGTATTTGCTTTAAGCGATCGCAGCCCTGCTGTACTAAGAAATTTGCAGAGCATTTTTAACCAAGGTCGTTTGAAAAATACCGGCTATTTATCCATTCTCCCTGTCGATCAAGGCATAGAACATTCCGCAGGCTCATCTTTTGCTAAAGAAATTAGCTATTTTGATGCGGAAAATATCGTTAAATTAGCCTTAGAAGCTGGCTGTAATGCCGTGGCCTCTACTTTTGGGGTGCTGGGTATTTGTGCTCGTAAATATGCCCATAAAATCCCTTTTATCGTTAAAATAAATCATAATGAGCTATTAACTTGCCCTAATAATTTTGATCAAATTTTATTTGGCCAAGTTTCTCAAGCTAGGCAGCTAGGAGCGGTGGGTATAGGAGCTACTATTTATTTTGGCTCTGAGCAATCTGGCAGGCAGATAACTGAAATTGCTAAAGCATTTGAACATGCCCATAGCTTAGGAATGGTTACTATTTTATGGTGCTATTTACGCAATAATCATTTTGTAAAAAATGGTAAAGATTATCACGCTTCAGCCGATTTAACCGCTCAAGCCAATCACCTAGGAGTGACTATTGGAGCAGATATCATCAAACAAAAGCAACCAGATATTAATGGTGGGTATTTAGCTCTTAATGAAGGCTCACAAAGTTATGGTAAAATTGATAAGCTAGTATATAGCGAGTTGACCACCGATAACCCAATAGATTTAACCCGCTACCAAGTATTGAACTGTTATAGTGGTAGAATTGGATTAATTAATTCAGGTGGTGGGTCTGGCACAAATGATTTGCAAGACGCAGTTAAAACTGCCGTAATTAATAAACGAGCCGGCGGTATGGGTCTTATTTCTGGGCGAAAAGCTTTTCAAAAACCGCTTAAAGATGGTATTGAAATTCTTCATGCTATCCAAGATGTTTATCTTGATAATAGAATAACTATCGCTTAAGGCTAATATAGTTAAGCCTGCATAGATACTATCACCAGAGCACATCTACCGCTAAGGTAGCTGTGCGGGATATAAATTCTAGGTAGCTGATCCATATTTGCCAACTCACCCGAAATAAAGATAAATTTTGATGACTTAAATTATAAACTGCTTGGTATAATTAAGTATTCAGAGGTATATCATCACCAGATCACATCTACCGCTAAGGTAGCTGTGCGGGATATAAATTCAAGGTAGCTGATCCATATTTGCCAACTCACCCGAAATAAAAATAAATTTTGATGACTTAAATTATAAACTGCTTGGTATAGTTAAGTATTCAGAGGTATATCATCACCAGAGCACGTCTACCGCTAAGGTAGCTGTGCGGGACATAAATTCAAGGTAGCTGACCCATATTTGCCCACTCACCCGAAATAAAAATAAATTTTGATGACTTAAATTATAAACTGCTTGGTTATGCTGGCTCTTATTTGGTTATTGGAGGTTATTTCCTCCAATAACTATAAATTATAGCACCATCCATCAAAGAGCCTTTAACCCACTAATAAGGGTGCCCAAGATGATGTTTATTTTATTCGCAAGCTTCGCAATCAGAATCGTCAATTGAGCATAAATGAGCGTTGCCCACCTTTTCTATCTTGGCTTTATCAGTAGATTTTATCTTATTATCTGATGATATCACGTTATCTCCCTCATTTGCTTGGTTTTTATTTACTCCTGCCATATCAGTATTAGCCTTAGAAACCTGAGATTTAGCTAATGAACGTAAATAATAGGTAGTTTTAAGCCCTGACCGCCAAGCGTTAAAATATGTATCTGATAAAACTTTACCAGTTACATTTGCTAAAAATATATTCAATGATTGGCTTTGATCAATCCATTTTCCTCGCTTAGCTCCCGCTGCGATAATCCATTTAGAGTCTATCTCAAAAGTTTCTCGATAACGCTCCTTTATCGCTGGCGGCACCTCTGCTATTTCTTGCACAGAACCATTATAAAATTTAATTTTATTTAACATCTGATCATTCCATAAACCCAATTCTGCCAAATCATTTACCAAAAATTGATTGATGACGATAAATGTGCCGTCTGTATTTTCTTTGACATAAATATTTCTAAAAACTGGCTCTACACACGGATAAACCCCTGCTATGTTTGATATAGTAGCCGTGGGTGCTATGGCCATGCAATTAGAATTTCTCATACCTTGGCGCTTCACTTTATCTTTTAATGATTGCCAATCTTCCTTGTAATCAAGATCCACTTCAATTCTTTGCCCACGCTCTTTGGATAATTTTTCAATAGTATCTAAAGGAAATATCCCCCGCTCCCACATAGAGCCCTGATAGGTTTGGTAGCTACCTCTAGTCATACTTAAATCGCTGGACGCCGATATTGCATAATAAGAAATTTTTTCCATTAATTCATCGGCAAATTCTATATGCTTTGATGAACAAAATGGATAATTAAGCTTATATAGCATATCCTGATAGCCCATCATCCCAAGCCCGACTGGCCTATGCCTGTCATTAGCATTTTTTGCTTCTTTTGTGGGATAATAGTTTACGTCTATCACATTATCTAGCATTCTCATGGCCAAGGTTACCGTAGATTTTAACATCTTATAATCCACCGCTCCCATATTAACGAATTTAGATAAATTTAACGATCCTAAATTACAAACCGCCGTTTCATCTGATGAATTATTTAATGTAATCTCAGTACATAAATTAGAATTGTGTACTACCCCCACATGTGATTGAGGATTTCTAATATTACAAGGATCCTTAAAGGTTATCCATGGGTGACCGGTTTCATATAAAATTGTTAATAGCTTACGCCACAAACTCTCCGCAGACACTTTGCGAATTAATGATAAATTCTTTTTTTCATATTCTAAGTAACGCTCCTCAAACGCCTTGCCATATAAATCATGCAAATCAGGCACGTCAGAAGGAGAAAATAAAGTCCACTCTCCCTTTTCTTCTACCCTTTTCATAAATAAATCGGGCACCCAAACTGCGGTATGGCAATCGTGCAGCCTACGCCGCTCATCACCAGTATTCTTTTTTGCTTCTATAAATTCAAATACATCTGAATGCCATATCTCCAAATATGCACACATCGCCCCCTTACGCTTTCCCCCTTGATTAACCGCCAAGGCCACATCATTGAAAATCTTTAAAAAAGGTATTACCCCCTGAGATACTCCATTTGTGCCCTTTATTGACGCTCCTAGTGACCTAACATTTGTCCAATCTGTGCCTATACCCCCCGCATATTTGGATAATTTAGCATTATCACTAAAACTTTTGAAAATATCGTCTAATGAATCATCTACCGAATTTAAAAAACAACTAGATAATTGTGGATGAACCGTGCCCGCATTAAACAATGTAGGCGTTGATGGAAGGTAAAGCATTTCTGATATAAGATGGTAAAACTTTACTGCCCATTCGTTTCTATTGGCCTTATCTTCGGCTAATGATATGCCCATCGCCACTCTCATCCAAAAATATTGAGGTAGCTCAAACATTTTACCCTTTTCTGTTCTTAATAAATATCGATCATATACCGTTTTTATTCCTCTAAAATGAAATAGATCATCTCGGCTAGGAAGTAACGATTCTTGGAGATTGGCTAGATCAAATTCAAGCATTCTTTTATCCAATAATCCATCTGATACCCCTTTTTCGATGTAGGATACAAAATTTGCTCGGTACGCACGCTTAAATTTTGACTGACTTTTAGTGATACTTAAATTTAATACCTTCTTATACAAAGATTTTAACAACAACCTAGCCGATAATAATGAATACTGCTGATCTACTTCTATTTTTGAACGAGCAGCGTTGATTAATGCCGATTCTAACTCAGATATACTAATTCCATCATAAAGATTACTTACCGCTTCTAGGATTAGCTTTTTAACATCTATTTTAGGCAGGTCGCAACAATAAAAGTCTAATACAGCTAGTATTTTTTCCATATCAAAGGGCTCTTTTATCCCTTTTTCATTTATTATTGTAGCCTCATGGCGGCCTATCTTTTCAAGCAATTCTTTCTTTTTAACATTACGAGCATCTTCATGGCGCGCTCGGTATTTTATAAATGCTCTAGCTACATCTACATGGTTATGAGCTAATAACACTGTTTCTACTATATCTTGAATTTCTTCTACTTTTGGAGTGGTTTGGGTGTCTGCATCGTATTTTTTATTTAATTTTTCTACCACCTGCTCGGTTAAAAAGGTCGCACTTAAATTATTTTTTTCCCCTGCCGCTTGTGTGGCAAAAAATATGGCATTTTTTATCCTAGTAGCGTCAAAATTAACTTGTGAATTATCCCTTTTAATTACGAATCGTCCCTTATACATAATATTTTTTTATTTCTAAATTTTATTTATAACTAGTTTGATATTTCATTTAAACTAGCCCAATAGAGCATCTGATTCACCCATTGCTAGTTTAATGATAGGCTATTTATCATGAAATGATTTAATCCTTTTTAGTTCTTATTATATTTTGATGTTATGGCGTGTTTATTAAAATAAGGATAGCCTTAAACTCTTATTGAATATGTAATTACAACTAATAGCAGTAGTAATAATAAATTATATAATCAAGTAGGTAATATTACATTATAAACAGCAAATTTTTACTCATTTAGCGAACAATTTTTTTTAAATTATT
>JAERRU010000034.1 GCA_016735295.1 SAR324 cluster bacterium
ATACAATATTAAAATATCTTAAATAATTAAAACAAATAAATTATTATTAATTTTATTTAGTAAGATGGGAAATAAGTTAAAAACAAACAAATCAGCAGCTAAGAGATTTCGAGTTTCGAGTAATGGCTTGATAAAATTTAAACGAGCTAAAATGCGTCATCGCCAAAGGAGCAAATCAAAAGATGTCAAACGTGAATTGCGTAAACCTGGTTATTTGAGTGGTGCTAATGCTAAGAGTGCTCACATTATGCTTCCTTATTTATAATAATTTATTTGTTTTAATTATTTAAGATATTTTAATATTGTATTTGAAAATATAGATATGACAAGAATTAAGCGTGGGGTGCACGCCAACAAAAAGAGAAAGTCCATATTAAAGCTTGCTAAGGGTTACCGTGGCTCACATCGCAAGTTAATTAGAATTGCTAGAGGCGTGGTGGAAAAGGCTTTGCAATATGCTTACCGCGATAGACGCCAAAAAAAGCGTGATTTTAGAGCTTTATGGATAATGAGAATTAATGCGGCAGCTCGACAAAATGACATCACCTATAGTCAATTAATTGATGGATTAAAAAAAGGAGATGTAGCCATTGATCGAAAATTGCTCGCCGACATGGCGGTAAACGATCCTGGTAGCTTTAGCGAATTAGCGACTGAAGCCAAGCTAAGATTGACCAGCTAGATAATTATTAGCTAGTTTTCCTATCTTCAGATGTATTTTATTTACGTTTTACGCTAGCCAAGAATATTGCATATAATTTGGCTGGCTTTTATTTTCAGCCTATTGACATTATTTTCTTTATCTGTTATAGTACGCCCTACCTTTTTTAAAATTAAATTTTCTACATTGCTATCATCGTTTTAATTTATCAAATCCTTGTAGATGATTTTGTGATGATGTTTTTTGTTATTTTAAAAACAAATTTAAAAACAAACATTTATGAACCTCATATTAAAATTAAAGTACTTCAGCTTAATTGCTTTTTTGCCATTGTTGATGGGGATAGTCGTTATAGGCTGTAAGAAAGACGCTGAAGAAGAAGAGGAAGAAGGCGGAGACGCTACTGATGACATAACAGATGACGTACCTCAATCTGGCACAGAAGTTAGTATTTATGCAGGTAATGAAGATGGTATTGCTGGTGATGCGGTAAATGTTGATTCTGCATTAGATGGAAAATTAAACAGACCTCACGGAATTGCTCTTGATAACGCAGGAAATTTGTATGTAGCAGATTACGAGAATAAAAAAATAAAATTCATCAAAAAATCTGGTACTAAAGCTGGCCTTTATAGTTTTATCACTCTCAGCGAAAAACCATCGGCCATGGTGCTAGATAAAACAGGCAATAGGCTCATTTATGTTGCCAAAGGTAATACTATAAAAACAATTGCTATCGCCGGTAAAAGCGTAGCAACTCTAGCTGGTACTGGGGATAACTCTTTTACTAATGGGGCGGCGGCTAGTTCAGCCTTTAATGAAATTTCTGGTTTGCTATTAGATGAGCCAAATAAAAAACTTTATATAAGTGATACTAAAAATTATTTAATTAGAGTGCTAGATTTAGAGACCAATATGGTAAGCACCTTTATAGGAAAGACAGATGGTTCAAGGGCATTTTCTACTGGGAAATTTCATGATCGGCCTGATGGCACAGAAGCTCCTAAAGTTTATCATAGTGAATCTCCTGCTGACATGCGATTAAATGGCCCTCGAGGAATGGCTTTGATTCATGCGACTGCTCCTAATTTTAATTTTTATTTTACTGATACGGCCAGTCATATAATTAGAATGTATAGCAGCGAAACTGATAAAGTTACTATCTTTTTAGGTCAGGGAAAAATGGCTGGTTACAAGGATTCTGCCCCCACTTTGTTTAATTCCCCTAAAAGTTTAGTGGTTGATAGCAATAACAATATGTTTGTATCAGATACTTTAAATTACAAAATCCGTAAAATTACCATCGCCGGCACGAAAGCTGTAGTTAGCACTATTGCTGGAAGTGCGATAGGCCTCAAAGACACTGAAGGTGACGCCCACGACCCTTTAACTGCCAGATTTTTATATCCTGATTTCTTAGCTATTAATGGTGAAGGTGATATTTTCGTATCTGATACCATAAATAATGTTATCAGAAAAATAACTTTTCACTAGCCGATAAAGATTAGGTTTTCGTACTCTTCATTCAAAATAATGCTAAGTGATTGATAGCTAACTAATTTTAACTATTAGTTATTATCATACTATAGTGTCTATTTTTCTTCTCATACCCATATAAAATTTATTGATATGAGCTTATTTAATTCCCATTAAGAGCTGTATATTTTTATCTATGGTGTATACTTTATTATACACTTAACTATGATAATCAGTAAAGATAACAATGAATATCTATTAATCTGAATAGATAAATCATGATAATAGATTATATTCTTCTATTTTTTGGTAAATTTTAATTATTGTGCTTTATTTGAATAGAACCGGGATAGACCATTTTCCAGCAATGATATATATATTATTATCCTATTTTATCTCGCCTGCATATAAACCTCTTATTATTAAGTTAATAAATAAATACCTTTTTATACATCCCACTAAAAATAAGTTGGCATAGAAAATGCAGTTAACCAACTGAGCGCCCATCTTTAACCTATTTGAGTAGATGGATAAATAACAAAATTTATTAACTAAACACAACTTTATTTTGAGACAACGAACTATAAAAGAATGCGTGATTCTAGATGGAATAGGCTTACACAGTGGTAAAAAAACCTGTGTACATCTAAAACCATTACCAGCAAATCAGGGAATAAGATTTAAGCTTCCTGGTGAACCTTCTATCAAACTCAGTCCAAAGAAAGTCGTAGAAACTATCCTTTGCACATCGGTTGATCTAGGTGGGACCTATCTTAAAACTATCGAACATCTCTTATCTGTGCTCAACGTTTTATTTATCGATAATATATTAATAGATTTAAAAGATGGTTTAGAAATTCCTATCTTGGATGGCAGCAGTAAACTGATATTTGATAAAGTGAAAAAGGTAGGTATCATTAAACAACCTTTTTTTAAAAAGGCTTTTAGAGTGACTAAAAAAATAACAGTTAACAAAGGAGATGCGCAGGTATCTTTATCACCAGTAGAAGAAAAAGTATCTAGCACTTTTTCATTTATGATAGATTTTAGCAAGCGAGGTCTAACAAGGCAATATTATAGCTTTGACCTTAATGAGAATAATTATTACCAACAAATAGCGAGTAGCCGCACCTTTGGTTTTGCCGCTGATAAACCAGCTTTAGCTAGGAAAGGCCTAGCATTAGGTGCTAATACGAGCAATTGCCTGGTGTTAGACCATAATGGCAATGCCTTAAATGAAAATGGGGTATTTTATGCTGATGAGTGCGTGAAACACAAAATTCTGGATGCTATAGGGGACCTTTATGTGATTGGAAATAGAATAATCGGTCATTATGAAGCTAATAAAGCCAGTCACGCTTTAAATAATGAGTTATTACTGGCCGCTATCGAGCAAGGGGCTTTGCAAAAGATTCTTTTTCCATCTGTATCTAGTCGATCTTCTCTTAAAATGATGTCGACAAACCCTGCTACTACTTAATATAAATTTATTCCTTCGCTTTAATTAACACATCTACCAACTAGATACTTAGCTCTTTTTGAGCTAGGTGCAGTTAATAAACGGCACATAAATTTAGTTATCTTTCAAATAACTATCCAGCAAATCTTGGTTATAATCCACTTTTAAATTATCTCGTAAATGTAAGAAGATTTGGCTATAATAATAATCTTTTAAAACATTAGTGAGGGTTATCTTCATCTGATCAATTTCTTGCTCATCTATGTCTGATACTTCCTTAACTTTATTGAGCAAAACTATATAACCAACATCATCTAAAATTTCAAATAAGATGTTTTGTTCTTTACGTAATTTCAACAGCAAATCATGCAACGCAAAGTTAACTCCTTCTCCGTAGACAAGGCTATCATAAGTATTTGCAGTTACATCTTTTACCTCACCAGCAAATTTTTTGGCATAACCTTTTAGCTTACTAAGGCTATCAATATTCTTTAGGGCTTCTTCGCTAAATGCTTCACTTAAAAGCCTGCTGGTTTGTTGTTTTGTATAATCCTTTGTTAATTGCTTTTTGATATCGGTAAATTTTAGGTCAACCGGTAAATTTATTTTATTTATTTTATAGACAACTATTTCATTATTTTGTTTTACCAATCCCCCCTCACTCTGATTTTGTCCCGTTAATTGGCTCAAAAAACTTTGCCTTCTGCGGATACTCAATAACCCAACATCTTCCTTAAATTCGCTATCTAAAAAATTGGTTACGCTAAAATCATCGGCTAGCTCTGTAAATTTATCGCCATCAAATGTTTTATCATTACCGGTAATAAAATCATCTATCCGCCTATCTTCTTCGCGAGATATTAACTCTGCTCTAATTTTATTACTAACATCGCTTAAAGATAAATAAGACGCCTGTTTTTTATCAATTAGTTTAATAATATGATAGCCAAATCTAGTCTTAACTGGCTCACTTATTTCTCCGATTCGTAAACTATTAGCCGCTAGTTCAAATTCTATATCAAGTTCTCCTTTCTCGAAAAACCCCAAATCACCCTCATTTTGAGCGACACTGCTATCATCAGAAAATTTCTTGGCTAGCTTTTTAAAATCACCAGGATTACTCAAAAGCTTATCATAAACTTCATTAGCCCTGCTTAAAGCCTTTTTTTCACTACGCTTATCATCAATCGAGATTAAAATATGAGCACTATTAATTTTTTCCTTAATTAAAAATTTATTTTTATTAGTGCTATAATATTCACGCCTATCTGCTGCCGTTGTTTCAATTTTTCCTCCTAAAATAGAATTATCAGCTTTAATGATAAAATAGCTCAAATCAAATCCAATATCAGTTTTATAATCTAAAATATTTTTAGATAAATAATCTTTCAACAAATCATCATCAACTTTTACCTTATTAGTAAAATCGCTCTCACTAGCCGATAGCAAATAGGCTGAAATTTCCTTGTTGAACCCTTTATATTGATCTTTAGCCATATCATCATCAACAAACGATAAATTGCTAAGAAAACTATCGAAGGTGCCAGACGCAATGTCAGTGGCCATATCTTTCTCATAGTCACTAGCACTTTGGTTGGTATTACTTAAAAATTCATCATACTTACGCCGATCAAACCTATCATCCGTATAAAATGAGGTATTTTTTAAAATCTGCCTGCGCACCTCTTCTGGCGAATCAATTAACCCGATAGTATCCATGTACTGAGTTAACAAAATCCGATTAATCAATTGCTCCAAGGCGAGTTCCTTTAAATCTCTATCGGCCTGCCTAGTGTTTTGAGTTTCATTACTTCTAAGAAACTGATAATGGTTATCAAGTTCTGATATAGTAAGTTCAACCCCATCCACTTTAGCTATTAACGTGCGAGAATCTAACCCACTACCTAAATATCCATAAACCCCAAAAAAAGTGAACACCAGCACTACTACAAAAAATACCCCCCTCGCAAACCATTGCCCCGATCCTCCTCTTATCCAAGATAACATAACCAGTGTTTGAGTTTATATTTTTTTGTTTATTTACGTGAAATCGTTAAAAGCTAATCTTCAAAAATTTGGTTATTTGAATTTTAACTGCCAATCTTTTTTCTTCTAAAGCCAACCACTCCCCAACAGTTTTGCTGGCATCTTTCAAAAATGGTTGTTTTAACATAGTTACTTGTTTTTTAAATTTTTCTACACGCCCCGCAATAATTTTTTCCCTAAGTTCCTCAGGCTTATCTAAATCTTGGCTAAGATAAACTTTTTTTTCAGCTTCAATCATGTCCTTAGAAACCATGTCTTCAGTAATTCCCTCAACTCGGTTAGCCGCTAAATGCATGCAAAGACCTTTTAACACATCATCTGTGCTAGGGTTATCACCCTTAATCACAGCCTTTAACACTGTTAATAATTTTTTGTTAGTATGCAAATAGTAACGATAAACAGCCTTAGAGCTATCAAGCAAATCACACTCCAGCACCATAATATTTTCACCTAATACTTGAATAGTTTTTAGTATTAGTGGCCGTAATTCGCCATCATCTTTTATTTTTTCTAAGAATTTTTCCTGCCCTGATTCATATAAAGATGTCACCAAAGAAGTTCCCAACTCTTGAAAAACATCATTTCTTGATACAAAATCAGTTTCTGACGCCAATCTAAGATATGCCAATTTTGAAAGATCGCTATTTTGTTTGACGAATATTTGCCCCTCTTTAGCCGATCTACCTGATTTTTTTAACGCGGTAGCAAGACCTTTTTTTCGCAAAATAATCTGAGCCTTCTCCATATCTCCTTTAGCTTCAAGCAGT
Source organism: SAR324 cluster bacterium (assembly GCA_016735295.1). GTDB lineage: Bacteria > SAR324 > SAR324 > XYD2-FULL-50-16 > JAERRU01 > JAERRU01. The sequence continues at coordinate 6,410 of JAERRU010000034.1, forward strand.
GCTTTTTTGCAATCCATCAAGCCTGCTTTTGTTATCGCTCGCAGCTCACTAACTTCTTTTGCTTTAATTTCTTTCATCTCTATTCATACTTTTAATCCCTGTATATAATCTTATGATTAATAAATAATTTTTACACAAATCGCCGCTTCGCCAAAAAATATGCACTATTGGGGAAATCACCATTCCCCTTGAGCATCTAAATTATTCGGCAATGATAAATTAATAAAATCAACTTATTTCAGCTAAAGCTAGCCCTTCACCACCGCTATACTTTTATTTTTGTAAAGCACTAGATGGTTTTTGACTAGCTAGTTTTATCGTCTATCTTTTTATCCTCTTTAGAGCTAGCCCCCTTATCCTTTGAATCTGAAGTAGCCACATCTGGAGTTAAAGAAACATCATCAGAAGTAGTTTTTTTCGTTGATGAAGATTCATCATTCTTAGCAGAATTGATTTTTTCATCTGACACAACAGACTTTGCTTTTTTAGGCTCATCTTTTATCAAAGAGTCCTTATCATCGCTGGTTTTAGGAGTAATGGACGCCGGCTTTGCCTTAGCAGCAGGAGCTGATGATAGTTTTTTATCAGCTAGAACATTCTCTTTACTCTCTTTACTAACTGATAGTTTTTTTGCATCACTACCTGCTAATTTATCAACCATCTTAACCTTAATCCCTGTAGCAGTAGTGGTGGGAGCAGCAGCAGCAGTAGCAGCCGCAGCGTCGCTTTTTGCCTTATCTTCTGTGGCAAGTTTAGCTATTTTCACCGATTTTTGCTGTTCTGCAAATTTCTTTCCCTCCATATAGCCTTGGGTTATCACCGATGTCACCAATTCAATTGATGATAAAGAATCATCGTTAGATGGAATTTGGTAATCTACTAGCCTAGGATCAGAATTACTATCAATCATAGCAATAATCGGAATACCTAAAATGCGACTTTCCTTAACGGCGATTCTTTCTTTATTAATATCCACAATAAAAAGAGCACTAGGCATTTTTTTCATCTCGCGAAATCCGCCTAACAATCTAACTAATTTTTGCCTTTCTTTTTCCAAGCTAACCGCCTCTTTCTTGATAATATCGGGATAAGATAAATCATTAGTGGCTAAACCTTCAATTCGTTTAAGTTTTAGCAAAGTTTGACGAATAGTTTGAAAATTGGTTAACGTGCCCCCTAACCACCGAAAATTTACATAATAATTATTAGATTCAGCAGCTTTAAGTTGGATAATATCTGCTGCCAATTTTTTTGTTCCCACATAAAAAATCTTCCCCCCACTAGCTCCAATACTGGCTGCATATTCATATGCTTCTCTTAGTTTAATCAATGTTTTACGGCTATCTAAGATGTGGGATCTATTATTGACTCCATAAATATAAGGCCTCATTTTGGGGTGCCATTTTGATGTTATGTGCCCAAAATGCACTCCATTTCCTACTAAAGTTTTAACCGAAATTGAATCCATAGGTTAATCAAGTTTATCTTTGTTAATATGCGTTGAATAGTTTTAAAATTTAAATTTATTAAAAAATATTATTGATTTAATTTAATCAAAATCTAATAAATCCCGTAATCTTAGCAATGATTCATAATAGACGCAACTTTTTTTATTTAAAAAAAATCACCCTAAAATTAACCGAATATGTTATTTATTAGACCATTTAGTTTTATAGTTACTATGCTTTGGCTTGGTATCACTTTTGATAGGTTTTTTCTCACATCCTGCCCATAGAACGGATAACCCTAAAATTATGATTCCGTAAAAAATTAGTCCTTTTTTATACATGGCGAATACTTTTAAAAATAAAAATTTATCCCACTAAGCCTATACTATATATCAGATTATACCATTAAATATGATAATTACTACTATTGACAAATAGTTTTTATCCTTAAATTATATAGTATATGGTTAAATATTTATATTTGCCTCTACTAGCTAGTTTATCCTTTTAATAATAATTTAGCTAATAATAATGATATGAATATAGATATATAGCAGTAAAGCAAGATTTTCTAACCATTTATTTTATTTTTATAAATTTATAGATACTTAATGTTCAAATGGATGATTTAATGCGAGAGATAAGCCTCTCACCAGCAGGAATTAGTAAGGAGCTAGATCAAAACATTGTCGGTCAAAAATCGGCAAAAAAATTAGTCTCAATTGCTCTAAGAAATAGGTGGCGCAGACAACAACTACCTCCTGAAATTAAAAGCGAAATAACTCCTAAAAATATATTAATGATCGGGCCTACCGGGGTTGGTAAAACTGAAATTGCCCGCCGCTTAGCGAAACTCATCAACGCTCCTTTTATAAAGGTGGAAGCTTCTAAATATACTGAAGTTGGCTATGTAGGCCGTGATGTGGAGAGCATGATTAGAGATTTAGTTGATGTTTCATTTAATATTGTGCGTAAGCTTAAATTTAATGAAATGCAAAATAAAGCCAAGGAATCGGCTTATCAAGTTATTTTGAATAAACTGGTACCTGCTAATAACCCAGATACATCATCACCCTTGCCTGATATATCCGCTGCTGATAATAAACAACCCACCCCTGAAACTCCTAATTTAGATGCTACTAGAAAGAGATATTATAAAAATTTAACGTCTGGAGCTCTAGATGAAAAATCAATTGAACTAGAAATAACTCAAAATTCATCTAAAAGTATGTTTGAGGTAATCCCTATTATGGGCAATGAGGGCATTGATCAACTTCGTAATATGATGAGTCAAATGATGCCTAGCTCTAAAAAGAAAAGTCAGGTTAAAATTAAAGATGCCCTTAAAATATTAACCGCTGAAGAAGCTGAAAAATTAATAGATTTAGAAAATGTGAAAACTGAAGCCCTCAAAAGAGCGGAAGAATTAGGCATAGTTTTTATTGATGAATTTGATAAAATTGCTAAAAGCCACACTCAAGATACTAGCAGTATTTCCAAAGAAGGAGTTCAGCGTGATTTGTTGCCCATTATTGAGGGAAGTGTGGTTAATACTAAATATGGAATAGTTAATACCGACCACATATTGTTTATTGCAGCAGGGGCTTTTCACGCAGCAAAACCTTCTGATTTAATTCCTGAAATACAAGGTCGATTCCCCATTAGAGTTGAGCTTGATGCACTTACCAAGGAAGATTTATATTTAATACTAAAAGAGCCTCGTCACTCTTTGATATTTCAATATCAAGAATTATTAAAAGTAGAAGGGGTTAAACTGGTTTTTAGGAATATCGCCCTTACAGAGATAGCTAACATCGCTTTTGAGCTTAATTTAAATCATGAAAACATAGGAGCACGTCGTTTACAGGCGTTAATGGAGAAAATATTAGAAGAAATAAGCTTTGCCGCTGGTGAAAATAAGGGCAAAACTATCGTGATAAATGCTAAATTTGTGAAAGATAGATTGCAAAATATTTTGAAAAAACAAGATTTAGCTCGCTATATTTTATAAAATTTAATCTAAAATAAATTATTTATTCTAAAATATTTACCTTAATTTAAACTTGGTGCTATTTAAAAACCTGCTTAGGCTATATCCACATATT
>JAERRU010000004.1 GCA_016735295.1 SAR324 cluster bacterium
AAGGTTTAGCGATATTTTGCGAATGGAATGATTCAAAAAGTCGTAGGCGTAAAGGTAATTTTTACTGGCTAATAATTTGGTAACGTAATTTAATTTGATATCAGCAGGCAAAATATCACCAAAACTTACCGGAAAATTGGCGCTACTAAGGTCAACCTTTCCCGCTTCAGATGAGCTACCAGAACCAACGAACAAGGAATCTAGCTTAGTAATCTGTTGGTCGTGGTTAGCAGTTTTTGGCAATTTGATGATGGAATGATCAAGAGCAGCGGCGTAGATAAAATCACCATTAACAACTAGGCCATGTAATTTAGGTAGATTCAGATTGGATAAGGACTCGCTGGCTTGATTAGTAAACACATCACCCACTAAAGAGGTGCCGGCGAACAAGGAGACTTTATCGTTAACAGTATCAATCTTTTTGATTCTACCATCAAATTCGGAGCTATAGATGTTGCCTCCATCCAAGCCAAGATGGCGTAAATTATTAAATCTGGAGTCACTTAGAGTTGCCGGTGTTGAGTAATCGCTAGGCACGTTATCAGCAAAGCTTCCCGCTAATAACTTCACCTTGAAAGCCGCTATTTTAGGTCTATCTTTAGGCTTCTCTACGGGTATATCATCTCCTGTGCTATCGTCAACAAATTCGAATTTGACGTAAATAACACGCTCCTCCTTCTCCTCAGGCACGCTATCTTGGCAAGATGTTACTAAGGATAGGGCTATAGCTAATGTAATGATTAAATTTCTAACTTTTGTTAGAGACGTGCCCTTATTTTTCTTGTCTATTATATCTCCACCCATTGACCTTAAAATTTCTTTCAATGAAATCATTTTGGCGATGTCAGCAATTAGTAAATATTTAATCAGAGTGAAACATCTGATTTTTTACGTGAATTATTAATTAATCGTCGTTAAAATATTGACTGAATAATAATAATATGATGTGCTGATATATTGAGGAGATGATATATAATACGTACTACCGGCTTTATATAGCTTATTTTATTATGAATGACATGGCAAAAAGCGAGATGGCTGTTTGCTAAATGGGTATAATTGGGACGCAGATAATATTGAATTTAGGGGGAGTAGGAGGATGTGATAAAATTTTTCTTATACTAACACTAAGATAGCATATAAAGCACAGCCTAAACAAAATAAAAGTATTGAAATATTTAAATTAATCCGTGAACCTATCTATAGTATAGATATAATCACTTGAATTTACCTAATTTAGCGTGATTTATTGGTATAGATTTAATCTTTGGGTCACTTATAAAACAGTTCATAAAAAATATCAACAAATAAATATTTTTTACTATTATTAGCCCACCCGTTACTTAGTTTGATTCAATTTTAAATAGCCTTCATAGTCGTTGATTAAAGATATATATTCTGAACGGCTAAATATCGTGTCAGGATGCAAGATAGTATAGATACTAAGGGGCATCGTATCCTCATTAATCACCTCTAGGACATCATCAAAATCTCTTCTAATGCCTTGAAAATCATTTTCATCCCAAAGTGAAAAGTTAAGATTCTTACGACCTTTTTTCACGTCTACCGCCACTAGCATAGATACGACAGGCATATAAGAATACCAAGGATAAACCACCTCATTACTATGGCAATCAAAGCAAGATCTTTTAATGCTAGCTTTTGAATTATCGCTTAGCCAATCAGGTAATGCATTTCTTTTATCAGGATTAGCCACTGGTAGCAACAGCCTAGCTACAATTAGACTAATAACCCACAGGATAATTAACCCGATTAAAAATATTTTTAGAGTCTTTTTTACGGCCATAAACCTATATTTCAAAGCAATTTATTATCTATCTACCTTCTTGCCAAAGCTTAAAAAAAACTAACCAACAAGAACCTATAATTAGCAATCTAGATTAAAGTATATGCTTTGTCAAAGAATGATAGAAAAAATTATTATGCTCCTAAGTCTAATGAAAAAGATAAATAGCTATAATTGATAAAAAATAATTAAATATATGTAAATTTGCCTCATATTTTCTATATTCACCC
>JAERRU010000023.1 GCA_016735295.1 SAR324 cluster bacterium
CTGGCTGATTATAGCTGATGGACGCCTAAGAAATAAACTATCTTATCAGTTTATATATTGGTGCACCTTTACTAACTGGCTGATTATAGCTGATGGACGCCTAATAAATAAATCACCTTACCCGTTTATATAGGTGGTACAACTTTACTAGCTGGCTGATTATAGCTGATGAACTCCTAATAAATAAATCATCTTACCCGTTTATATATTGGCACACCTTTACTAGCTGGCTGATTATAGCTGATGGACGCCTAATAAATAAATCACCTCATCTGCCCTTGATATTAAGATTGATGGGGCGATAAATATTAAAAATTAGTAAATTGGCGGAGAGGGAGGGATTCGAACCCCCGGTACATTAGTACAACGGTTTTCAAGACCGCCGGTATAAACCGCTCACCCACCTCTCCTTAGCTACCATATTTGATTTATCTTTATCTTATTTAACGCACCACAATTAATTATTCAACTAAAATTATTTAATTCCATCTCTATCATGGGGAGCATTAAAATCAATAATTGGCCCTAATGGCACTATTTGTCGAGGATTAATCGCTTTGTGGTTAACATAAAAATTAGTTTTAATACGCTCTATGTCACAAGTTTCTTTAATACCATCCATTTGATATAGCTCTCTCACGTAGGAGCTAATATGATGATAGTCAACCAATCGGCCCATTAATTATCAAAAAACCCATAAATCAAATACAAGTTAAATAGCAGCTGGCTGTGGCTGATATTAATTGATAATATATAATATTATGATAAATTAATTTATATTTTTTTCTTTATTATTAAGTAGATAAAATTAATACTATCATATATACTTATCGGTAGATATATGAAAAAATAAAAAAAAGTGTTGACATTTTTGTTTATATAGGCTATACTTAACTATAGGTGGTCTTGTATTTTTAAATTAACGAAAAAATAATTATGAAAATAGATATCTTGAAATTAATAAATATATTTAAAAAAACAAATATTTTTTGGGCAGGAGCCTTAATCATCTTTATCACGAGCTGTAGCTCAAATGGTAAAGATGAGGGAAAATCTTTTATCTTTGAATTAGAAGAAGGAGATCCAATAAACGCCTCACCACCATTAAGCAGCCAAGTTGCTAGGGCATCATTAATTTCTTTGGCTGATTCACCAAGTATAAGCGACTCAGAAATAGTAAATTTAAAGTTTGACGACCTCTACATTCCAGAGGAGCAATATTTTAGTAAACTTGTGATAGATGAAAGTGGTGCGCAAGAACATAAGCAAGAGATTGGCATTATCAGCATATTTAGTGATACAAAACCAGCTACTGAACTAGATAAGTATGCGAAATCATTTGTTGGTGGAGTGATAAGGGTTTTTGCTGCAGGCTACAGCCAAAATTTGGCGAGAGTTTATGCAGAATCTAAAGACGCGGCACTATCAGAATCATATTTTTCTGTTGGAGGAATTCATAATAATAAATTTTCTGCAAGGATTAGGATGCCAGTTTCAGGAAAGACTTATATAGTCTTTTATTTAATGGATTATATCAGCACCATAGACCAACTTTTAGCAAAGGATCCAGATTTTTCTGTTGATCCAAAGGTGGGTTTATTAGCTGAAGAAGCGGCTGAGTTATTAGGAGATAGTTTTAAACCAGGTCATATTGGTTCTTCTGCAGTGATTGATCTTCGTACTGGCGCTTTGGATGAAAAGATTGGTATAGTGGTTCACCGTAATGATGCTGTTTTTGTGGATGGCCAATCTACTAAAGCAACGGCTATTATTCCATTGATGTCTCATGGAAATAATGGAGGAAAGACTGAATTTAGTAATTTTGCGATTGATGAAAATGATAAACGTCATATGATTGGTTATTCTATCAATCTTTCTAAAATAGCAAAAGATCAAGGAGACAATAATTTTGTATTTACCTCAACTAAAAATGCCGAGGGCAAGTTTGAATGGCCTTATGGGTATATAAAAATGCCGCCCACATCTACTACAGGAGGTTCTGAAGTTTTAACTAGGAAAACTATCAAGTATGACGTTAATGGTAAACCTCTTAAATACCAAAATGTTAAATGGAATAGTGGAGCTAATGCTAATGCTTATAGTACTTGGAAATGTGTGGTAAGAACTGCGTATGATGGGGAAGAGACTATTTGGGATATATCATCAACATCAAGAACATTGCAAGGTTCGGCTAATTCTGTGTGTAATAACAGCTTACTAGGATCCTCAAGTGATTATACAGGCTGGGAGTGGAGAAATTCTGATAAATTTGATGTGAACGGCTTAGCTTTAGGGGATCTTGAGCATAAAATGAATTATTTTTTACCTACTGCGGATATTTCCATAAAAGACTATGATAACCATGCAGGAATTGCTGTTTATGGGTTATCATCAAATAATATCTTAGAAAAAACGACTGGCCAAACTGCCAAAAAATTTGTTTATATTTATGATTATAAAGGCTCAAATATTAAGGTGACCAATAAGGGCTCAAAGAAGGAAGCCGAGCAATTTATTTTTTCTGGTGATGATTTGTTTGATAAAAGCGAAAGAGATGGTACAGCAAATGCTCCAGTCCATCTTGGTCGTAGCAATAACGACTTTATTGGTAAGCGCAGCATGTCGCAAATAGTTCCAGCAGTTAATAATAATTATGGTGTAATTGAAAAAGAGTATTATTTTGCGGTAGATAATAAGATTAGTTCAATAACATTTGATATAAATAATCAGCATAATCTTGGCCTTCATGCAGTGGTAGGAAGAACGGTCCATGACCCCACTAAAGGTATATTTGGTGAAGATAAGGGTAAATCTATTAATAGAGCTCCGGTTACAAATAGAGAGCTTAACTTTCAAGATATTACGGGATTGGCGTTCGATCGTTATAATAATATGCTTTATGTTACTGATGGGAGAAATTTTATCGCTAAAATTCACCCTAATGACTCATATTTACAGAGAGCCACGGCAGATTATCTATTTGTTTGGAATGATGCAAATGATGATGATGTAATAGACTATGACGCCCCAAGCACAGCATCTAGTGTGCAAGGTAAAGAAACTAAAAAGAACAAGGTAGTGTTTAATAAGCCTACACAGCTAGTGATAGTAGGAGATATATTATATGTTTTAGATGTCAATAAGGTGTTAACCTTTAGCATAAGTAACGCAAATAATAATAATGAAAATGTAGCGATTAATACAGTAAGAGCTTATCCAAACGCGATAGGTGGCGGAGTCCAAGCCCCAAGCGGATACTATGATAATATATTTTCTATTGGAAAAAGTGAAAATGGTATATTTTTAACTGCTGGAGATGATGAAGAAAATATATTTGTTTATTACTATAAGCATGATGAAAATTGTAATTCTTGTGAATTGGCAGCTACCAGAGTGACTAATAAAAAACTTGATGCTGGTACATCACAAACGTTTGTTGTATCAAACCCAATTAGATTAGATGGTGTAGATACTGCTAATAAGACTAGAAATTTAAATAAGTCAAAATCAACAGTTGATAGTAATCACGTTGGTGGTTACTATATGGTGGCTTACGCTGGAGCGTTGCATGCTTTTGATCTGAATGGATATGTTGAGCGAACAGAGGTTGATTTTCCTGAACGAACAACTTCGTTGGCCCTCTATCAGGGATTTGATCCAAAATATGGTTTTGTTGCTAGAACTAGTAATATTAATTCTTATAAATATGAGTATACACATTTTTTAACGTCAACTTTTGACTACTCAAATCCTGCAGAAAGGGTAATTGGAGATGTTGTGATTTCAGTTAAACAATAATTGATGAGCGGTAATTAAGAGAAAGATTATTAGCGAGGGGTATATTTAAAAAGCAACTGCTTTGAGGTAGCTATTATGGTTATCACGGGCGGTTGCTTTTTTTGTTATGAGG